>CAZYWO010000197.1:0-1528 GCA_964651095.1 uncultured Oscillospiraceae bacterium | reverse complement strand
AGCCTCATGTTTATGCCATCGAAGAAAGCAATCATCTCGACAGCTTTGCCCTTGATTATTTTTGCGACAACAGAGCGGAACTCAAAACGGCAATGCAGACGATTATTAAGGAGTTGCACGATGCCAAGGAGTATGGTTCCATTCTGACTGTCACGCCGCAGGACTGGTCTGCGCTTTATGCCCGTTTTGATGAGGTGGAACAGGATATCTCTATGCACCGTGATGTGACTTTACAGCAGTTAAAGCCGCTAGTGCAGGTGGCGCAGACGATGGCGCAGAAGTATCATGCAGTAGTCACGAATCCGCCGTATATGGGTGGGAGAAATATGAATACCGTTCTCCTTAACAAAATTGTTAAAGACTATCCGGCTGGAAAAGCAGACTTGTTTTCTGCTTTTATCCTTCGCACATTGCAGATGACAAAAATACATGGAATGCAAGCTATGATCACAATGCATTCATGGATGTTTCTATCAAGTTTCGAACAGCTGCGTGCTGAGCTGATTGATAAAAATTTTATCTGTATGAACCATTTAGGTGCACATGCTTTTGAAGAAATAAATGGTGAAGTTGTTCAGACAACGACATGGATATTAAGAAAATCATATTTAAAAGAATATGCTGGCACATATGTAAGACTTGTTGACTATCAAAGCCAAGCTGAAAAAGAACAGGCCTATCTTGATCATAGGGCACCAACATACACAGTGCTTCAGAAACAGTTTGAATTTATTCCCGGCAACGCATTCGGATATTGGCTCGAAAACCCGAATGTATTTAAAGATGGGAAGCTCTTGGAATATGTCGCCAATCCGAGGCAAGGATTAAAAACCTTAGATAACGACTATTATATACATTTCTGGCATGAAGTTGACATTCAGAAAGTAATGTGGAACGCACATGATATTGAGGAGGCTCAAAACTCGAAGAAAAAATGGTTCCCAATAAATCATGGTGGTGAATTCCGTAAGTATTACGGCAATAATTTCACTGTGGTTAATTGGGAAAATGATGGAAGCGAAATGAAAGCTAATGCAATTAGAAAATATAATTCCATCACAAGAACTATTACAAACATTCAGTACTATTTTAGAAAGGGTATCACTTGGAGCGTTCTTTGTTCAGAACCTTCGTTTAGATGGTTTGGAGATGGGTTTATTTTTAGCAATGGAGGACAGTGCATTGTTCCAGATACGGATGTAGATCTGTACTATTTAACTGGGCTTCTGAATTCAAAGATTACAAAATACTTGCTAAATATGTTGTCGCCAACACTTGGCTTTGAATCCGGTTATCTTAAAAAATTACCGATTATATTCTCTGAAGAGCACAAGGATCAAATCAGAACCCTTGCAAAACAAAACATCGATTTATCTAAAGAGGAATGGGACGACTATGAAATTTCATGGGATTTTAAGCGGCATCCGCTGATGCGCGGTGCGTCCACGGTGGAGGAAGCCTACGCCGCATGGAAAGCGGAGTGTGAAACCCGATTCAATCGGCTCAAAGCCAACGAGGAGGAACTGAA
>CAZYWO010000196.1:0-1569 GCA_964651095.1 uncultured Oscillospiraceae bacterium | reverse complement strand
ATGCCAGCATACAAAGTTGGCAGGATGTGGAAGTTTAAACTGTCCGAGGTGGATGACTGGATTCGTTCCGGCGGCTCATCCGATGATAACGAAAATAAAATAGCAGAAGAATAATTGGTAAGTCCGGGTTAAGGGACTACAGTTTACTAAAATAAAAATGTACCTCATTATCATGGGGCTGGAAGTGAGGATAAATTTAATGGCAAGAGCAGCAAAAGCTAAAGACACATCGGTTTCCCTTGAAACAGTTTTATGGAATTGCCGCGTAGCATTACGTGGCGTTGGTAGCACGGAAAAGAATAGAGACGCAGTTATTGGGCTGGTATTTCTAAAATTTGCGGGAGATAAATTTGAAAAGCGTCATGTTCAGATTGCGGAGGAGCATAAGGACGATGATCCGAAGTTGGTGGAGATCCTGCAGAACAAGGTGTCCTCATATAACGCTGAAAATGTATTCTTCCTGAAGGAGACTGCACGCTGGTCATACATAGTAAACCACGCATCTTCTGATGACATTGCAGTTATCATCGATCAGGCGATGGCTGATATAGAAGATAGCAATCCTGCTTTAAAGGGTGCTATATCTAAAAACTTATATGCTACGCTTGGTGCTGATAAATCCAAGCTGAAGCGTCTGATTGATGAGGTAAACAAAATCGACGAGAAGCGATTCCAAGAGGAAGATCTAATCGGTCGCGTCTACGAATACTTCCTTCAGGTTTATGCAGCTTCCGGTACAAAGGAAGACGGTGAATTCTATACACCGGCATGCGTTGTAAAACTGATCGCAGAAATGATCGAACCTTACAGCGGGACGGTATATGAAATTAAAGCGAAGAGTTTAATACAATTCAGCGATAGCCTTGCCGCCTGAAAATCAAGGGGGTGCAAATCCATTTTAGGGGGTGCATTTCAAAGGCAGGGGGTGCAAAGGCACAAAATCAGTGATAGGATGAAAGGAGATTATGTTATGAGCGAAGAAGAAAAGTCTGTTAATGACGAAATGGTTGCAGAAGACGAAACGGTTGCAGAAGAAGTTCAGAATGAAAAAAAGGATTTTGTTGCGTGGATAAAGTCACATAAAACTCAACTTATCCTTGCTGGTATAAGCGTTCCTACAATTATTTCTGTTGTTCTCGGTCTGAAAAATAAAGATGCCATCAAAGCTTTGTGGAAGAACCTGAGCGAGGGAATTAAGGAAGCTAATATGTATAGTCCCAAGTGGTTTGAAACAGCGACCGATGACGTATTAAACGCGGAACGTGAAAAAGTCAGAGTGGCATCCTGCTCTTCCGGTGGCAAATTTTCAGAGACCGACATATTACAAAAGCTATTATTGAGATTTGATGATGAAATAAGAAAAAGAGATTAGGGTGATAAGATTCCTTATGCGCCAGTTGCTCACCGTGAACACGGTTGGTATCTGCCAAACGATGACTAATATCAGAAAGCGCCTCGCTACCGGAAACAAACTCAGTAGCGAGGCGTTTGCGTATCTATAAGATTAGGACTTAATTTCCGTTCCGTCCTTCATGGTGAAGAGAATGTCATCCCTGCTGTAGACCGTCA
>CAZYWO010000195.1:0-1817 GCA_964651095.1 uncultured Oscillospiraceae bacterium | reverse complement strand
TACAATACAATGAAGAATAAGAAGAATGATCCGGATCGTATTGAAATGCAGAAATACTGCAAGTTCTGTAAGAAACACACTCTTCATAAAGAAACTAAATAAGGAGAGAGAATTATGGCTAAGGAACAAGCAAATAAAAAAGTCGGCTTTAAAGAATATTTTAAGGGCGTTAGACTTGAAATGAAAAAGGTAGTATGGCCTACTAAAAAGGAAGTAATTTCTTATACAGCAGTTGTAATCGCAACATGCGCCATTTTCGCTTTAGGCTTCTGGATTATTGATACAGGCGTATTGGCAGCTTTAAAGGCAATTTTAGGCGGAACTTTAAGCTAGCTTAGAATGAATTGTTACTTAAACTAAGTTAAAAGAGAAGGTACGAATATGTCTGAATTTGAAATCAAAGGTGTTTCTCCTTTAGAGGGTGAAGGACTTAGAGGTGATGGCAAAGCTAAGTGGTACGTTGTGCATACCTACTCAGGCCACGAAAATAAAGTAAAAGTGAATATTGAAAAGATGGTTGAGAACCGCGGAATGCAAGATTTGATTCTTGACATTGTTGTACCTACCGAAGACAGAGTTGAGATAAAAGACGGACAACGTAAGATTAAAACGAGAAAGATGTTTCCGGGTTACGTAATTATAAAGATGATTGTTACCAACGAGTCGTGGTACCTTGTCAGAAATACACAAGGTGTTACAGGTTTCGTAGGTCATGGCTCCGAACCTATTCCGTTAACTGATGAAGAAGTGGCAAGAATGGGTATAGAAAAAGTTTATATCGACCTAGACGTGGAAATCGGAGAAACAGTAAGGGTGATCAGCGGTCCTTTCGAAAGCTTTATGGGCACAGTAGAAGAGATTAATAAAGAGAAACAAGTACTGAAAGTTAAGGTTTCTATGTTTGGAAGAGACACGCCTGTTGAATTGGAGTTCACACAGGTTGATAAGGTCTTTGCATAAAATCTAAAGAAAGGAGAAAGGAAAATGGCTAAAAAAGTAGAAGGTTATATTAAACTTCAAATTGCAGCCGGAAATGCTACTCCAGCACCTCCAGTAGGTCCTGCATTAGGTCAGAAGGGCGTTAACATCATGGACTTCTGTAAACAGTTTAATGCAAGAACTCAGGATCAGCCGGGAATGATTATTCCGGTAGTAATCACGGTTTATGCTGACAGATCATTTACATTTGTCACTAAAACTCCACCGGCAGCAGTTCTTCTAAAAAAAGCCGCAGGTCTTACAGTAGCATCTGGAGAACCTAACAAGAAGAAGGTTGCTACTCTGACAAGAGCGCAGGCAGAAGAAATTGCAAAAATTAAAATGCCGGACTTAAATGCAGCAAATCTTGAATCAGCTACAGAAATGATTAAAGGTACTGCAAGAAGCATGGGAATCGTTATTGAAGATTAATTTTAAGTGGGAGGCACACGCCGTTAATACCACAAGGAGGTAAAAATGCCTAAGAGAGGTAAAAAGTACAGAGAGCTGGTTGCCAGCTATGATAAGGCAACATTATTTGAAGTACCTGCCGCTATGGAAACAGTAGTTGCAACTTCAAAAGCAAAATTCGATGAAACTATTGAAGTTCATATCAAACTTGGTGTTGACGGAAGACACGCAGACCAACAGGTTAGAGGCGCTATCGTTCTTCCTCACGGAACAGGTAAAACTAAAAAGGTTCTGGTATTTGCAAAAGGACCTAAGGCAGCAGAAGCAGAGGCTGCCGGCGCTGACTACGTAGGAGCTGAAGATATGGCTCAGAAAATTCAGACTGAAAACTGGTTTGATTTTGATGTAGTAGTTGCTACACCGGATAT
>CAZYWO010000194.1:0-1818 GCA_964651095.1 uncultured Oscillospiraceae bacterium | reverse complement strand
GAGAATACGTTCCAAAAGAGCATTTCTTGAGATCTTTTCTCTTTTCCCATATATAATATGGTACAGGATATACATTATCTAATCCTTTTTTAGCGAAAAATAGAGCAATACTATTTGTGGCATTTCCAAAAGCACGTATCCTTGAAAGGTCTTCGACCTTTATTACTTTGATACCGGTATCTTTAATTTTGAATTTCCTAAAGCCCACACCGTTTTGCGCAGACTTGAAAACGCCCTGCCTAATGACAAAACCAATGACTCCACCATCCCTTAGGAGCTTATCCATTACTATATATGTGATGAGAACAGAAATATCTTCTTTAGAAAAGCTTAAATCACGACCTTTAGCTGAAAACAAATTGTAATCTATCCAGATATGTTGAGAGCCTTGTCGATACTGTTCCGGCATGTACTCCCAATTGACCCATGGCGGGTTTCCTATAATGATATCTGCCTTTTCAAGGCTGTTGACGGCTATTTTATCCTTTGAGATGTTAATTCTAATTTCAACAGATGGATTATCAGAAGCAGTAGTATTATTGTTAATATATTCTTCAACAGGGCTGCCCAGTTTTACTATATCTGCAACATAAACTGGCAGGTTTATAGGGCTGTAGCCATCAATTAAATCTATAATTGACAGCAAATAATTAGTCTTTGCTGTTAGTACGGCAAGAGGATTTATATCTATCCCGCTAACAGTGGACGTTATTTCTGACAAACCACATCCTGCCTTCCTTTTGGCGGCGATGGACTTAACCAAGAAAGTTCCGGAACCACAGGTTGGATCAATGATGGAAAGCTTTCTGATATCGGCATCATCTCCGTAAGACTTTAAAGCACTTTTAAGGGTTGATTCGGCAAGCCAGTCCGGAGTATAGTATTCGCCCAGTGCATGACGGAGTTCTTTAGGTATAACAGCCTCATAGATTTGCTTAATGAAGTCATAATTATTGTTTAATTGGAAATCATCTATGCTTATTAAAGACCGGTAGTTCTCAACATTGCTATGTATGTCTTCCATGATTTCTGAAAAGCCATGGTCTAACTCATACAACGGCCAGCAGTACCAGTCCATCGAGCAGTAATTCACAATGCCATATTCTTTTGCAAATTCGCCCAGAATAATCTCTTCATGAGAAAAGCCGTTCTCATCACGAATCCCTTGGAGTGTACTCTTCATAATGTATTTCGTTAAAAGGCTAAAGTAGGTTTGAATAGAAAAAAACAGAAGTTGCAACGTCTCAATCTCGTCAATGTCCGGAGTAGCACATATCCCATATGCATCGAGTAACTCATTCTTTTTAAGTTTGCTGTTACTCGATAAGTTCGTAGTAATATCTCCGTATATGTAGCGAAATTCTTCTTTCCATCCGGCAATTACTTTTTCGGTTTTTAAAGTTGGGTGCTTGAGTTTGGAATAAATCTGTGATATAATAAATGTGGTTTTTTGTCTGAATCCGGATTGATTGTTTTTTAAGTCCGCACAGAGCAAATATAAATCAACCATAAGAGACCTCCTTGTACAGTAACTGTAGTCATTGTACAACACATTGGTCAAAAAGTCAAGATGAGGTGAAAATAAAATGAAAAAGATAGAGGAGTTTTGGTATTGTGTTGCGCCTCAAGAGGATTTGCCTTTATACAAGGGGCAAGAGATCAGTTCTGAGTCATGCACTAACCTAATTAAGCTGATCGAATTATATAAAACCAAGGCTGGTAACGATGCGCCGGGCAAAATCATAAAGTCCATTATTTTAGGTAAACCCAACATTATTTCGAGTCTGTTTCAAGTATTGTGTAAACCCTCTAAATGGT
>CAZYWO010000193.1:0-1878 GCA_964651095.1 uncultured Oscillospiraceae bacterium | reverse complement strand
TATGAAGTGATATTTGTAAGCGATATAGGGAGTATATAAAGCATATTAAGTGCATTAAGCATATTAAACACAGCAAACACATGATACACATTATACATACTTAAAGCTTGCTGATAGACCGCCTAAATGATATTAACGCTTAGGCGGTAAAACCAACATATTTAGAAACGGAATCACATGTCGGCATAAGACGCGACAGTAAACTTGCATCAAAATTAAAAAAGAGGAAATCACTATGTCAATGCTACTTAACAGAAAATACGGAAGCCGATTAGAGTGTCTATACTATATACTGACGTCGCTGTATAAAAAATATGGGACAACTAAGGAATTTTCCCTCAAAAATATAAAATATGATGAAGACGACGAATATAACGTGCACAACTACTGCAAACAGCTAATAGACTGCGTTGGAATAAAATGCTGTCCTTTCTTAGTGAACCCTCTGAACGCTTCAAAATGCTATGCGACCCAATCTGTCGACAGCGATTCAACCAAGTCAAAAGCAGTCAGCGACATAGGAGGCTCTTTAGAGGCTCTGGGTTTCATCAGTCGCAGCGGTAAAACGTTTAAGATCAGCGAAAGCGGAGAAAGGTGGGTAAATTCAGACTTTAACTCGAAAGAATGGGAAGAAATTGCCCTTAAAGGCGTGTTATCCTATGGAGTCGTAATCGGGCTTTTGAGCAAATTACGCGGCAAATCTGACAAGTTCTTCTATTCGGGAATATATTTAAGCTATCCCAAAACAGACGAAACTGTAGTATATACAGATGGCAGCGGAGTAAAAAAATACATAAACATATCGACCGACAGCAAAAAGGATAGCAATACAAGAACTATGTCCAGAATTATAGGCTGGTGCGTAGCAGTTGGACTGCTTGAGCCGCAAATCGAAAAATATGATAACTCGACAAGAGTAGCCCATCTCAGATACAGAGATTTTTTGAACAGTAGCGAGCTGACCGTTCGCAGCTATAGAAAAACCGCCCTTTGCGACGCTGTTTTTCACAGTAAAAGATACGTTGAAAATCCGCTTTCTTACTCGCACCTACATAAGAATGTAGGCTCTTTGAGAGAAAACGGCGGCGAGGACTTGAGGCGAGCCACCATGAAATATAACCGAAACATATTGGACAGGCGATTCGTTTTCGTTTGGGCGTTAAATCATTACAGCAAATTAAATAAGCCATTATCCTTCAGTGCATTGATCAAAGCTATGGAAAAGGATAAAGAGGCTTTCTTTTCACCTGGAAACACTGCGCTGGATATTATGACTACAGAGGCGGAAATTGCTGATATTGCAGGAATACCTTTCGACATTGACGGTACTGACAGCGACCTGCTTATTCCCCTGACAATTATAAATGAAAGAGTTTTGCGGGAGGGTTCCGACGAAAGAGCCGTTGGACTGGCTGAAAAGGTAGTCGAAGAAATGGAGAAGAACAAGTGATTTACAGCTTTAAAAAGTATAAAAGCATAGATGATTTTGTAAATAATCGCCTAAAATCGAAAAAGAGTGAGCAGTACACCATAATTCACAAGTGTAAAGGGGTCGAAATTTCGGGAGAAACATGTGAATTCAACGATAACTGTTTCGGCTGCTTGTTTTGCGCACTGTACAGCGACACATGCCGCAGCAATTTTGAAATCTTCAGAGGTACGGATTTTATACGCCATACAAGCGAGTCGGCATTTAAGCTTGAACCTGTACCGGCTCCGAAAACGATGAAAGGGCTAAAACACCCATATACATCTCTTGAAAAGTTTACAAGCGTAGATGAAACTACTAACATACAGCCATGGGCGGCAGGATTGCTGGGGAGGATCAGCTCTGGGGAAAGCCGTGTCGGTATGGAAATACCTGTATTTAATACAAAC
>CAZYWO010000192.1:0-1902 GCA_964651095.1 uncultured Oscillospiraceae bacterium | reverse complement strand
TTTTTCCAATCCCATGTCATATCTTTTATCCTTTATCTGTGCAATACCCGTATCCACTGATTTGCCATATTTTAGAATGAAAACCTAGTAATCCAAAACAAATTCTTCTGACTTAAGACATCCTTTTACCTGATAAAGAATATTTCCAGATATTCTGTCCAAAATATAAGCGACATATTTATTGACTTCTTAGGTATAAATATAGTATTATGGAGGTGAAAGGAGTGGATGAATCTATGTTAAAAGAATATCTGGAAAAGACATACGGGTATAATGAACCTATTTTTATCAGCGACCTACAGTTTGATAATATGAGTGAAAATTCCCTGCGACAGTATTTTAAACGTATGGTAAAATCCGGCGACCTGGTACGGTTTGATACAGGCATCTACTACCTTCCCAAAGCATCTCGATTGTTAAGCAAAACTTATATGGATCCTTTAAAAGTCATTATCCGCAAATATATAAGAAATGATTCCTTTACTTTCGGATACTTCTCTGGTGCTTTTTTTGCCAACCAGATCGGGCTGACCACCCAGATGCCTGCAGTAATGGAAATTGTGACAAATAAAGAATCTACAAAAGGCCGTATCGTTACTGTTGGCGGACAGTCCATTCGTCTGAAACGCCCTGCAGTCACTGTGACGCAGGAAAATGCAGAACTTTTGCAAGTAATTGATGCCGTTGGACAAATGGACCGATATGCAGAGTTAGAAAAAGAGGATGCCCTGACTCTTTACAAAAACTATATCCGTGAAAAGGGTTTTTCGCAAACACAGCTAACTGAGATCATGCCAGCGATTACCGGAAATACCGCTAAAAAACTCATCGAAGGAGGATTGATTTATGAATTTACATCAGGATAAAGAAGCTTTCGAGGAATTGGTCACTGCCACTTCCTTAGAACTGCATATACCACCAAATATTGTAGAGAAAGATTACTATGTGACACTTGCCTTACGGGAGCTTTCTGGACGTATTAAAGGAATGGTATTCAAGGGAGGGACCTCTCTGACTAAATGCTATCAGATCCTTGACCGTTTCTCTGAAGATATTGATATCTCCTACGCTGCTTCGGAAAGCATCCCCGGTGAAAGTAAAAAACGCCAGCTCAAAAAAGCCATTATTGCTTCCATGGATACTCTGAGCTTTCCAATTACCAATTTGGAGCAAACCCGAAGCCGCCGCAATTACAACTGCTATCGTGCCGCGTATCCGTCTATTTATGCATCGGTATTGGAAATCAAGACAGAACTGGTTATTGAAACCTATATAGCCCTGCTTCCATTTCCAACAACAGTACGCATGACTGACAATTATATCTATCGCTTCTTACGGCAGTCGAATCAGATACGCTTGGCTGAAGAATTTAATCTGATGCCGTTTGAAATTACCGTCCAGGCTATCGAACGTACACTGGTCGATAAAGTATTTGCTCTTTGCGACTACTATATGACAGGAAATACAGACCGCCACTCCAGACACCTTTATGATATACATAAAATTCTGGAGAATGCTATCCTTCCAGAATCCTTTGCATCCCTGATCAGTGAAGTTCGTGCATTACGCGCGCCACTTCCAATCTGCCCATCTGCGGCAGACGGAATCAATATAAACTGCATTCTGGGAGAAATCATCAGCAAAAACATTTATAAGCAGGACTATAAACAAATCACAGAAAATCTGCTTTTTTCACCAGTCTCCTATGAAACTGCAATATCCAGTCTTCAGTATTTAGTTGATGGACACTATTTTGAATAAAAGACAGAGTCATGGTTATTCCCATTCCGCAGAATCCATGACTCTTTTCTCTTTAAACACTCATTACCAATTTACCTTGTACTGTTCAGTCTCGACCGCCGCCCGGATCACATTCGCCGCGCAAAACTGCAGATCCGCAAG
>CAZYWO010000191.1:0-1914 GCA_964651095.1 uncultured Oscillospiraceae bacterium | reverse complement strand
AGCAGATATTTCTGATACTCGCTTCTTACATTGAAATACATATCTTTATTGAGATTTCTGCACCCAAGCCACATTTTATTCTCTTTAATGAGTGGAAAAATCTCTTTATAAGTAATAGCATTCACATTTCCGATTATCAAAAACTGCTTTTCATACTCCATAAGCAACGCCACATAATCACGGAACAACGAAAACGGAGGGTTAGTCGTAACTATGTCCGCCTGTTTGAGATATTCTATACATTCTTCCGAACGGAAATCCCCATCACCTTTCAGCTTTTTAACTCCTCGCTTTTTAGATTTCAGGAGATTTTCAATATCCTCATCTGAAACGCCTCTTCCATTTGCCATAGGAACCTCTTTTATATCCATCACATAACCGTGCCCATTTCCTGCGGCAACTGGTTCTCCGAGATAATCCCAGATTGTCATTTGTTTCCACGCAACGGGAGAAGTATTAAACGAAGTGCAAATCAGCCTTTTCAGCCCCAAATAATTAAAATTCCTCAAAAAGAATTTACAAAAATTACTTTCAAATGGATCGTCGCAATTACAAAGGATTGTTCTTCCTTTGAATTTGTCCTCATAATGATTTAATTCCTGCTGTATTTCATCATATTGAGTATAAAACTCGTCATTTTTGGCTTCTTTTGCCTTATGAAGATTCGCATTCTTTGCCATTACTTTTGTACCTCATCGTCATCAATAAATTCCATAATATCATTAATATCACAACCCAAAGCCGAACATATCTTATATAAAACATCCGTAGAAACATCTTGCCCTTTTGTCAGCTTAGACAGGGAATAATGGGTCAGATGTGCTTCTCGTTCTAAATCACTTTTTTTCATATCTTTATCAATCAAAATTTTCCAAAGCCTTTTGTAACTGACTGCCATCCAGAAATCCTCCTGTAAATAATTCGACACATACAGTATATCGTAGAGCAATTCTTTTTTTCAACTATTTTTGATGAATTTCATACATCTTTCTCGATATTCAAATCTATGCAATTAAAAATGAGCAAGCAGCGGCAAAAAGCATATCCGCCTACTCTTTGCCGCTAACCCGATTATGCGTAGATTATCTCACGCTCCACAACTTCCCTCACACATACCCTGATATTATTCATTTTTCCAACCCATTCAAGCTGATTTTCCGCCTTCAACCGTTCCGTTACTCCCTGCCTGTCAGCATATTCCATTACCAACCGAGAAAACATATTCTCTGCCTGCTCATCTATGCTCACAAGGTATTCATTCAGACTGCCGCTTGTCAGCAGATTGAGATAAACAAGCCGCTTATGCTCTTTGAGATAGTGCAAATGCCTCTTTCTCCATATCCCGATAGACTTTTCTTCTTCGGCAGGTAATTCAAGATCTGGCAAATAATAATTTGCCGTGAAGTGTGTATCTGATACCTGTTTTTTCATCCCTGATGTGTTTTTCCATAATTCTGTACCTTACCTTTCATATTGATTTTTCCGAAAACATTCTCGCTTTTTGGACTGTTCTGTTTCCCGTGCCTGCTCTAAGAGTGTTGTGGTCAAGCATTTTTGTAACACTTGTAGCTAAAAAATATCATGATAAGGATATATACCATAACTGGCGGACGCCTACATATTCGTGAAATTGGTAAAAATTCATGGGCTGATAGCCATTATGATAAAGAATGGTATGCCGACAATGAGGAAACTCATAGGTTTTTGTACAATAATTTTGGCATATTAAACCTTGATGGAATCGAATAATACGACAAAACGCCCTTAGTCATGAATTTCTACCCACAGCTAAGGACGTTTATAATAATATGGATTTATTAGCCACTCAAGAATTATTCCGCTACCTGTAAACTACTTGATAGCGAGAATAATCGTTTTTATATGATTGTTATCAATTTGTTATCAAAAGACCCT
>CAZYWO010000190.1:0-1914 GCA_964651095.1 uncultured Oscillospiraceae bacterium | reverse complement strand
AGTGCTTACTAATGGACAGGTTATTGATACTATATTACATGGCTTAGCAGGCGCTTTAGATGGACTTCCAAAAGTAGTTGCAGCAGGGTTGATGGTAATCGTTCAGACTTTGATTAACTTCTTGGTAAACTCCGGAAGCGGTCAGGCAGCAACTACCATGCCTATTATGGCGCCGTTAGCGGATATACTTGGAATATCGCGTCAAACTGCAGTTTTGGCGTTCCAGTACGGCGATGGTTTGTCAAATTCATTGTGGCCGACATCAGGAATATTGATGGCGGGCTTGAGTATGGCCGGAATTCCGTACGATAAGTGGTTAAAATTTGTAGGCAAACTGATGCTCGTAATGTATGTAGCAGTAGTAATATTAACCATGATTAGTGTAGTAATTGGATACGAATAGTAATCGTATTCCCTTCACATGCAGAACCAATCCAATGCAGGATGTCCCGCCGTTTATGTGGGGCATCTTGCTGCTGTGAAAATAAACGGTCATTTGGGGTTTATTTCATGGATTTTATCTAAAAATTTTCACCAAATTTTTCTTACAATTTTATGAAAATTTTAATGAAAATAGTGCAGCAATAGCTTATAATATTATATGAAAAGACTAGAGGAAGGGAGAGTATGGTGTATTTTTAGTTAAAACTTGTGCAATTGTAAATGACAATACATCATACAGGGAGGCCATGAAAATCGGATTACCAAAAGAAATTAAGGAAAATGAATTCAGAGTTGCTATTATACCTTCAAACGTAGGTAGATTAGTAGATGCAGGTCATCAGGTCTATGTTGAAAAAGGAGCGGGAACAGCAGCCGGATATACCGACCAGATGTATGAGGCAGCAGGCGCAACTATGCTGGAGACGGAAGCGGATGTTTTTAAAACAGCAGACCTGATTATAAAAGTAAAGGAAATTTTGCCCAGCGAGTTTGATCTGCTTGAAGAAAGACATACTCTGTTTACTTACATTCACTCTGCCAACAGGAAACCTCAGACAGAAGCGTTGCTTAAGTCGAAGTGCGTAGCTTTGGCTTACGAAGACGTGAAGGACAAAGACGGCCGTTTTCCTCTTCTTGAACCTATGAGCAGGATGGCGGGAGAGGTAGGACTTCTTACTGGTATTTTTTATTCTTTTACTACTACAGGAGGAGCGGGTAAGCTCGTGTGCGGTAATCCAGGAATTAAACCCATGAAGATAGTAATATTTGGAGCAGGAAATGTTGGAGTTTCTGCTGCCAGACTGGCCATGGGACTTAATGCTGAAGTAGTTCTTATGGATACGGACCTGAAAAAGTTGGAGGATGTAATAGTTAATAAACTTCCGGGCGTAAGAACACTTTTCTCAAATAAAGCTAATGTTGAGCAGGAAATTAAAGATGCAGACATTGTATTTAACTGCGTAAAGTGGTTCCCAGGTCTGACTATTATTTCAAGAGACATGTTAAAGCTTATGCAGACTAACTCTCTGATTGTAGATATAGATGCAGAACCGGGTGGTGCAATCCAGACGAGCCAGTATACTACTCATGCTGACCCTTGGTTTGTAGTAGACGGAATCAGACACATAGGCATTGCAAACCTTCCTAGCGCAGTTGCTAATTCAGCTTCCGCAGCTTTATCAAACGCAACAATTAAGTATATTCAAGCTCTTGCCGATAAGGGATGGAAGAAGGCTACTATGGAAGACGAGGAATTAAGATGCGGACTTGATTTTGTAAAGGGATACCTGACCTTTAAAGATACTGCAGACGCATTTGGAATTGAACTTACCGATAAAGAATTCGTATTTGAGAATTGCTAGACTAATATGTTCATTTTAGTCGGATTCTTTTCATACTTTTATTAAAAAGTAAGACTTTAAATAAATTTAAAAAACGAAATAAAAAATAGGCTGTTCATGTAATCGATAA
>CAZYWO010000189.1:0-1960 GCA_964651095.1 uncultured Oscillospiraceae bacterium | reverse complement strand
ATAAGCAAAATACGGCAAAACGGGGCAAACCCGAGACATGAAACGTAGTAAAATCGTAGTAAGAACCGGGGTGTTTTACTACTGCGAATATTCTACCATAAACCGCTGGATTTTGGGAGTAGGGAAAATATATAACCTCAAATAAGTCCTACTCTCCATCTTTATACTTCTCATATGAAATTGCCCATGTTTCCAATGCCTTTATAACAGGCAGAAACTGTTTCCCTATTTCAGTTAGCGAATATTCTACTTTTGGCGGAACTTCCCGATATACTTCTCTATGAACAAGCCCATATTCTTCCAGCATACGCAATTCTTTTGTCAGATTAGCTTCTGTCACCTGCGGCATTTTCCTTTTTAACTCACTAAAGCGTAGTGTTGTTTCGGAAAGATAATAGATAATAACCATAGTCCACTTTCCATGAACGACCTTTTGTACACCAGCTAACGGGCAGATTTCTATGTCTTTATACTGTTTTCTCATTGCAATCCTCCAATACTATCATTTTTGATAGTACCTATCAATAAATAATGTACTTTTATTTTTTAATCATATTATGCATAATAAGAATAGTAAAGTCAAGGAGGAACTCGCAAATGAAAGTTATTATATTCGGAGCATCAGGAGGCATCGGTAAATACGCCGTAAAACATGCGCTCAAAAATGGACATACTGTAACTGCATTTCTCAGAAATCCAGATAAATTTCAGTTAAACGATAAAAATTTAATTGTAGTTGAAGGAGAAATTAACGATAAGTCCGCTGTTGCAGAAGCAGTTAAAGGGCAAGACGCTGTTATTTGGTGCGTCGGCATCCCTTTGAAAAGGAAATATGAAAAGATGAAATCCCTAGAAGGTCACCAAATACTCTTTGATGCCATGAAAACCAGCGGTGTAAAACGCCTCATAGACCGGGGTACTCCAAGCGTTCCTTTTGAAAAAGACAAAAAATCTTTTATTACAGTCGTTCCCGGTGTTCTTGCAGGCGTGGCGTTTACTATGGCGAAACGAGAAATGGCGGCTATCGGTAACATGGTTAAGTCTTCCGGCTTTGACTGGACGCTCGTCCGTTTTATGGCTCCTAAAGACACTCCGTACACGGGAAAGGTAAAAGTTGGTTTTGGAGATGTAAAAATGAACTTTAATATTTCCCGAGAAGATATCGGAGCTTTTATGGCAGAACAACTCGATCATACAGAGTATGTGCAATCTATGCCTATTATCGGAAGCTAAGAAAATGCTTATATGAAAAATCAGGATATCCGCCAAAGGTATCCTGATTTTTTATATTTTGTTCTTATTAGATTATCTCGAATAATTATTGTAATACTGGCTTCTCATCCGTGGTCTTTGCCCTGTAATCTAAGTTTTAATAATTCTGCAATTTATATATAGATGTTTAATCACTCATTATAAGCTGGCTTTCAGAATATTCAGTACCTCATCATGAGTCAGCACTTTATAGCCGCCCTCCATAATAAGCGTTCCGTCTGCAATGCCGCTAAGCATTTCTTCTGTTGCCCCCAGCTCACGGAGATTCATCACAAGACCCAGTTCCTTCATCCAGCCTTCCATGCAGGAAAGACCTTCTTCAGCAATCTGTTCATTGGATTTTCCGCTTACGCCAACTCCCCACACGTTCACTGCGAAACGACGGAACTTTTCAATGCCATAAGGCATGATGTACCGGTAATAAGGCAGCGATACGGCAGAAAGCGTCATTCCGTGAGTCGCATCGGTGTATGCGCCTACGGACTGCCCAAACATATGAACCATCCAGTCTGTACTTTTTCCTCTGGAAACAAGAGTATTAAGCGCCCATGTTGCCGCCCACATGATATTTGATCTTGCTTCATAATTTTCCGGATTCTCAATGGCGATTCTGGAGCTGTAAACTACCGATTTCATTAGAGCCTCGCTGATATAATCGCTGGTATTGTCATCCTCGCCAGAAAAATAC
>CAZYWO010000188.1:0-2006 GCA_964651095.1 uncultured Oscillospiraceae bacterium | reverse complement strand
ACGGTAGATCGTACGTTGGCTTACCCCATATTCTGAACTCAGCTCTTGCGCAGATACCCCTTGCTTGTACCGTGCAATGGCGACGGCTTTCTCCTGGTCAGTGTAAGGCATAGATTATCGCTCCCTTCGTGTGATGTGATTAGAATATCACGCAGAAAGGAAAACGGTCGGAAAAAGCAAAAGAAAGTTGCACATAAGGGAACAGCTTGGTATAATTAGAAATCACAAGGAGCATGGGGGAGAATGCACGTGGATAGTATACTTGTTGCTGTAATTGGAGTATTCGGTACATTGGCAGGTACTTTATTGGGCTGGTTTTTGAACTCACAATCTTATAAAATCGGGAAAACAAAAATATATGCCACTTTTGTCACATCAACCGCTTTGCCGACAATTTCATTAGATGGCAGTGTCCCCGAAAGGCCAAGAACAGAGTACTTACTTGAATGTGTAGCGAGCAATAGTCGACAAGTTCCGGTAATTCTCAGTAACTTCCATATTGAAATGGTGTTAAGTCGTCATTCAAAGCCAATTATTCTATCTGTTGTAGAACCAGAAATAAAGTACACCGATGTAAATGGGCTGAAAATAGGGGCACAACTTGCTTTGCCAAGGCAATTAATACCTCCGCATACTTTATACGAGTTTGAATTTAAAGTAGATTACTGCAAGCCTGACATTCAATATAGCCAACTAAAACTGGTCGCATATGACGAAAAGCATAAGCGGCATAAGTTTCTCTTATATAATGGGCTTAAAGTAAAGCCACTGCCAAGGTAAAACCTTATATAGAAAACATC
Source organism: uncultured Oscillospiraceae bacterium (assembly GCA_964651095.1). Taxonomy (GTDB): domain Bacteria; phylum Bacillota; class Clostridia; order Peptostreptococcales; family Anaerovoracaceae; genus SUG1106. Next base: position 1,206 of record CAZYWO010000188.1, on the reverse strand, counting down.
AATATAAGGAGGACTATATATGGCGGAACTTAAAATATCAACAGATCAACTTAGACTTTTGGTGCAAGAGTTATCAGAAATATCAAATGAAATAGAAAACCTTAATAATCGTTTACATTCTGCAACCAGCATTCTCGAATCTTCTTGGGATGGTTCAGAGGCAGACGGAATAATAGCGCAATTAAACCATATGGGAAAAGTGGAAGATGAAAGGATTGCCTTGATTAAAACATTAATGACAATTATTGAAGAAACTTTAACTGCATATACTGAAGCCGAGCAAAATATTGTGGCCTCCTTTCTTCGCTTGGAGGCTTAGAAAATGAAATATTGTTTTATTATGCAACCTTTTGACAATGGGAAATTTGATAAACGCTTTTCGGAAATCATTGAGCCGATTGTAGTAGAAAGCGGATATTCTCCTTATAGAGTGGATAGAGATGAATCCGCTGATGTCTTGGTAGATAGAATTGAAGAAATAATTGCAATAAGTGAAGTATGTATTGCTGAAATCACTACAAATAATCCGAATGTTTGGTATGAATTGGGTTATGCTGTCGCAAAAGGGAAAAAAGTAATTATGCTTTGCTCCGATGAAAGAGGTGATGAAGCGTTTCCTTTTGATGTAAGGCATAGAAATATTTTGACATATGGGACTAAGGCACCCAGCGATTTTGACATTTTCAGAAAGCGGCTGAAACAGCGGCTCAATAGTGCAATTCCGGAGCCATTTGAGCGTTCATTAAGTGATCTGGAGAGGCTCTTGCTAAACCATATTTACTATAACCAAAATACTTCAAACGAGGTAGTGCCTAAAGAGAAGATTAGAATTCATGGCAAAGATGATGTTTCAGCAGCGCTTAAGCGATTGGTTGATAGCGGTTTTTTAGAATATATTTATTCTGTGGATGATAGTTCAGTCCAAAGTAACTATTATCGCTTAACAGAAAAAGCAATTTTGCTGATACAAGAGCCCTTTGAGGGGATAAATCAAGTTCCGCGCGATGAATCGACAACACACACTGGTTGTGTCTGTTCCTAATGGAAGCTGATAAGGGGATAATAGTATCTGCCTGCATGGGGGGATATGTCTGCCTATCAAACTAAAATTTGCTGTACCGATGACGCAGTTCAAAACTTTTAGAAAAAGCCCTTTTATAGCATAGAGCCAACAAAAAGCGACGTGTTTCGACACGTCGCTTTTTG
>CAZYWO010000187.1:0-2010 GCA_964651095.1 uncultured Oscillospiraceae bacterium | reverse complement strand
GCCAGTGTATGCTTCATCGGCGGGAAAGTTCTAAATTGTAATGTGCAATAAAAGCCCAGTTCAGTACAAGACCAAACTGGGCTTCGTATAACTATACTTCTTCATGTCTATTTTTTCTTGACAAGTGCACCCACGGAAGTGGAGCACTTTTTTACTTAACGTCCTTTCGAAATAGGTTTTGCAGAGCCATGCAAGCGTAGAAGTAATTTTCCTTGTTCTAACCAGAGATTTTGATCTTCCTGAGAAAGCGAACCTAAAATTTGAAGAGCCCGATTATGATTTTCTTCTGAAATGACAGGGACAGGGTGCTCTAAGAGATAATCTGTTGAAACAGAGAAATAATCCGCAATACGCTTAACTGTTTTTAAGTCAGGTTCACGCACATCACGGATATAATTTCCAACAGTCGAAGCTCCCATATTTAAATCTTGTGCCATTTTACGCTGGGAAATGTCACGTTCTTCTAATATGTTACGTAAAACTGCTCCAAAACTCATAGAAAAGTCCTCACATAAATTCATTAACTTATAGCTTAATACAAATAATACTGATTATAATTAGAACATGAGAAAAACTATTCAATTCGGGTTGACAAAACCACAAAATGAAGCTATACTATATTCAACATATTTATACGACACAGCGGAGAAAATTTTACGAATGGAAAACTATCCGCACAAGAGAAAAGCAGGAGGTTTAATTATGTGTCCTTATTACAGAGATTATCCAGGTTCGTATGGAAGCTGTATGGCGAAGAAAGCAGAGATTGCTGCAGCCGATAGGCATCGGAGAGCTACTGAATCTGATGGATACCTTACATATAACGAACTGAAATCCTATAATTGTTCAGGAAGTTGCAACTCATGTCCCTATAAATAACGTAAATATTAAAACTTTAGGGTAATGGCTTCTTTTATGAACTATTGCCCTAAATCATTGATTTAAGTGAGGGAATAAATGCTTAGCATATTAATTGAATATAGACCTATTATAGTAATTATTATTGCTATTGTGATCATTTTTTTGTCATTAAAAGATTGCCATAGATGCATAGATTGTAAAACCGGAAAGCAAGCATATAAGGCATTTATAAAGGAGTATAATGAAAAAAATGATAATCATAATGGAGAAATAGACAACGAGATATTAGAACAAGTATATTTTACATGTCCACGAGGGAGAAAACGAGTTGGATTTCACTCTCTAGCTTGTCCTCTATCCTTTACCACATGGTTTGGTAATGGAGAAACTGCAGAAGATGAGGCTAAGTGTCTAATTACTAGATTTTTAATTACAATTGGAATAGCGATTCTTGCATTTCTTATGTTGTATTTTTTCGGAGCAGCAGATACATTTACGGAAATCGCCTACTTAGACTTAGCGGTAGTTATGTATTATTGGGGATGGTTTGTAGTTTCTATTGCATTTCAAAAAACAGGCAGTGTGCTTGTTCGCTTAGCAGCTTTTATAATTTGGATTATGGGGAGCGCATACTACTATATCGGTGGAATTATCGCAATATGTGGAATCCTTAGATTTATAATCTTACCTAAACGTCAAAAAAGAAGGGATATGATAAATAAGAGCATTGATATGAGAAATGTATCGGAGTAAAATTCATATAGTGTTTCATACAATAATTAAAGATTAGGCGTCACGCGTGAGCGGGGCGTCTTTTTGCGCAAGCGCACACAATACTCCTTTAAAATCTTCGGCGGTTAGCTAACAATGCACGTACCCAAAGACCCCCTTTTGAAAGCCGCGGTATGCCAGAGGGACAGCACGCACAGACCAAAGTAGCCATAGTCGCTCCCGCACCGATGGGACGCCATCGAAATACCGTGCTTTCAAAAAAATCAGGCGCGCCGCAGATTCCCGCGGCGCGCCCTTTGTTTTTCCGTTTTTCCGTTTACAGTCCCATTTCCTTTTTCAGGCGTTCCAGCTCGTCATCCACGGCGGTATCTGTCGCGCCTGCGGCGTATTTCTTCTCCAGTTCCTTCGCCTCATCCA
>CAZYWO010000186.1:0-2036 GCA_964651095.1 uncultured Oscillospiraceae bacterium | reverse complement strand
ATCTTGACCATAATAAACGCCACGAAGAGTTGGTACTCTATAAAAGGTACTATGGTAACGAAGAAGATTATCCGAAATATGATAATTGCGATGCTATAAATGTTGATAAGGTATCAGACATTCCTTGCGATTATTTTGAGAATATGGAAGTGCCGATTACTTATCCTGACAAGCACAATCCCGAACAGTTTGAAGTGATAGAATTCTGTAAAGGAAATGATGAAAAAGACTTGACATATACCATTGGCAATACGACAATCCTTAACGGAACGAGAAGAATTACGCCTTACTTCAGAATTATCATCAGGCGCAAAATGTAATGGAATTATGGGAGTGCCAATCACATTCCTCGACAAGTACAGTCCAGACCAATTCGAAATTGTGGGACTTGCAGCAGGAAATATTAGAGGACTTGCGGGCATTACCTCAAGAACAGGAAAGGATGGTCCATATATCGGCGGCAAGTTACGTTATGGACGAATCTTTATTAAGCGGAAGATGTAGCGGCGTGATGGGTGTACCTATTACCTTTTTAGATAAGTATAACCCAGAGCAATTTGAAATTGTAGGAATTACTTTGGGCACTACCGTTGATTATAGCATGACAACTATTTATGAAAATGCAATCCAACATAATCAGAACGGTAGCACACAGGGTGGAGGAAAAGTCAATACAAGAGCCGCCGTTCTTGTGAAAGATAAGCCGATTGGCAAGGTTTATTATACAGCAGACAATGCTGACGGATATTTAATAAGCATATATCCTCGTATTTTAATTAAAAGGAGAAAGGGCAATGAAAATTGAGCCAAAATCAATAAAGGTCAGAGATATATTTGAAAGTTATGCGGATAACGGCGATGACGGTGTTTTTGCATATGGCGGCAAGTTAGCAATCCGTCCTGCTTATCAGAGGGAATTTGTATATGATGCAGAACAAGCAGAAGCAGTTATCCACACAATATTGAAGGGATTTCCCCTTAATGTTATGTACTGGGTAAAAGTCGGGAATGAACAGTTTGAAGTGCTTGATGGTCAGCAAAGGACGCTTTCTGTAATGCAATATCTAAAACATCAATTTCCGATTACCCTTGATGGGAAAAAGTATTATTGGGACGCACTCCCTGATGATAAGTACAACGCCATAATGAATTACGAATTTATGATTTATATTTGCGAGGGTAATGAGTCCGAAAAATTGGAATGGTTTAAGGTTGTGAATATCGCGGGGGAAAGGCTGACAGACCAAGAACTCCGTAATTCCGTTTATACGGGGGAATGGCTGTCAGACGCTAAAAGATATTTTTCAAAGAGAAACTGTGCGGCAAAAGGCTTGTCCGACAAATATATTACAGGTGATCCGAATAGGCAGGAACTTCTTGAAAAAGCACTGAAAGGTATTTGTGACTTTCAGGGAATTAAGGATATTACGGAGTATATGGCGGCGCATAAATCAGATAATGACGCAGATGAGTTGTGGCAGTATTTTCAAGATGTAATCAGGTGGGCAGAAAAGATATTTCCAAAATACTATTCGGATATGAAAGGCTTGGATTGGTGTCATTTTTACAACAAGTACCATATTAACACATACAATTCCTCTGTGATGGCTACCGAGGTAAAAAGGCTTCATGAAGATGATGATGTGCAAAAAAATAAAGGAATTTATGAGTTTCTTCTCTGTAAAGATACAGACCCGTTTGCCGGAAGGCTGTTAAATTTAAGAACGTTTGACAAGCGTGATAAGATAGCGGTTTACAGCAAACAAAATGGGATATGTCCGATTTGTGGACAGTATTTTGAGTTTGAAGAAATGGAAGGCGACCATATTAAGCCTTGGAGCAAAGGTGGACAGACTATCCTTGAAAATTGCCAAATGCTCTGCAAAGGCTGCAATGGCAAAAAGACAGATAAATATTGATAGAAATAGACTTTTTTTGGTTTCCATAAGAAAAAATACTGATAAAGAGGAGAAAAAAGACTCTATGAAAAATATGAAAATAGACGCTAATGGAACAGAAATCAGAGTGATGGGCGA
>CAZYWO010000185.1:0-2086 GCA_964651095.1 uncultured Oscillospiraceae bacterium | reverse complement strand
GACAAGATACAGGCAGAAACGGTTGAAGGCACAGGGACTCTAAACGTATCAAGCGTTAATATAGTAAACAACAGTAAGACCCCTGTGACAATCGACGTGGGCAAAGACTCAATTGTATCAAGTATCTCAACAAATAAAGCAGAAAGCGCAGAAGCAACATATAAACTGAAATCATACTACGATGAAAACGGATTACTCAGAGTAGTAGCATACGGTCAAAAAGCAAAACCTGCAGCTGTAGCAGCACCTGTAGCAGCTCAATTAGGCGGATATTTGACCCAGATAAACTCTTACGATCAAGCGTTTATGAATATGGATATGAATATGCTAAAAACCCGTGAAGAACGCGAGTTTGAAAATGGAGAATGTGAAATTGAAAATGGAAAATTATCAAAATGTGATAATTGTGACGACAATATATATAACGCAAAAGGATTGTGGACAAGACCATACGCTACATTTGAAAGAGTTAACTTGAATAACGGACCAAAAGTGGGTAATATAGCATACGGTAATTTCTTCGGCGGGGATGCTGAAATGAAAACATTGAACAACGGCTGGAAACGCCAGTTTAGCGCATATATCGGATATAACGGCTCCGTACAGGATTACAACGGTCAAAGCATAGACCAAAACGGCGGTAACATTGGTATAACAGAAGTATGGTATAAGAAGAACTTCTTTACCGGTCTAACTTTAAACGCAGGAGCAAACGTAGCTCAGGCGACAACAGATTTGGGTAAAGAAAATATCCCAATGCTAATGGCAGGTATAGCAAGTAAAACAGGATATAACTTTGAGTTTAAAGAAGGTAAATTCATAGTTCAGCCAAGCTTGTTGTTATCATATTCATTTGTACACAGCTTTGCTCACGACAACGGATTAGGTAACAGAGTAAGCAGCAGCCCGTTACATGCAATCCAGGTGGCACCGGGCGTGAAGTTTATCTTCAACTTGCCGAAGGGCTGGCAGCCATACTTGGGTGTAAATATGAGGTGGAATATCATAGATAAGACTCATTTTGCACTACAAGACGTAAATATTCCTGATATGAGCATTGATCCATATGTTGAGTACGGAATAGGTTTGCAACGCCGCTGGGGCGAACGGTTCACGGGATTTGGACAAGCGATGATAAGAAACGGCGGACGCAACGGCGTAATGCTCTCCTTCGGATTCAAATGGCTCATCGGAAAGTAGAGAAGATAAAAAGGCGGAAAGAAAGCCAATAAAGCCGAAAGCGAGTAAATAAAATTACTCGCTTTCTTTTTTATCTTCTAATGTAATCATATACCCGCACTTTATACAGGCAAGAACTTTTCCGGTACTATCGACGGGTAAAAACTCGTGTTCGCAGGTTTCTTCTTCGTCACCTTCTTCAAAATGTTTTAATGGGTCATAGTTATATTCCTCATCTAATTTGTCAGGAAATAACCAATCCCAAAGCTTTTCAAAGATATACATTTATAAAGAAAAACCTCCCGGTAAAAGTTCTGTAATCTTATGAGAAATTATTTTTCCGTCAAGTTCTGTTAATACATCAGTTCCGGCTTCTGTTTGAAACTCGTGTATAACTTGTCTGCAAGCACCGCAAGGTGTACAATTGTCCATATTAGGTGAATATATTGCAATCGCTTTAATCTTACTTTCACCGTCTGCTATCATAGAACCAACAGCATTTCTTTCTGCACATATTGAAAGTCCGTAACTTGAGTTCTCAAAGTTACATCCTTGGTATGTTTTACCTGTATCAGTCAGAACACAAGCTCCAACTTTGAACTTTGAATATGGTGCATAAGCTTTTTCTGCTGCTTCTTTTGCCAGTTGCATTAAGTTTTCATAGTTTGTCATTTTTTATACCTACCTTCAATCATTAAAGCAGGTTTAAACCAAAATACAATCAGTTAAAAAGGTGATTTTCGGTAGAGTGAGCGAAGCGAAACTCGTGAGAGCCTATGACACGGAAATGACGATAAAGTTCATCAGAACTTTTAAAGTCATAGTAGTGACTGGCGCGCACGAATAATCACAAAGGTGATATTAATCTCCAAATAAATAGAATGGAACATCGTGCTCAAGTGCATAT
>CAZYWO010000184.1:0-2119 GCA_964651095.1 uncultured Oscillospiraceae bacterium | reverse complement strand
GGTTTTCGCCGTTTCTCTATGCTGATTTGTCGCTTGTTTGTCGCTTAAATCCACAAATAGATACTAAATAATGCTTGACGATATTGCTTTACCATGTGAGTAAAAGCTGGTCGTCAACTTTTTTATCTTTCATCTCTTTACCATTATTCTGCAATCTGTCAATCATAGAGGTTCCACAATTTACAAATAGTTTTCGTTCAAACAGCCCGTCCGGGGGTGTGACAGAAATATCTTTTTTCTTTGAATCCCGCATTCCATTTATAGACAACATTACTTTTGCACCACGCTCTTTACATTCGGCAATCATTTGCCACAATGTTTCGATATTGAAGCCTTGCGCTCCATAGATAATACTTTGAGAATGTGTATAAGGCGGGTCACAATAAACAACGTCGCCCTCTTTTGGACGCTTCATAGATTCTGTATAGCTTTCGCAGGCAAAGGACGCTTTTTGAAACAGGTTATGCCATAGCGTTATACGGTTCTCGAATGTTTCCGGACTAATAGGATTATGCGGCCCGCGTGGGGTACTCATATATCCGTCGGCTTTACGAAAACGAATCACGCCAGAATAACAAGTCCTTGAAAGCAAAACAAAATCATAGGGGTTGTGGTTGGCGTTAAACCTATCTCTTATCTCATTATACTTTTTTATAGGGTCTTGATAGTATTCAGAAATTTCCTTTTTATAGTGGTCAACAATAGCTTGTGGATTTTTCTTAGTAATTTTGAAAATATCAATCAAAAAAGGCAAAATATCACTTCCATATGCCTGTTCAAAATGCGGAAACAACATAGTTGCGTCTGCATGAAGCAATTCCGCCATAACTGCGCCGCTACCTAAAAACGGCTCATAGTAGTTATTAAAGCTGTGGGGCATATATGAAATGATCGTTTCCGCGAAACGTTGTTTGTTTCCTATCCATTTCAACAAAGCAGGTATCAAGGTTTCAACTCCATTCCGTAACTTATAGTCTGTAGACCTATAGTCTACAATGCTATTATAATAGAGAAATCAGGAGGTGTCAAGCCGTGCAGAATGATTTATTACTTGCTTTTGGGCAAGCTGTTAGAAAGTTAAGACTTGAAAAAGACGTTTCGCAAGAAAAGTTTGCTGATTTATGCGAACTACATCGCACATACATTAGTGACATCGAATTAGGGAAAAGAAATGTTTCACTAGAAAATATTGGAAAGATGGCAGCGGCTCTTGACATAAGTATTTCAGAGTTGTTCCGGGAGGTAGAAAACGATGCATGCATTTGAAAAATTCAAAGGCATGGATGCTTCTTTTTGGGCGTTTGTAAAATACATATCTGAAAATCTCGGATATACAGAACGCGGAGAAGGTCTTGTCAAAAAATATCCCGTCAGTGCAATAAAGGCATTGTGTGATGAACGCGGTATAAACGCCTCAGAGGATGTAATTGTCAATGCAGCGCAATATTCTAAAATGCGTGCCGATTTACTGAATGAATTTGCTGAAAGTATGTTGATGGATGCAGAAACAGCAAGCAAAGAATTTCGTAATTGGGAAATGCTTCATCGTGCTGGAAATTACTATTGCAAGTTACCGCTGAATAAGCAAAAAGGGGCTATGAAGCAGGTCGCATTCTTTACAGCCATTATAAATATTATTGCGGAGAAAACTATAAGAGAGACTACGGGGGATAGCAGTTCTTTAGGCTTTGACGATGATCCTCGCGGTTTGGCTTATATTTGGGACGATAACAGGCGCATAATAGGGGCTTCCTCGCGCCGTTTTGATGGCGCATATCCAAGTATAGAAAGCCCTAAATTGGTTTGGGAAATTAAAGAATATTACTATGCAACAACATTTGGTAGCAGGGTTGCAGATGGTGTCTATGAAACACAGTTAGACGGCTTTGAATTTAAGGAACTTTACGATAGAACGGGTAAAAAGGTTTATCATGTACTGTTCATAGATGCTTATCGGACATGGTGGATTCAAGGAAAATCATATCTGTGTCGTCTTGTTGATGCAATGAATAGCGGTGTTGTCGATGAAGTTATTGTCGGTAAGGAAGTTTTGACTCGATGGCCAGAACTTTTGCGTTCGATACTTACAAAATAGAAAAAGCCGGCGGGGCTTTAATGC
>CAZYWO010000183.1:0-2133 GCA_964651095.1 uncultured Oscillospiraceae bacterium | reverse complement strand
GGCACTAATGCCATGAGCGTATGGTTAATATCTTTGTTCATCTTCTTTCCTCCCAATCTTTGCAAGCGTCACTGTAGACCGTTGATATACCGTAACAGTCAGAATCCTCATTGTTGCAGTACCAGTCCTTATATCCTTTCTTGCTGTTCCATTCGCCCCTGTTATACTTACACGTTCCGCATACTTCTTTTCTTTCCATGTCAATCCTCCGTCTTTCTTAACAATTCCTCTGTTTTCAGGTTTCCGTATTCCTGCCTGTAATGCTCCTTATCTGGTATTACGATATGCAGGTTTCCGTGTGCATTAAGCCATTCCAGAACAAACCAAAAGCCCAAACCGCCGCTTGACGGCTGCCACATTCCATCTTCTGCAAATTCTCCCCCCCTCAAAACATAATCCGCGAGTTTCGGCTCTTGCTCTTTTAGCCTTACAAACCGCTCTTTGTCCTGATTTATGGCGAATCCGCAAAATACGCAGCCTGTCCGTCTACAGCCAGTGGTGCAGAACTGGCATCCCTCGTAATCGCCAATCATGTCCTGTATGCACATCTGCCCGTTTTCCGTTCCTTTGACGATAACCTGTCCGTATGGCTCGGCAATCGGCAGGCTGTTTTCGTGAATATAAGTCAGCACATCGTTTTCAGTCCAGAATGACATTGGATTGCTTTCTGGATGCTTTAAATTAAAAGCATTGCATCCGTTTTTAATCCATTTTGTCCTTCTCTGTATGCTTTCCTCTGCCATTACTGCAATTATAGGGACTGAATGCATTTTGTTATTATAAATGTGCGCAGGTGCTTTCTTCATCACCTCACAACATCTGTCAGAAATTTGAAATGGGGCGTTTAACAAATATTTGTAGTTTTCTGTGTTAAATTCACTTGGCTCTCCGTTATCTTTCTTTTCAAGTCCTAAAAATTGCCTGTATCTGACCGTGTTTGTGTTGCCTTTTGCAATAGATTTTCTAACTTCGTCTGTCTTGCTCGCTATTTCTTTAGAAATCACAGGATAGCCATACTTAATCAGCACTTCCCGAAAATTCATCTTCGGTCTGATAATGTCCACGTTATCAAATGTCTTTACAAACTCACGGATTTTGGGATATTCCAATCCAGTATCAATAAAAACCGCTTTAGCCCTTGGATAAATCTTCCTGACAATATCCAGAAGCACGGTGCTGTCCTTGCCGCCTGAAAATGATACATATATGCTATCTTCGCCGTATTCGTCCACCCACTCCCTGATGCGGTATTCCGTCATTCTTATCTTTGCGGATAACGGCAATGACTGCATCTGTTTCAAGTCAGAAATCGTATGCTTATTGTCCATGAACATATCTCCAATCCTTAATCCTATATTCAATTTTTGTCTTTGGTATTTTGATAGACTTTATCGTGTGTATTTAGAATTTCGCCTAAATTTCGATTTTTGCTCCGTCATGGATAAAAATCTGTCAAACGTACAAAAACGCGAAAATGGGGCTTGTGCGCTTTCAGAAGCGTATTCTGTGAGTTTCAGTCCTGCGCATCATCCTGTCCGCTCCTTAGAAGTTCCCAGAACTTATCGAACTGCCTCATAGAAACTTTGTTCTGCGCCTTTTCCGGCTTTAGGCTGACTGTCAGATGCTTTTCAATTATTGACAACAATTCTTTCGCAAGTGACTTCTTCCCTGCTTCTATCCCTTGCCTGTATGTCTTTGGCTGTTTATACTGACCTGTTACTTGCTTTCCTGCCGATTGGCCTCCTGCCGTTACGTTGTACATCTGATAGCCGCCGTCAGCACATGATTTAATTGTCGCAACTTCCCTTTCGTCCAACTCGCTCTTAGGGCAAGTCTTAAATGCCAATTTCCATCCATGCGGATTATCCTCGCTGTAAAACCCGTGCTTTTTAAGGCTCAACGCTATGTGGTCATATTCCGCAAGGTGCGAAGCGCATCTTTCACATAGATTTACCGCTTGTCCGCAATACGCCCTGCGGATATTTGCCTCGTCCGTCCTGTAAAATACATATATTCCGCTTGAATTTGGTATGTTTGGGCAGATTTTTTTAATCCTGCCCTCTCTTTCCGCTTTCTTTGCGTAAATCTGCCTGTAGTTAGGCTTGCTGCCCTTTGAATATCCCATCTAATTGC
>CAZYWO010000182.1:0-2215 GCA_964651095.1 uncultured Oscillospiraceae bacterium | reverse complement strand
CAACAAATGAAGATGGCATAGCAACAAGCGGTCTTCTGCCTCTTGGTACTTACATTGTACGTGAGCTTGAAGCTCCGTCAGGCTACATAACATCTGATGAAGAATATCCGGTGGAACTGAAATACAAAGATCAGTTTACACCACTCATATGGCAAACTGTAAGCAGTAAAAATGATTATGTTTCAGTTGAAATTGATGTTGCTAAAGTATTTGAAACAGCATACGAGTCAGGAGAATACGTACCAAACGGTGGAGCAACGTTCGGAATATATGCGGCAGAGGAAATAGACAGTGGAAATATAGATAAGAAAAATCTTAAAAGGAAGATACCTGAAGACACCTTGATCGATGTTATTACAATAGGTGCAGATGGCAAAGCAAAGTCAACTGTAAAGCTGCCATATGGAACATATTATATCAAGGAGCTTTCAACCTTACCATCTCATATTAAAGATGACAAGCCGTATTACTTTGAAGTTAGAGAAACCGAAAAAGACGTTTCTTCGCCTTGTGCATTTAACTATGCAGAAGATGGAATCAGCGGTAAGATTGTAATGGATAAATACGGACAGGCAGTTATATCAATTAAAACAGAGACAAGATACCCAATGCCTGAAATGCAAGTTGATGGAAAAAGTATTTTGTTAACAGAAGATTTTAATGGTAATAATATCCGAGTTAAGGTTTCTGACGATATGGCAAATATGCAAATTACAGCAAATGATAATATCCCGGTAAACATTACGTTGCCAAACGGTAAACTGCTAAACATAACAGTCAAGGGAAATTCATATGAATATATCATTGATGGAACCTCCGGCGAATATGTTCCTGAGGTATCCTACACAGGATATTTTGCAAGCTATGAACATGAATTTACAGCAAACACTAAAGCTGACTTTTCCCCGGAAATCGAAACCATAGAGTTTAAAGGAGCAGGTAATAGCGCAAGCAAGGTTAATGTGGAAATAACTCATAGCCCTGTAACTATAACCGAAACCATTTGGGATGACGCAGACAAAGACGGTATAAAGGAGCCGGGTGAATTGACGGAGGTGACGAAAGCATTTCTCAATGAAAACGACAAACAAGTTTACACTCACAGCGCAGTTTTTACCGTGGAAGATGAAGAGGGCAATTCTGTCATAGACGGTAATGTCATCAGAAAACACGGTGATGTTCAAACTATAGAGCAGGTGGCAGAACTGTCAGAATCGATACTCGTGGAGTCAGGAGATATTGTGTCTTTAAAAGATGGCAGGAAGGCTCAAATTTCGCTTCTGCTGGATGAAAACGGAAATTTAAAGCTACAATCCTATGCAGCGCTAAACGGAGCGATTTCGGAGTTTCAGATGCCGACAGTAAAACTTAATGGAGAGGATAATACTGATAATCTTAGCTTTGTAAAGAGCGTAACCCTTGCACGTCAAGACCATAGTGCTAATACTATCCAGATTAAAATAAATACGATGGACAATCTAAACGTTGCGCCGATTGAAAACGACCATGTTGAGATTGAAATACCGCCGCCGACTCCGGGAAAAGGTATAATAGAGATTGCAAAAGTTGATATGGAAACAGCAGAGCCCCTTGCCGGAGCTGAATTTGAGATATGGAGTTCAAAAACGGAAGGCGAAGGAGAAAACGCGAAGGTAATTCCTGATAAGGTTATATATACAGGTAAAACTGGTGAAGACGGCAAGTTGACAGTAACCACAGATTGCGGCATGTATTTCTGCCACGAGATAAAGGCTCCGGCGGGATATATTTGCGACGGCGAGTATTATATGGTTGAAGTGAAAAACGTAGGTATTGCAGCGAGAGTAACGGTGACTAATGAAAAAGAACCGGAGACAATACAGCCCGAAGAACCGGAGGAACGGGAAATGCCGGGAAAACCATACGTTAAACATGAAGAACCAAAAAAGCCTGTTATGCCCGCAGTTCCAAAGACAGGAGACTCATCGAATCTTACGTCATTTATACTTCTTTTGTTTGTAAGTGTAAGCGGCTTTCTTGCTTTATTTTGGAGAAGATTTCTTTAAATAATTATGCCATGAGAGTTGCAACATAAAATCCGAGTATAAATTTAATATATTGTAAAAAATAATATATTATATATGAAAGACAGCGTTTAAACAATGAAAAAATAGTTAAAAATGTATATTAGTCAATGATGTGACACCAACTTTTAAAAAATAAAAGAGTTGGTATG
>CAZYWO010000181.1:0-2229 GCA_964651095.1 uncultured Oscillospiraceae bacterium | reverse complement strand
AGCAGCTATATCAGGAAGTTTATGAAGCAAACAGCCGTATATGCAGCCGTCTTGGAGTGGAAGAAGACAGGGATGTTGAGCTGATTATATCAAATCTGACAAAAATTGCAGAGTATCAGTGTATGAAAATGTATGATTATGGTGAGTTTTTTTCAATGCAGAATCTAAAAAGCGAGTCTTAGAGTAAATTAGATTATAAATGGAAAGGACGCAAAGGCGCAGAGGTCATTCAATATGAAATTAAATGCTAGAGAATTGAAGAACGAAAAAGCATGGGAAGATGCAGGCTTTATTCTTCCTAAGTTTGACAGAGAGGAAGTTACTGTTCAGACCAAAAAGAATCCGAAGTGGCTTCATTTGGGAGCCGGAAACATTTTCCGTGCATTTCCGGCAGCAGTTTTGCAGCAACTTCTTGATGAGGGCATAATGAATACAGGGCTTATTGTGGCAGAGGGATATGATTATGAAATTATTGATAAAATGTATACTCCTCATGATAATTTAAGCCTTCTTGTAACTTTGAAGGCAAATGGCACAATCGAAAAAAATGTAATCGGAAGTATTGTGGAATCACTGAAAATGGATGAGACAAACAAGACTGATTTTGGCAGGTTAAAAGAAATATTTGCAGCTCCTTCACTTTCCATGGTAAGCTTTACAATTACTGAAAAAGGGTATAGCCTTAAGAATCCGGCAGGGGATTATTTAGGCAATGTTGCAGCGGATTTTGAGGCAGGACCCGATAATGCGGCAAGCTACATAGGAAAATTTTCTGCATTAATGTATGAGAGATTTTTAAAAGGTGAGCTTCCTGTCGCATTAGTGAGCATGGATAATTGCTCCCACAACGGAACAAAATTGTATGACGCAGTAAATGAATTTGCTTCAAAGTGGGAGGAAAAAGGTCTTGTTAAATCTGGATTTAAGGCATATATAAACAATAGCGATAAAGTATCTTTTACATGGTCTATGATTGATAAAATCACACCCCGTCCGGATGATAGCGTTAAAAAAATGCTTAAAGAGTCCGGTTTTGAGGATGTGGAGTCGGCTGTAACATCTAAAAATACTTTTGCTGCTCCTTTTGTAAATGCAGAAGAGTCACAATATCTTGTAATTGAAGATAATTTTCCTAATGGCAGACTTCCCCTTGATAAAGCAGGAATAATTTATACTGACAGGGAAACTGTTGATAAAGTTGAGAAGATGAAGGTGTGTACATGTCTTAATCCTCTTCACACCAGCCTTGCTGTGTTTGGCTGTCTGCTTTCATATACGGCAATTTATAGGGAAATGGAGGATGAACAGCTTAAAAGGTTAGTTGAAGTTATAGGGTATGAGGAAGGACTTCCGGTAGTTGTAGACCCTGGTATTATCAGCCCTAAGGATTTTATTGACGAAGTGCTGAATGTCCGTGTGCCTAATCCTTTTATGCCTGATACTCCACAGCGTATTGCAACAGATACATCACAAAAACTGTCCATTCGTTTTGGTGAGACAATGAAGGCATATCAGGTAAGCAATACACTGGATATTAAAAATTTAAAGCTTATTCCGCTTGTACTTGCCGGATGGTGCCGTTACCTGATGGGAATAGATGATGATGGAAATAAATTTGAGTTAAGCCCTGACCCAATGCTTGATGCGGTATGTCCGTATGTAAAAGACATTAAGCTTGGGGATAAAGGTCCGTTTCATGACAAATTACAGCCGATTCTTTCCGATGAAAGAATATTTGGACTTGATTTGTATAAAGCAGATGTAGCAGAGCTTGTTGAGAAATATTTTGAAGAATTAGTTGCAGGAAAGGGTGCAGTCCGTGCCACACTCAAAAAATATGTCAAATAAAAATAATACTGATAATAAATCAGAGAAAATAAACAAAGCAGAAAATATGTCTGATAATAAAAGTGCAGTGGGTATTACTGATAATGATGTTTCATCAGGCGCTTTTGATATTGAAGAGGAATTAAAAAAACTCCCGGCAAAACCGGGAGTTTATATTATGCATGATGCAAAGGATGCAATAATATATGTTGGAAAGGCAGTAAGCCTTAAAAACCGTGTAAGGCAGTATTTTCAAAAGAGCCGGAGTAAGGGCGCAAAAATCGATCAGATGGTGACTAAAATCTCCAGATTCGAGTATATCATTACTGATTCAGAATTAGAGGCGCTTGTCTTAGAGTGCAATCTTATTAAGGAGAACAGACCAAAATATAATACGCTTTT
>CAZYWO010000180.1:0-2241 GCA_964651095.1 uncultured Oscillospiraceae bacterium | reverse complement strand
CTTAGAATTTATATGGCTTTTTCCATCATTACCGAAGCCTTGAAAAGGTCGCCGTCAATGGTAAGCTCAAATTCTCCATTCATAAGTTTAGTCAAGTCTTTTGCAATAGCAAGTCCAAGACCGCTGCCTTCCGTATTTCTCGACTCGTCACCTCTTTTAAACCTTTCCATAAGTTCATCGGCGGAGATATTGAGCTGAGCCTTAGAAATATTTTTCATTTCCAGCAGAACATATTTTTTTCTCTTATCAGCTTTACCTTCGACCTGATTCAAATCTATATATACTCTGCTGTTATCTAAAGCGTATTTACACGCATTTCCAAGTAAATTTTCGACTACTCTCCAAAGCAGTTGTCCGTCAGCCATGACCCTTGCGCCGCTTATAGGATTGCCTTCTTCATCTATATCTTCCTCACATTCGTTTCTTATAATTACCTCAAGTCCCCTTTCCTCAAGGCGTGTGTTCATTTCACCTACACTCTGATTTATAAGAGAAGTCATGTCGATAGACTCTATGTGTACTGGAATTGCACCGCTGGAAGCTTTTGCCGCTTCAAATAGATCTTCTGTAAGAACTTTTAATCTCTGAGTTTTCTCATCAATTATATTTAGATAATCAGGTGCGTTCGGGCTGTCCAATCCCTCTGTTTTCATTAAATCAATATACGAAACCATAGATGTAAGCGGAGTCTTTAAATCGTGAGAAACATTTGAAATCAGCTCCGTCTTCATTCTCTGATTCTTAAGTTCGTTTTGTACTGCAATACTTGAAGCATGAGATATTTCGTTAATTCCTGCTGCCAGTCTGTCCATTTCGCCTTTTATTCCTTGCTTATCTATCCCTACCGGAATCTTGTAATTAAGATTTCCATTTTTTACTTCATCAACACCTTTTTTAACGGCTGTGAACTTGTCGACTATTTTAGGTACGAAAATAAGAATTAAAATAATTACTATAGGAAGACTGATCCACGTTGCGCATAAAATAGCGCCCAGAATCATAATTCCCAAGACTTTAAGCATGGTATTGTCGCTTTCTTTAAAGGTTTTCTTTATCCATCTGGCAAGTCCAAGTACTATGCCCCCTATAAGAGATTTTTCCCAGAACATGTGAACCTTTAATTTCTTTATCAACGATATAAAAGATATAATCGTTAATAAAATTAATACCGCCATGCCTAAAAGGCAAATCTGAATCACATAGTCGTTATTCATTCCAAACCAATATGTGTCAACAACAGATGGTTCATACAGTCCAAACCAGTCTTCGCAATGCCAGATTTCTACCAATGGTGATGCCACTAATACTGCCAATGTTGCAAATATAGCTACCATAGCTATATGAATTTCAGACCATATGCGATCGAACCAATTTAAATGAATTGTACCATCCTGATTACGGTTGAACTTTCCGCTTGATACGCATAGACATATAAAAGCTATTAAAAATATAAGCGCAAAAACAGTAGTAATAGTACCGATTTTCACAGTATAGTCACTGAACTCTAAACCATCGTTAATATACACACCCCAAAAGTTGTAGTAGTAGTCATGAACTTCATCTTTTCCTAACTCTATGCCGCTGATATCGTACATGTGTACCAGACTGACAAATATACTTCCATATAGCCCGGCTACAGTTCCGCTTATCACTGCAATTAGCCACGCCGCAATATCAAGTATTTTCCACCCTTTGCTGGTATTTTTCAATTTTGTATCCAATGCCCCACACCACCTTTAAATATTTTGGATTTTTCGGATCGATTTCAATTTTTTCGCGTATCCTTCTGATATGTACGGCTACGATGTTTTCCGGATTGTAAGCCGGTTCATTCCATACGGCTTCATAAATCTGATCAATACTGAAAACTCTGCCTGCATTTTCAGTAAGAAATTTTAATATGCCAAATTCTATTGGCGTAACCACAATCTGTTCACCGTCAAGCGTCGCAATTTTTTGATTGTCATCTATGACAAGTCCCCCGGAACTGTATACCCCTTCTACTTCCGATTGTCTGCCTGAAATACTGCCTAAATTAACATATCTTCTGATTTGCGATTTGACCCTTGCAATAAGTTCTAAAGGATTAAAAGGTTTAGTCACATAATCATCAGCTCCTACATTCAGCCCGGTGATTTTATCATAGTCCTCCGATTTGGCAGAGAGCATGATTATAGGTATGTTCTTTTCTTCGCGAATTTTCATCGTAGCCTGCACGCCGTCCATGTTAGGCATCATAAT
>CAZYWO010000179.1:0-2250 GCA_964651095.1 uncultured Oscillospiraceae bacterium | reverse complement strand
GACTGGCCAAAAAATTTAATTTTTTCAATTGTCCACTTGACGGGTAGCAGTTCAGTCAGTCGTGCCATAGCCCTTATTTTCTGTATATTTCTTTTTAAATTATAATAACCTATATATTACTTAAAAATGTCTCTTTCAGACTGCCCTTTACTGCAATTCCTTTTTTCTCGAGAGTTCCTTGCAGCGCTTCTAAAGTAGCCGCTACTTTTTCTTCATAAGCATTCTCGCCCATGTGTCCTATTCGCACCACAACTCCCGCCAAAACATCAAAACATCCTGAAATCATAATGTTATAATCTTTCTTCATTCCTTCAAGAATTTCAATATCGGTAATTCCCTTAGGTACTGCCAGAGCAGTGACTGTATTGGCCCAGCCTTCCTCCAAATAAAGCTCCAGCCCTCCTTCTACAAGAGCTTTTCTCGTAGCTGACGCAATGCGTGCATGACGCTGGTAAATTGTATCCTTCATTTGGAAATAGTTTTCCAATGCCGCCCTCAAACCATAAATATCGCTGATAGGCATTGTATATGGGAAAGTTTGATTTTCATAGTAGTTTTTAAAGTTAAGAATGTTCGCATAAAAAGATGCGATTGGAGTTTTTCTGTTCTCCATCGATTGGAAAGCCCTTTCGCTTACCCATAACATAGTCAGTCCCGGAGGCGCTGAAAGCGCTTTCTGTGATCCGCCGCAAAGTATATCTATACTGCTGTTTGAAAGATCCAGCGGTTCGCCAAAAAGTCCTGCAACCGAGTCGGTAACGGTCATAATTCCATAACTGTCCAAAAGTTTGCTGATGGTTTCTACATCGTTAAGCACACCGCTTGGAGTATCGCAATGAATCAAAGTAGCATATTTAAAATCACTGTCTTTCTTAAGAAATTCTTCCAGAGCTTTGATATTCACGGGTCTATGGTAATCGGAAACAAAGGAAACCGGCTGTCCTGCATAAAGTTTCACAAAATCGGCAAATCCTTTGCCGAATACTCCATTGTCAATAACCAGAACTCTGTCTCCGGGTTCTGTCAAAGATGCACAAGCCGCTTCAAGTCCAAGAATTCCCTCTCCTCCAAGAATCAACGCTTTATTCTGCGTGTTCACTGCCTTAGATAACATGTCGCACGTTTCTTTATAAAATTCAAAGAATTCTGAGTCAAGATCCGGATTGGTACATTCAAGACTTCTTGCCATTCTGACATTTTCTTTCACCTGTGTAGGCCCAGCGGTCATAATTTGATACATTTTTTCACCCCGTTACAATTTAACTTTATAATTTTATTTAACAAATTATTTAATAAATTATTTAACAAATTTTCTAAGCTGCTGTATAAACAGAAGCACTATGATACCTGCTACTCCAACCTGCAAAACGTTTCCCGGAATAGAGCCCAGCGGGCTAACCCAATTTCCATACAGTATTACTTCTGCAAAATAATATCCTACAATCTTTATGATGATCGCTATGATAACTGACACAATATTATTCACTGTCGTGTTTGAAAAAGGCTTTTTCTCTGCCATCAATCCAACCACATATCCCATAGCGCCTACGATAACAAAAGTAAACGGCGCCCACGCAGTCCATCCGCTAAACAAGTCAAATAGCCCCATGCCGAAAGCTCCGGCAATAGCTCCCGTTTTACGCCCGTAAAGCATAGCTGCTACAAACAGAGGTACATTACCCAAATGAATCAATCCACCGCTTCCCACTAAAGGCAAACGTATATTAATAAGCCATGTTGCTGCATACGTCAATGCAATAAAAAGCGCACAAATAACGATTTCATATGTTTTATTTCTTGTATTACTTGTATTAACCATTTAAATTACTTCCAGTCTAAATATTATTTTGTCGACATTAATATATTAGCCTAAAATTGACTTCTTTTAAATACGCAATTTTATATTTTTTTATAATAACAGTTTGCGTTTTTACAGGATATTTTCAAAACTGTACTCTTATTTTTTCCACAAATTAGAAATCTTAATGCCTTCTGATGTCAAATAATGTAAAATCCATCCGAGAGTTAGTTGCAAGGTGCGGCAGTTCTGTGTCAGTTGTGAGGCCTTTGATGCGGTATTGGCTGTGAGTACGTGAGCATATGAGTATGTGCGTATACGAGAAATTGTAGAATTTCGCGCAGCAAAAAAGCCTGCGGCATATATCCCGCAGGCTTTCTCTTCTTTTTCTCTTTCAGGCTGCTCTATCTCAGCCTTCCTTTTTCTATTCGATAATCTCTGTTACTACTCCG
>CAZYWO010000178.1:0-2289 GCA_964651095.1 uncultured Oscillospiraceae bacterium | reverse complement strand
TGCTGGATGAGTATTTGGAGGATTGACAATGGCAAAAAGAATTCTTGATGCCTGCTGCGGCAGTAAAATGTTCTGGTTTGACAAAGATAATCCAGACGTTGAATTTTGCGACATACGGCAGTTGGATAAAACAGAATATTATCCCGGCAGATACATAGAAATCAAGCCTGATACAGTCTGCGACTTTACAAATTTGCCATTTGAGGACAACAGTTTTTACCTCGCCGTATTTGACCCGCCGCACCTTGAATATGCCGGAGATACATCAATTATGGCTTTGAAATATGGAAAATTAAAAGGCGATTGGAAATCTATGCTATCATCCGGGTTTGACGAATGTATGAGGGTGCTGAAACCGAATGGGACGCTCATCTTTAAATGGAGTGAGATTCAGTTTCCTTTGAGCGAGATACTTCCTTGTTTTAGTCAAAAACCGTTATTTGGAAATCGCTGCAGAAAAAAAGGGAATAAGACGCATTGGCTTTGCTTTATGAAATTGGAGGATTGACATGAGGGTTTTAGTAGCTTGTGAGGAAAGTCAGCGCGTCTGTATAGAGTTCCGACGGCTGGGACATGAGGCGTATTCGTGTGACATAGAGCCATGTTCTGGCGGACATGAAGAATGGCACATACAGACAGATGTATTACCCCTGTTAAATGGAAATTGCGAGTTTCGGACTGTAGACGGCGTGGCACACAAGATTGACGGCAAATGGAATATGATTATCGCTTTCCCTCCGTGCACATATCTTTGCCTTTCCGGAAACAGATGGTTTAGCAAGAAGCGCTATGGGCAAAAAGCAATCGAAAGATATGAGCAACGAAAAGAAGCAATCAAATTCTTTATGAAATTTGCAAATGCGGATTGCGACCGTATAGCGATTGAAAATCCGGTTGGCGTTATGAGTACGGAGTACAGAAAACCAGATTGTATTATACAGCCGTATGAGTTTGGACACGCAGAAAGGAAAACAACGTGTTTGTGGCTAAAGGGGCTTCCTAAATTGGAACCTACGCACGTTGTGGAGCCTAAACTCGTGAAATGCGCGTCTGGCGCAGTTGAGAGCAACTGGCATATGGAAACGCTCAGATACGATAAAAAGAAGCGTTCCAAGTTAAGGTCAAAGACATTTCCCGGAATAGCAAAGGCAATGGCGGAACAATGGGGAAGATTGGAGGATTGAAATGAAGATATCGGATTTATTGGTGGAAATTGAAGAGCAGTTCGGGTTCAAGGAAAAGCCGCTTAAATGTGACCTGATAGCCCTTGACGCGAAAACAGGGAAGATACTCTTCGACACAGGCAAAAACAAGAAAGAATATGTTGATAAATATCACGATTCGGAAATTTGCTCCTTATGGGCGGATGTGAGGCTTGTGAGGGGATGTGGGTTCGGGGATTACTTCCAGCCTGTTATGAAATGCTACGTTAAACATGATTCATGGCTGAAAGGGAGTGTGGAGGGCTGACATGGAAAGAGAAGAAGTATGCGGAACGTGCAAATACAATAAAGGCGAACGGGACAGTGAGAAAGGATATAAGGACTGGTACTGCAACAATCAGGATTCTGACTGTTACGGCGTATCTACGGCCTGTAGCGATACTTGCGGAGATTGGGAGGAAAGAAGATGAATAAAAACATCAACCATACGCTCATGGCATTAGTGCCAATCCTGAATATGAACGGCGAGAAGATAAAATCCATCGAGGCAGTCAGGGATTGGTACAAATCCGGAAACAGGGAATACTGCAAGGAAGTGGCGGAAATCACATATGGTAGCGGCTACAGAATATATGCAGACATTGGCTGTGACAGCAACCTGACGGCTGTATATGATGTGATAGCGGTGATACAGGGCATCAAGCCAAGGAGTGCAGGGATAGAGCGCATTGAGAGGGGCGTTTATGAGATGCCGGAGGTGAATTGCAAAGGTGATTATTGTAAGTAAAGACAGGACAAGCTTTGTCAATATGGAGAATACGGTCAGTATGTATATTTCCATAAATGACATGAGTATTAAAGCAAATGTGGCAAACGGAAATCTGAATGTAATGAAACTTGGAAGCTATCAGACTATGGCGGAAGCGGAAAAGGCCTTCTGTATTCTTTTAAAGGAAATGCAGACAAAAGATGTTTGCTATCTGCCAAGCGATGAGCAGGTAAGGACATCCATGGCAAATGAGGGGCGCGGTAAAACTGTGCAGCACACCGCGACAGGAAAGAAATTGAAGGGGCATGGCGGAAGTTGATAGATTACAGCGTCAAGAATATCAGGAAAGGCTTTAAG
>CAZYWO010000177.1:0-2303 GCA_964651095.1 uncultured Oscillospiraceae bacterium | reverse complement strand
GTTAAATCCCAAAGGAACAATGCTGTTTCATGAGAATAGATTCCTCTTTTAAATCGACTCTGCAAATTAAAAATCTCATCATCCCATACCTCCGGCAAAATATAAACACCCCTTGTTGACTTTTCAATCATACCCTTGTCAACAAGGTATTTGATATTGCCACGAGAGATACCTGCTGCAACCACCATTGCAGTAGTAACCGTACCATTATTCTCTTTTGCCATCTTGATAATTTCTTCAGTTGCTCCCACAATAAATCCCTTTTTTGATTGACTTTTATGCTTATAATAATATTCTTACATGGCATAAAAGTCAATATATATACTTCTTTTTCCTCTGTCTTTATTACTTAATACCGTGACCCATACCATAGTCCACCAAACGATCATACTTTTCCCTTGGTACTTTTTCTCGTGGCATAACAATTTTTTTCTATATTTCCTTAGTTTCCGGTTATTTTTGTAAATATAACATAATAATTCCAAACTTACGTTCCCACAAATGCAATTCAGTTCTACCATGGAATCAGGCTTACAGATGACCTTTTCAAGGGATTGGAAATATAGGTATTTCAAGGTTCAATCTTTCCCATCAGACGTTTTTTCTCCTGCCTGACGCACGCACTGTATAGAAAAATGCCTGACCATGAAGGCTTTTTATGTGCTAAAACAACATGTAAATTTCTCTGTTTTGCACAAACGTTAGTAATTTTTCCCGGGTGCACATCCTTAATCCTGAGCTCCAGGGGATTTAATCTCAGCATCAGATAGTAAAACTATTCTTCTGTAAGTTCAGCTGTTTCCTCAAGCATGAAGGACCTCCTTCAGAAGATGGCTCAGCAATACTTCTGAAATGCTGTTGGTAAGTTCTATTGTCAGTCCGTTATATTTAATAACTGCTTTCGCTGAACCATCCGGAGCCATAGGGGCGTGGATTCTGAATCCGAAGCCGGAAGCGGCATGGTGACTTCCGCAAATGCAACTTCCGTTTTAGCAGGAACTGCAGGTAACTGCATTTGATCATAGACTTCTTTCCGAAATTTCCGAAGCCAGTAGTAATAAGCTTTTTCTTTGACATAATTCTCCGCAAGCCATTGTCTTACCGACATATCGGACGGCCGGTTTTGGCATTGATGAACAATATTTAACCAGTTTGTGCGTCGGACATCATGTGTAAACTGATTCATAATAGTTTATACCTCTTCTAAAAAACTAGTAGTTTTTTCGTGTCTTTTAGAGTATCAACACATACTGCATTGGGATAACCGCATGCTTTTGCAATCGCCACCAAATCAATCTTGCTTGCGACTGTCGGCATCCCTCCTACAGTTTCATGTGCACCGTTGTTAATAACCACATGAATCATATTCTTAGGGGCATTCGCTCCGAGAACAGCCATAGATCCCATGTGCATCAGCACGGCTCCATCACCATCAACGCACCAAATCTTAGTATTCGGCTTATTGATAGCAACACCTAATGCGATAGATGAACTATGTCCCATTGAGCCAACAGTCAGAAAATCATACTTGTGACTCTGTCCGTTTGCTACACGAGTTTCAAAGAGTTCACGACTTGCCTTGCCCGTAGTAGAAACAATCGGATCTTCCCCGGATGCCTTAACAATGTGCCGAATGATTTCTTCCCGGGTCATCGTGTTATCGTTATTATATTCTACTTTTCCGTCATAGCCTGACAGAGGGCATCCAGCATGGTACATTTTTTCTGGTACACCGGCAATGTCTTCAGCACGGATGGTTCCAAAACTGCATAATCAGGAATAATGCTCGTATGGGAAATAGATTGTTTCACTCCCTCGTAATAGATCACCGCATGCCGGGTAGATTCGCTACCGGTTCCTGCCGTTGTAGGAACCGCAATCAGTGTAATGCCAGAATCAAATGTTTCCTGCTTTAGATAATTGATACGGCTGTCCATTTTGCAGTACAGCTTGATGCACTTGGCAACATCTATGGTGCTGCCGCCTCCGATAGCAACAATCAGTTCACACTGCTCCTTATTAAAAAGATTGACGCCACCGCATACCTGCTCATACAAAGGATTCGGAGTATATCTCCGACGATAGTTCTGAAACCAATGATAAAGTTTTGCTCGCCTACCAAGTTCTTTGTCGGCTGCCAGTCTGGTATCAGTGTCAAAATGTATAAATTCCTTGCCTTGATTATTTTCAAAGAACTCTTCTATGTAGCCTCTTGATTTGATAGGCAGGTCGGTACCCGAAAGTAAATGATACGGGACTTCGCTCCCGTCCCTCTTGATAATCTTCATGTTGCTCCTCCATTT
>CAZYWO010000176.1:0-2309 GCA_964651095.1 uncultured Oscillospiraceae bacterium | reverse complement strand
TCCCTGTACTCCCTCAAAACTGCATATTTACACAGGCCGAAAAAGAAAGTATAATGATAGGAGGACAAAGGCTATGCACGAGCAAGAATTGCCACTGTTTTTTGTAAGGCTCATAGACAAGCGAGAGCGGAAACGGATTTACAATGCGCTGGCTCCGCTGAATAAGTACGACGATTATTGGCTTGCTGAAAAATCCGACAAAGAAAATAACGAAGCAACCAAAAAGGAACTGATTGAATTTTTCAGAATTTATTCCCAATGTAAGCCTGAAAAGGAAGTCAAAATAACTTCCACTTACAGCTACTATTCGTTTTATACGAATTTTATGCTCATGCGCAAGGCAGTGATCGAGGAAAAATATGCCGTCGCCTGTCATGAACTTTTGACTATCTGTGCCTTTGACTCAATTCTTCAGCGCAGAATTTATATCTGCCTGATGGGTTTATATCATGACTATCTGGAGGAAAGTGACCATGGATCTGAGCAAGCTGTTTTACAAGCACAAAAGGATATCAAAAGAGGATGAATATTCAGAGCTTGCCATGCACAGCCATTTTAATATCATAAAAACGGCAAAAACATGGACAAACGCCCTGTCAGAAGAAGAAAAAGATTTTCTGCTGACCTATCTCATAAACACAATTCTGGATGATGTCTGTGCGGAATCGGTTTTTCGGCCCATTACAGCAGAACATTCTTCCCCATACAGATTAACCCTCCCATGGGAATATTTTGATGAGAATGGGAACAAAATTTTCGTGCGATACGACGAGCCGATTGAGATAAACCTAGCAACAACCAGAATATTAACTTGTCCGTGGAGCAACGAAAGAACCCCAAAAGCCCTTTTAGATATTAAAAACAAGAAATTTCAATTTATGGAGGGCAATCACAGCGCAGTCTTTTATGAAGATATCGGTCTGTGCCAGGTTTGTAATGGTTATCACTCCATTAACGCAGGGCGATATCTCAAAAAGGGAACAATTAAAGCCGATGTTTGCCACCTTGAACAATTTTATCCGCACTGCGTAACAGATGGGTACAACTGGATCAATACACATACTAAGAAGCCATTCGCAACAGCAAGTGATTTTCGGCTGGCCGCCGTCTATTCCCTTGCCCGTATGCGGGCGGGATTTAACAAATAAACTTTTTATTTCAATTCACTAGGCGAGACAGAAAAACTGCCCCGCCTTTTACATACCCGCCCAAAAAAAATAATGACGAGGGTTTATTAAGGAGGTCAGTAAACATGAAAAGGCCAGAAGCTACCAATAGTCACGAAGCGCACAATCCAAGCGGAACGCCGATATGTGTTTCTGCCTATACCGATGAAAACAGAAATTATATTGAAACGCTGGAATGGTTGATACTGAGGGTTCATTATGTGGATATCTGTGAGGAAATTAAAAGCCGAGGTAGCGAACCCCTGAAAAATCTATATGATATTTTATCCCTTATAGCGGAACGCATAAGCGCCAGCCAAATCACATTTGATCCAGATAATGGTTATTCATTTGTGGCAGATTCTACGGCGCATGATATATCTTTAGTTAAAGATTATGAGCTTCTCTCCGTTGCGCTGTTTCATTACAATGATAACGCATTGCAATCCGATGAGGGCCGTGATAATCTTATTGACTGTCTTTGTTGGCCCAACACGCCAAGAAACAAGCGATAAATAAATGAAAACGAAGCGGGTAAACCAAAAGAAAGGACGGTGCCATTATGGGTCAAATAACAAGGCAAGTTGCCATTAGAGAAGAACTAAAGTTTAGATGCCTCTATGACGATCTCTGTGCTGATATTGAAAGCGGTAGCATTCCATGCAACAAAGAAACAATGGATTATATTTTCAATCTGATTGCCCAAAAACTTGAAGAATATGAAAAGGAACAGCGAGAAATATACGCCCCCTGGTTTCCCTTTGATATTTGGGTGGATGAAGTGAATGACAATGTTCTTGAAGTTTTAATCCATGCTCGATACCCACACATGAGGTATGTTCTTACAAGATTGAATCCAAAGGACATTAACGCCCCTGACTTTGACGGAAATGTTTTATGGCGCATTTTCAGAATTATAAATATACGGGACGAATTAAAGCGCCGGTGCCACTATGACTTTTTCCTTAAAAAATACAAAACCATAATAGGCGAAGCAAAATATGCGGAAGAAATGAGGGCGTTAAATCGGGTGCTTGACCTGATTACCGAGAAAATTGAAAGCTGTGAAACGACCGAAATTAACGGTTATCCGTTTCCAAAAGATCCTTTTATCTATTGTCTTATGCAAGTTCAGTACCCACA
>CAZYWO010000175.1:0-2317 GCA_964651095.1 uncultured Oscillospiraceae bacterium | reverse complement strand
ATTAAGCTGTTTCCTTAGTTCTTCCGCGTAACTCATACTGTTGCCTCCTTAGAAACTGTGATTAAATAAATTCCACATTTTTATATGGTATGATGATATAGTTCCATGTACTTGCCCTGATAAGAGGCGTACATCGTTAAACCTCTAACTCCTGATTCAACGGCCTGTCAACACCTTGTCCGCATATTTCACACGAATGGCTGTGACAACACTCTCTTCGTGGTTCGGGACATGAAAACAAGGTAATTATCCACAGGCATAATGCATAGGACTCAGCTGCGCTACAGCTTCTAGTCATAAATGCGAAAACACCCCGGCATCTCATCCAAGGAAGTAATGCTTTCTTCCAGCCTGTAAAGTTGCCTTTGCTGCATTCTGAGGAGACTGCAAATCAAATGCAATGTACTCGTAAATGCTGTGCAAGCCATCTTTTGCCCGCAGTGTCATACTAATTTCATAGGTCATACAAGAAGCTTATCGTATTTTAAAAATCCTTCTTGTAAAGAATATATGTCTAACTGAAGCTGCTCCCGAATCTTGCAAAATTTGGCTGTGTGCCAGTTAATGTTATTTAGATTATGAACCAGAAGAAGATCATACTTCTCTTTATTCTTCAGAAGTTCCATAAGCTGTACCTGTTCTCCGTTCTTCTGACGGAAACTTCCATCAAAATATTGATCAATCACAGTCCAGTTTGTTTTCTTAGTTGCGAATAATTTTAAAATATCATTCTGGACTGGAATTATTTTTTCCATTTCGTTTTTGGTTCCGAAATGACAGCAGTAGGTAACTACCCTTAAGGGTTCATTAAATGGAGGTTCCATCCAACTAAAGGAACCATTTTCTGTGGTGTAGATACTTACTCCTTTATTCTGGAGCTCTTTCATAACACTCATGCATTTCATGGTGTTCTTACTTATATGGTAGAAATCCTTTGTTACGAGGGCGTCAAATTGGTCAGAATTTGAAAGAAAACGATCAAATTCCGAACGTTCGCTACGCTTAAGACTCATATCACAAAATATCTCTGTGACAGTGAGTCCTTGCTTAGCAGCAAATTTTATCAATCTATTCAGCTGATCCTTATATATTTTTGGACGTTTTGTCGAACCATTTGTAAAATGATAAATTGCAGATTTTTTTGTCATTGTTGCGCCCCCTTATGGTGTCTCTTATTGCGTCGAGAGGTGTGGAATAATTGACTCTTACCTATCATTATAATCGTGTTAAAAATATCATAAACTGCCGCAAGCGCATTTATTTTTCTGTCACGGCTTTAGCTGATATCCAAGACTTACGTCGCAGTTTTTTATTCCACGCCCGCCAGCATCTCATGTTCGTCATATATCGCACCATTACTCATTAATCAAACGTTTCTGCTATTGGTAAGCATATATCAACGTCTTTTTACATGTTCGGTTGATTATCTGCGGAATTTCTGTTGAGAAATGGTAAGCTTCATCCTCAACCCCGCTTGTGCCATGTGTACCGCCAATTTACTTAGGCTGCCTGTTTCTCATTTTTGATGGCCTCAAGTTTTTGTACTGCTCGGTTATAAATGTCCATATCAATGGTATTGGTACGGAGCAGATCTTTTAATAAAAGAAACTGTAAAAATAGGTTTGTTGTTTCCTCCATGGTTTAGCCTCCCCCTATAACGTTTGTTTGCTGTGATCCTTATACAGAATGCGGCCTGATGTTATAACGCATATCTATAGACGTCCCCTTTCTTATTTTTTATTAATATGCCAGATTTTTTCAGCGATAAAAAATTTTTTACGGGTTTTGTTAAAAAAGAAAGCTTATGCCTCCTTCTTTACTTACCTGTTTATTATTCTTACGCAATTCATATTGTCCAACACAAACGTGAAATTCTTAATACTACTATATTTACCTATGGCTTGCTATCTCTTTCCTGTAATATGCCTGATTTTTCATATTTTCGTTTCATTAAAAAATTTTTTTAAAAAATTATTTTCAATATTATAGACAGGCGGCGATAAATATGATGAATCCAAATACAATCACCTGCCCGGTAAGTACCAAGCACTTTAACCATACCAAGATGCAGAGGTGACAAAACCCCTGGAGCCAGGAAATGCAAATGTCCTGCTAGCTTGGCAAATGGGGGCAGGCAAGCCGATTGGTGCGGCGGAATTTACCGGACAGTGGGTAAGGTAATCCGGATGCAGACGGCATGCAATGTTTGCAATACATACAAGGAAGGTGGCCTGGAGGCATTTTTTGCAGATATGCCTGTTTTATGAACTCCTCTGCTGCGGTATTGTGGAAGGACATTTTATGGCAACGTTAGGGG
>CAZYWO010000174.1:0-2345 GCA_964651095.1 uncultured Oscillospiraceae bacterium | reverse complement strand
CAAGTTTATACATATTAGGAATCATAAGAAGCAGACCTTGTGAAGCTGTAAAGGTTGAGGTATAAGAACCTGCTGTTATAGCACCATGAACAGCGCCGGCAGCGCCGCCTTCTGACTGCATTTCTACGATTTTAACTTTTTCACCGAAAATATTTATTCTGTCTTGGGAAACCCATTCGTCCATGCTTTCAGCCATAGGTGAGGATGGTGTAATCGGGTAGATTGCAGCAACCTCAGAGAATGCGTAAGCAACATGAGCGGCAGCGGTGTTTCCATCCATTGTTTTTAATTTTCTCATGTCAATTACTCTCCTTCCTTAGTTCCAAGACCGAGGGCTTCTCTCTGAAGGAAGACGTATTCAGGCACTTCCATCTCTTTGATTACTCCTCTTGGACACATATATTGGCAAACCTGACAATCTTCGCAGATTTCAGGGTCGATAACAGTATGTTTTCCTTCACTGTAAATTGCAAGGTTAGGGCAGTTTGATTTGCAATCCTCGCAGAAAATACATCCGGAGCTGCATACTTCCGCCTTATCCTTATAATCATCTACTGATGAGCAAGGAACCAGTTTCATTCCCTTATAAGGAACTATTGTGATGAGGTTCTTAGGACAGACATATGTACAATCCTTACAACCAACGCATTTTGACGGATCAACGTAAGCGACGCCGTCTACGACGCTGATAGCATAATAACGACAGACAGCCGTACAAGCGCCTTGTCCCAGACAGCCTGTAGTGCAAAGACCAAGAGCTTTAGCATCGAGTTTTGCAGCTTCTTGGCAAGTCTGAACGCCCATTTCTTTATACTTAGCAGCTGCTCTTCCATCACCTGAGCATCTGACAAATGCAACATTATTTTTTAATACTGTTAAATCATGGAGAGTATCTATAATTATTTTCTTTCTGCATTTTACGGTACAAGCCACGCATCCTACGCACTTGTCATAATCTATAACAGCATGATTATCAATAATCGATACTGCGCCCTGAGGGCAGGCCCTTTCGCACTCACCACAAGCTATACAGCCGAATCCGCAAGTCTTTCTAACGATATCGTCATCTTCCTCAGTGGAAGAACAAGGAATAAAGTTAGTAGCTTCTCTTGGAATCATCGTGATGACGTGCTGTGGACAGACGTTGGCATTGGCACAAGCCATGCATCCGTTACACTTATCTCTGTCTATTATGATTTTGCCGTTGTCAACGCTCATCGCGCCGAATTGACAGACTTCTGCGCAGGAGCCTACACCAAGACATCCGCTTTTACATTCGCCTCTGATAAAACCCATATCCTTAGCTTCGCTGCAAGACTTACATTCGGAAAATCTGCTTTTTCCTGCGGCTCTGCCTGCACAAGCTACAAAAGCGATGTTTTCCTTCACTGAAGCAGAAGGAACTTCTAAAATTTCTGCAATAGTATCGACGGTTTTCTGGTCACATGCGGGACAGACTGCTGGATTAGCAGTTTCAGCTATAGCGTGAGCGCAGTCTTCGCAAGTTGCGTATCCACAGCCGCCAAAACCATTGCAATTTCCGCCGGGCAGCAGGCTTAGAATTTTTTTTGCCAGTTCACCTGCCGGCAGTTTACAATTAGTTTTCATAACTATTTGCCTCCTTTTCGTGAGTTTTGCGGTGGATCACGGTGCATCGCGTGATGTGCGTGATGTGCATCGTAGACCTGCCGCGATATTGCTTACTATCACATCTAAATCTATCGATATAATGGCATATTTGAAAAATGTTGAAAAACTAACACTTAATCAATATAAATATTGTATTATTTTTGTATTTTAAAGTCAATGTTTGAAGGAAAATTTTCGACACAAAATGACATAGAAATAATTTACACATGCTCTTTTTTTACATTTTTTTGGAGCTTCTGTAAAATCATATAAAAAATAGGACAATTATATTCTAACAACTTTGGCTTGAACGAATGTTTTTGTATCCGTTTATAAAGAATGGTATAATACTTTTGCAACAATGCGCTAAAAGGGCTGTATTCTGATGTTGCAGCTATGAAAAATAAGAGATTATAAATACATACAAGGGGGATTTAGGTAGAATGAAAAAGCCGAAAAAGCCGAAAAACAGGAGGGCTGTAAAGAAAATTGCCATTTGCATTACAACACTGGTTGTAGCGGCTGCGGCAGCCGGAGCGCCTGATGTAATTTCGTATCTGAATGGCGGCGAATCATCAGGATTTTTTATGCAAATATGGCAGCAGGGTCAATCAAGCATAAGTGTGGGCCGCAGTCAGGACTCTCAGACTTACGCCGCCCCCTTACTTGAGAAAATTCCTGAATATGATGGAACCCTTTTCGTCAATATAAATGAT
>CAZYWO010000173.1:0-2357 GCA_964651095.1 uncultured Oscillospiraceae bacterium | reverse complement strand
GAATTATTAAGCGTGGCGACATTTTCTACGCAGAGCTTAACCCCGTTATCGGCTCAGAGCAAGGCGGCACAAGACCTGTACTTATCATTTCCAATGATATAGGAAACAAGCACAGTCCGACGGTAATCATTGCAGCAATTACGAGCCGAATACAAACAAAAGCAAAGTTGCCCACGCATACCTCTGTAAGTAATTATGAAGGGCTTGACAAGGACTCTGTTATCCTGCTTGAACAGATACGGACGATTGATAAGCAGAGGTTAAAACAGTATATGGGAATGATGCCCAATAACATAATGGCAAGAGTTGACAAGGCTCTTGCCATTAGTGTTGACTTAAAAATATGAAAACAAATGTGTAAAGCAGGTATGAGGGATAGATTTGCACATTGGTAAAATGGCGGCTGTATTTCTATAATTTAGAGGTACAGCCGTTTTAGCTTTAGCGGAGGTATTCATTATGGGAAATGAAAATTTAATTCAAAATACAGAACTGAAAAACGAACAGTTGAAAGATGAAACCGAAACATTCAATTCTTTTATCAATGTTATGGTACAGATAGTTGAAAAATACGGAAAGACTGTTTTGCAGGAATTAGATTGTGCTGCGTAGGTTACGCAGCCTTACATATCACATTTCCCTATAAATTTATGGAGGTGGTACGATGAACAGAGAAGGAAAAAAATGTGTTCTATATCCGAGAGTAAGTACTGAAATGCAGGTGGACGGATATAGCCTTGAGGGGCAGAAGAATAGCCTGAAACGATTTGCTGACAGAGAGGAAATGGAGATTGTTGATATATATGAAGATGCAGGTAAATCGGGAAAATCTATTGAGGGGAGACCTGCTTTTAAGAAGATGCTTTCCGATATAAAGAACGGCTTGGAGATAGATTATATTCTGGTTTATAAACTTTCACGATTTGGAAGAAACGCAGCAGATATTCTAAATTCATTGGAGTTTGTGCAGTCGTATGGAATAAATCTTATTTGTATTGAGGAAGGTATTGACTCATCACAGACAAGCGGAAAACTTTTAATTTCTGTATTATCTGCGGTTGCAGAAATTGAAAGAGAAAATATCATTGAACAGACAATGAACGGACGCAGAGAAAAGGCACGACAGGGTGGTTGGAATGGTGGGTTTGCACCGTATGGATATTATCTGAAAGACAATCAGCTTTTAATAGAGGAAACCGAAGCTGAAGCAATCCGAATTATATTTGATAAGTTTGCTAATTCAGATATAGGGCTTGGCGGAGTAGCAAAATATCTTAATCTACAAGGAATAAAAAAGATACCTCGTCAGAATGGAATATTAGAAACTTGGAGCAGCCATTTCATACGGTTGATATTAGATAATCCTGTCTATTGTGGCAAGATTGCTTATGGCAGGAGAACACGAGAAAAGGTAAAAGGCACAAAAAATGAATATAAGCAGATTCATACAGATGATTATATTCTGGAAGATGGACAGCACGAAGGAATAGTCAGCGAAGAATTATGGCAAAAAGTTCACGCAAAACGTATGGCAACAGGAATTAAGCAGCCGTCCAAAATTGGTAAGGACAGGGCGCATCTTTTAACGGGAATATTAAAGTGTCCTCTTTGTGGAAGCTCAATGTATACGAATAAACATGCTTGGACAAATAAAGATGGCACATACAAAGAAGTTTACTATTATATCTGCGGTAGAAATAAGCAGGAACGAGGGCATCATTGTGATTACAAGGCATCTCTTAGAAAAACGGACATTGAACCACTTGTAATTGAAGCCGTTAAAGAACTGGTAAGTGATAAATATTTTGCAAAAGAGATAGAAAAACGTATTGGCGTACAGACCGATACTACTGCTATTGATAAGGAACTTGCCAATTATGAGAGCAAGCTGAAAGAAGTAGATTTGAATAAAGCCCGTCTGGAACGGGAGATTGATAATCTGCCTATTGATGCTCGTTTCAGAGAAAGAAAAATCCACGATATGACATTAAGGCTTGATGGATTGTATGATACGATTGTCGAGTTGGAAGAACGGATTCAAGGTGCAAAGCTGAGAAGAAGTTCTATAGAAATGGAAGCAATCACTCTGGACAATATTTACAAGCTTATGCTGAATTTCGGAAAGCTCTATGATATAATAAGTGACGAGGAAAAGAAAAGCCTTATAACTTATCTAATAAAGGAAATTCAGATATATCCTAATGGAGAGTCAGAGATGCCTTTGAAGTCGATAGAGTTTAATTTTCCGATATATCGTGATGGACAAGAGGTAAGGCGGCTCTTGTGGGAAAAAGGTAATACCGTTGAGACGGTATGCTTATTGTCCAAACTCAATGTCAAGCAACATATCGAAATCG
>CAZYWO010000172.1:0-2358 GCA_964651095.1 uncultured Oscillospiraceae bacterium | reverse complement strand
ATATGAGTGTAAGACTAAATTCAGCTCAATGTGGAATTTACTTTTTTATTTAAGGCATTATTACAATAGGACTTTCAAGGATTGACCTGTAAATTGAAATATGATATAATCTCATGGTAAAGAAAATTGTCTTTAAAGAGCTTCGCCCGGCATGGTTTGGGTCCTGCGCAATGGGATGCCGTGAACCTTGTCAGGTCCGGAAGGAAGCAGCAATAAGCGGAAGTTCTTATGTGCCGCAGATTAGCCTTCTCCAACGCCTAGCGTGGCTCTTTAAAGGCAATTTTTAAGCTGCGGAGAATTGGAGGGAAAAATATGTATACTGCGCTGTACAGAGCCCAAAGACCTGAGATTTTCAGTGAAATACTGGGACAGGAACACATAGTGAAAATATTAAAACATCAGATTGCTACGGACAGTATTAACCATGCATATCTTTTCTGCGGAACCAGAGGAACAGGCAAGACTACTACCGCGAGAATTCTTGCCAAGGCTGTTAACTGTTTAGGAGAGGGACAGAAACCTTGTGGGCAATGCGCAAATTGTATGTCTATTAAAGACGGCAACTTTATGGACGTGATAGAGATCGATGCAGCTTCCAATAATGGCGTTGAAAATATACGTGAACTTAGAGAAAGCGTTAAATATCCTCCTGCGGTGGGCCGTAAAAAGGTGTATATAATAGATGAGGTTCACATGCTTTCCACTGGAGCATTTAATGCGCTTTTAAAGACATTGGAAGAACCGCCTGAATATGTAATCTTTATTTTGGCAACTACAGAACCGCAGAAACTCCCGGCGACTATACTTTCCAGATGTATGAGGCTGGATTTTAAACGCGTTCCTCAAAACATTTTGATGGAAGGAATGAGGAAAATTTGTCAGGAGAAGGAAGTCTCCATAAGTGAAAGCGCATTGAAGCTTTTGGCAAGCTGCGCTGATGGTTCTGTGCGAGACGGACTGAGTATTCTGGATCAGGTTTTAGCTTCCGGAGAAAAGAATATTGAAAGGGAGAATATCCTCGAATATATAGGCGCGGCAGGTGAAGATTTCTTTATTGAACTGACTGACCTTGTATCGCTTAAAAAGGTTGCGGAAGCTTTGGTACTTTTAGATGGGGCTTTGGCTGACGGCAAAGATGTTAAGCAGCTTATGAAGGATTGGACTGCTCACTATAGAAATCTTCTGATAACCAAATTTATAAAAAGTCCCGAGGACATTATCAATATGTCAACTGAGAATATTAAGCGTATTCAGAAACAAAGCGAGCATATTTCTCTTGATGAAATAAACGACGCTATTATCAGACTTTCAAAGACTATTAATGATGCCAGATGGTCAACCCAGCCGAGAATATTATTGGAACTGGCAATCGTAGCTATCGCTACAGACATGGTTGAAGACGGCGTCAAGACCAGACATGAGATGCGCAGACCAATCGGTGAAACCATGACTGCGGCTTCGGCATCGGATAAATCTCTCAGACAATCTGCTTATGGGATTTCATCAAACGAGGAGAAAGCAGACACGAAAAGACCGCAGAATATAGAAGATAATTCATATACGCAGGATATTAAGTCATCGTCACAAGAGCCGGCGAATATGCAGGCTTTACAGGGCGAAGAAGATACCGATTTTCCACCTGAAATTGACAGGGCATCGGCAGAGACAAATGTGGATATGGATAATGAAAGGCTGTGGCATGAAGTTTTTGAAGCGGGAGAGGATGAAGCGGGAAGTTTCAACCTTATTAGAAACGGCACTGCCTTGAGACATGTAGGAGACGGAAACTTTACGGTGTTTGCAAAATCCACGTTTATCAAGAAATATGCTGAACAAAAGCGCGATGAAATCGAAAGGATTATGTCTCATAAGTTGGGAAGACCTATGCGTATGCTTTGTTATGCCGAGGGTGAGAAAATTCAGGGCGATGGTGCAGAAACCGTTTATACTGACGATACGCAGGAGCTTGCACGCAAAGCAAGCGATATTTTAGGCATTGATATTGAAATCGAATAAGTTTAAAATAAATTAAATAAAATGTTAAATTTACGGAGGAAGTAAAATGGGAAAAGGCATGAGAGCCGGAAAAAAGCCTTCATCGGGAATGGGTGGAGGAAACATGCAGAAGCAATTGCAACAGATGCAGGCGATGCAGAGAAAGATGGAACTTATACAGGCTGAAATAGAAGAAAAGGAAATTGAAACGACAGCAGGCGGCGGTGCGGTGACAGCAGTAATTAACGGAAAAAAAGAACTTGTAAATTTGGAAATCAAACCGGAAGTCGTTGACCCTGATGACGTTGAAATGCTTCAAGATTTAATCATTGTTGCAGTAAACGAAGGACTTAGACAGATTGA
>CAZYWO010000171.1:0-2363 GCA_964651095.1 uncultured Oscillospiraceae bacterium | reverse complement strand
CCCTTCAAAAGCTTCCATCAAGAATCGGTAAGAAGTGCTTTCGAAAAAGCGTGTTATCAAAAATCGGTGATAGACAGATTCGCCGGCGGACGAATCCGAAGGTCATAAAAATGGTAAGAAGCATCTTTTCAGATGCAGGCAGATCAGATGCTCTGATTTTATCAGCCAAAAAGCAGGCTGTCAAACGCAAAAACCTCTATATGAGTTTTTCCTGTGAACTTTTTGTAAACACTATACTTTGAGAACTTTTACCGGCAGGAAAGTGGGGGCGCTTCATACGGAGCGCCCCCACTTGGTGATTTTCTGCGTGTTTGCTTACTTTAATATAGGATTTATTCTGGACGGATATACTGAATCAGATCACCAACATCAATTTTTAAATACCAGCACAATTTACAGATCAGGCCAGCGTCCAGCCGCTGAAAGTCGTTGCGGCAATATTTATTGAAATTGGAACGGGGAATGTCCAAATCTTTGCAAATCTGATTTTTTGAAATCCCTTGTTCCTCTAAAATACGTTCTATATGCAATGTCAGCGTCCCATAATCCATAACAAATTCCTTTTTATAAAGTTATGATGAAATTTGCATTCTCCCAAAAACAGAGGATTAAGGATTGATTTAGTCCATAACAAGAAACTTATACGGCATAACATCTAATGCTTTTGCAATGCGGAAGAGCGTGTCTAAACTGATAGATTTCACAATGTTTGGAGCTTCAATTTGCCCAATAAAAGATGTTGCCACATTCATTTTTTCTGCAAGCTGTTCCTGGGTTAATCCTGATTTCTTTCTAAAATAAGAAACCTTTAAGCCAATATTGATATAATATTCTGCAAATTCTTGCTCCATGACATCCCCCTCCTCTCGCCTCTATTTTACAGGCTTGAAAAAGGCGGCACCATTTGATAAAATTATAATAAATATTATTATGTGGATAATAAGTCATACTGAAGCAGTAATTTTAGAAAGATCTGGTTGAGCCGTAATAAAAGGGCCACACAAAATGTGTGAGCCCCCTTAAGTGTCTGTATTATATCCGCCAAACTTTAACACATCTCTAATAATATCCTCAATTTCAGAAAACTGGTCTGCATCTAATGGTTCCAGCATTCGCATCAGTTCGTGCCGCTCGAAGTCAGTCACAATCCCCGTTAATAAAAAGTCCGCACTTACATTAAGGGCCTTTGATACTTTAATAATGCTTTCAGCCCGAATATTTTTTGCGCCTGTTTCAACGCTGGCAAAAAATTGTTGCGTCAATCCAGCCCGCTCTGCAGCTTGTGACTGTGTTAATCCGAGCTGGTTCCTCCGGTTGGCAATCCGTCGGCCAATCTCAATGGCCAGTTTGCTTTTTTCACTTCCCACGAAACCACCTCTATTATTTTGTAATTATAGAGGTATTTTTATACCCCGTAAATTGCCGATTGTTGTTAAAATACAACCATCGGCAATTACAGAGAGGATAGGAGGTTATTCATGGTTTCTAAAGATTTCTATGACCGGGAGAGAAACACAGGCGAAGATCCCGTTCCTGCAGTAATGTGGAAATCCAAAATAGTAATTGGAGCCCTTTTTGTTTTAGTAATATTCCTTTTCTACCTGTTCATCTGCCACGAAAACCTTTTTCCGCCCAAGGTCGTTACGGAGGAATGTCCCTTCTGCCTGCTGTATGCAGGGGATGGTTTGTCATTGATTGACACTCAAACCGGAGCAACTGATCCTGTAGAGATCTGGTTGTGGGGAGGTAACGGTCCAATAGAACCTGGAGATTGGGAAACGCAGCTTAAAAATGGCGACCATTCAACCTTCTCATTTATGGCAGTGGGGGGCTGTGAGCAAACCCATATGGGAGGGACATTACTCACGATTACGCCCCAAGAGGTCAATACCACAGCTTATTTCTGCCAGAAACACGCCGGTTTGGCCATTGCCCCTTATGTTCTTGTGGATCGAAAGAATCCTGATGCTTATGATGTCTATCCTGTTCAGCCGGGAGAGACTTTCTGCTTTCGACACTACAGCGTCTCAGTGGAACAGGATGGGGAATATTACAAGATTGCAATCGAGAGCAATTTATTTGAAGAGGAAGTAGCCCAGTGGAGAGCGGAACGAGAGAGCGAAAAGTCAGCCTAAGAAAGGGGAACGGCTGAAATGAAAACCTGCTTTTTCATCGGCCATCGAGACGCGCCGGACAGTCTGCTGACAACATTAACAGAGACAGTGGAACGCCATATTGTAGAGTTCGGTGTGGGCATCTTTTATGTAGGTGGCTATGGCCGTTTTGACACACTGGCGGCAATAGCGGTCCGGGAGGCAAAAAAGCGCCACCCGAAGGTGACGCTGATGCGCCTGCTGCCATAC
>CAZYWO010000170.1:0-2396 GCA_964651095.1 uncultured Oscillospiraceae bacterium | reverse complement strand
AGAAGTTTTTGAAGACATTTCTCCTATTAAAGATTATGCGGATAATCTTGTATTAGAATTCATTGATTATTCACTTACTGATGCTCCGAAATACGAGCAAGAGGAGTGTAAGGAGAGAGATGTAACGTACGCTGCTCCGTTAAAAGTTAAAGTAAGACTGATTAACAAAGAAACAGGAGAAGTTAAAGAGCAGGAAGTGTTTATGGGAGATTTCCCTCTTATGACAGAGAAGGGAACTTTCATCTACAATGGCGCAGAGCGTGTAGTAGTAACACAACTAGTTCGTTCTCCGGGACCATACTACGACGTAACTGTTGATAAATCCAATAACAAACTGTTTGCTACCACCATAATCCCTAACAGAGGCGCGTGGCTTGAATATGAAACGGACTCCAACGAGATTATCTCCGTTAGAGTCGACCGTACGAGAAAGCAACCGGTAACCACTCTTTTAAGAGCTTTGGGATTTGGCAGCAATCAAGAAATCATTGATATTTTCGGTGAAGATCCTCGCCTGATGAAAACGTTGGAAAAGGATACTGCCGGAAATTACGAGGAAGGTCTTAAGGAAATTTATAAGAAATTAAGACCAACGGAACCTCCTACGGTAGAAAGCGCTAAGGCGCTTCTCAATTCACTGTTCTTCGATGCTAAGCGTTATGATTTAGCTAAGGTAGGCAGATATAAGTATAATAAAAAATTGGGATTATCAAACAGAATTGTAGGCGTAGTGGCAGCCGAAGATGTAATCCATCCTGAAACAGGTGAGATTCTTGCTGAAAAGGGACAGAAAATAAGCAGAGAGCTTGCTTTCCAGATTGAAAATGCAGGTGTAGAGCATATCTTTGCATATAGTCCTGACAAAGAAAGATCTGATCAGGTCACAAAAGTTATCGGTAATAACTTTGTCGACTTAAGGCAATACGTTGATTTTGACATCGACGAGCTTAAAGTGGCTGACAAAGTATTTTATCCTGTCCTCAGAGAGATCCTTGAAGCCGCTTCCGACGAAGAAGAACTTAAGGAGATGCTCGTTGACAGAAAAAATGACCTTTCACCTAAACACATATTAATAGAAGACATAATTGCATCAATCAGTTATATTTTAAATTTAAACTATGGCATCGGCTCGATTGATGATATAGACCATTTAGGCAACAGAAGACTCAGAACTGTGGGAGAACTTCTCCAGAATCAATTCAGAATCGGTCTTGCCAGAATGGAAAGAGTAGTAAAAGAAAGAATGACAATTCAGGACATCGATGTTACTACTCCTCAAGCTTTAATGAATATAAGACCGGTTACTGCCGCTATTAAAGAATTCTTCGGCAGTTCCCAGTTGTCACAGTTCATGGATCAGAACAACCCGCTGGCAGAACTGACTCATAAGAGAAGACTTTCCGCTTTAGGACCTGGCGGTCTTTCCAGAGAGAGAGCAGGATTTGAAGTTCGTGACGTACACCATTCCCACTACGGAAGAATGTGCCCTATCGAAACTCCTGAAGGCCCTAACATCGGACTTATAGGCTCACTGACAACTTACGGCATTATAAATAAGTACGGATTTATTGAAACTCCGTATAGAGTTGTTGACAAACAGACACATCAGGTAACTAATGAGATTCATTATCTTACTGCTGACGAAGAGGAAATGATGATCGTAGCTCAGGCCAACGAACCGCTGGATAGCGAAGGACATTTTGTCAATGCAAAAGTTGCATCCAGAGGAGAACATGGTGAAATTGCCCTTATGCCTAGAGAACAGATTGACTACATGGACGTTTCGCCTAAGCAGGTAGTTTCTGTTGCAACTGCAATGATTCCTTTCCTAGAAAACGATGACGCCAACCGTGCCCTCATGGGTTCCAACATGCAGCGTCAGGCAGTACCGCTTCTCGTAACCGAAGCCCCGATAGTAGGTACGGGAATGGAATATAAGGCGGCTAGAGATTCAGGAGTAGTAATCCTTGCTAAGAATTCAGGTACAGTAGAGTTTGCCGACGCTGATACAATCATAATCAGAAGAGACGACAATAACGATAAGGACACGTATAAACTCCTTAAATTCAAGCGTTCAAACCAGGGTACATGCATTAATCAAAGACCTATCGTAGCTCATGGCGAGCACATTGAAGCAGGTGAAGTTATTGCAGACGGCCCTTCAACGGATTTAGGTGAAATAGCTCTCGGCAAGAACCTGCTCATAGGTTTTATGACATGGGAAGGTTACAACTATGAGGACGCTATTATCTTAAATGAAAGACTTCTGATGGAAGACGTTTTGACTTCACTCCATATTGAAGAGTACGAATCCGAAGCAAGAGATACTAAGCTTGGCCCTGAAGAAATCACAAGGGACATTCCTAATGTAGGTGAAGATGCATTAAAGGATCTGG
>CAZYWO010000169.1:0-2404 GCA_964651095.1 uncultured Oscillospiraceae bacterium | reverse complement strand
GGGGTCACTTCCTCTTAAGGCTACTGAATTGTTAGGCCGTTTGTAAAATGAAATTGCGTTATTTGGAGTTGTTTTCCTTTATTAATGTGCCTATAGCTTGTATAATGGCAGATGAAAGGAATGTGATTCTCATGCCAGATAATAGTAGCTCGGGGTTAGGAAACGAAAAGGTATTGGATCAGGAAGAAACGTTTCGGTGGGATCCTTTTGCAAATGACACTCCAACCCTGTTCCCAATCGATTATTCTGCCCGCGAATTTGCAAAAACTTTTGGCGTTAATTCCAGTAAGCTGCACGAGAAGTTGATTGAGAATTATTTGATAAAAGATGTTCTGGGTCGGTTGCCAATCTTGCATGAGGACGGCGAATTGTATCAGCACAAGGCAGGAACGAACCCGAAAATTCCGCTTCCTCTGGAGGCAGGACCATTTCTGGCAAGCCTCTTTCGACAGACAAAGAAAACAGGTTATTGTGCGGGATATAGTTCCGAACAGGACCTGCCAAAAAATATGGATAAATTCTTGGAAAATATGTTCCAGGACCTATGTGAGGAAGTTTTAAAGCAGCATGAGTTGGGGGATCAAGCAGAGAAAGATGAGAATGCCTTCTGCCGGCACGTTCTTTTCGCAAACGAGGCATTTAACCGATCAGTGTTGCATGGTTTATGGAAAGACCAGCTTGAGCCGAGATTTAAACAACTGCAGGCTTTGGCCGAACATGCGCCGGTGGAGGAGCAGGCTAATGTATTGGTAGGGTGTTTGCTTTCTATTGATCAGGGCATTTCGGACTTGGCCCAATGGAAAGGGACCCCATTGCAGACGCTGCCAGAAGAAAGAGCAACCTTATGTGAGTTGCTGAGAAACTTGCTAGTAAATCGCAATCATGAGCATAAAAAGGAAAGCAACTACAATAAAGACCTTGCAGCATACGACGTGCCAAATATTCGATTTCAGTACAATGGGAAAGAAAAGACCTTGCAAAATGCTTTTGAGCAACTAAAAGATTTTCGCCATACCCAAAATAATGCTATAAAAGATTCCGCGCGAAGTGCTTATCTGGCGTATTTGGCTAGAAAAACAGAAACGCCGGCCTTCGAAAAAGGCTATACCGATATATATGATTATCTGACTTGCACTATATTTCCTGAGGATATAAAGCAGCTCGAAAGCAAAATCAGGGAAAGCATGAAAAAGCAATGCTTAAATGTAATAAAGTACTGTACTGCAGACGATTTTGATCCCTATGGTTATCCTAGGCTAGATTTCTCAAAGGAACTAAAATACATCGGTGCGCTGATTAACAATATCATCCAGACACACATGTCAAAACAGTGGAGCATTTTTGATTTGACGCTCAAGATAATCAGGGATTACCACAACTACAATAAGATCAATGAGAGCGATGCTATAGCAATGGGGTTAGCTCTATCATTGTATTATAATGCTCACTCTGAAGAAATGTCTGGTTTCCCTATAGATGAAATTTATAGCATTATTGCTGGGAAAGCTGTCTTGCGCCTTCCTGCTCACTCGGATTGTCCGAAGGTTAATTTTTATTATCAAGAAGCATGTAAGTTTGCTGACTTTTTTCAGGTTGCGTGGAAATTTCTGTGCAAAGGAAGCGATGATAGGATTGTGTTCGGCAGCGATCATCAATTACTGGATATCGGGAAAACGATTCAAACTTTCTCTGAGCAAACACAGGATGCCATAGAATTTTTTGGAGTTGAAGTGCAGACAGAACAGCTAAATGACAGTATTGCAACTGGTTTTGGGTCATACCAAAAAATCATTTCTAACCCAATGTATATCTATTCGTTTAAAGAATATCTTGATGGCTCTCTACCTATTCTGAATGGGATATTAGTTCAAGTCCTTAAACGTATTGTAGAAGACAGTGTGCCACAAGTATTGAACAAAATTTTATACCTTTCAAGCGCGCTGCAATCACAAGAAGATTAACAATTAATCACGGATACAGAGTGAGCCTCCCACCGTCAACCGGAGAGAGGCTCACTTTTATATCAAGTCAAAATAAAACGTCTGTTTGCAATAGAATATTTTTATTTATAAAATTCCGGGACGCACAAATGACGTCCTGCTATACTTTGGCCAGTTCAGGAGGTTATAACATTACCGCAGCGGCCGGGTGGGGATGCTGGCAGCCTGGGCAACATTACTTAGGGAGGGTTTGCTTTGGAAACCGAAAATTGTTCCTCATCTTGGAGTCCGATAACTTTTTTTAGACCCTGCGGAAGTTGTACTGCCTCGCAGCCAATGGCACCAACAGTTTCTGCACCCATTCAGGAGCCTATTGGCCAGCCTGCCGCTTACGTGCCGATGCCGGAACTCCTGCCGTTTGTCCGCCAGGTCATAACACAACTCGACCAGGCTGCGCAGGATCG
>CAZYWO010000168.1:0-2449 GCA_964651095.1 uncultured Oscillospiraceae bacterium | reverse complement strand
TTACCGCTATTCGTTTCACATAAACAACGAATTGGGAAAGCATTTACAGCACCTCGGAACTGTTAGCAGGTGAGTAAAACTTAACGCCGCATAATGGTTTCTCTTATATACGTCGCCAGTTTTGCCCACCATTTGAAAAGCTTGACCAAAAAGGTTATTATTGCCTTAGCTAATCGTGATGGTGGCGTCGATTGCGTTATTGTAACCAATGGCCAGAGATGTAGCGTTTACTATCTTAAAATATCAGTTTCAACTAATTTTGCGGGCGAAATACAGCAATCTGCTATGAATTTACAGTAAAATGTAGTATTATTCAGAATCCAATTGAATTTGATCTATGCTTTCTGTTCGCAAGGTAATGTCGAGTAAAAGCAAAACAGTTTTTCTTTTTCCCTATAATCGAGTGTATATGAGCCGCCAAATTTGGAAAGGAGCGTACCTATATTTTTTAAGCCATAACCATGTAACAGAGGATCACCTTTGGTGGTTTGAACTTGGTTGCCACGAATCGATACCGGTTCGCTTGTTCTGTTTTCAATACATATCCACGCGTTCGCCGAAGTCCTTTTCATT
The DNA here is from genome assembly GCA_964651095.1 of uncultured Oscillospiraceae bacterium. Classification (GTDB taxonomy): domain Bacteria; phylum Bacillota; class Clostridia; order Peptostreptococcales; family Anaerovoracaceae; genus SUG1106. The sequence goes on along the minus strand of CAZYWO010000168.1, from coordinate 1,876 downwards.
GTCAGTTTGATATAGCGGTCATGCTCATTAGAGATTTTGTCACAAGCCTCAACGGCATTATCAATGAGATTGGTGAGAACAACGACCAATATGTCATCTGGCAAAGGGAAATCGGCCAGATTTTCCAAACACAGCTGGAAATCAATCCCTTTCTGACGAGCAAGGGTTACTTTTTGGCTTAGCACTACATCGACAACTATTCGATGTGTGTCAATGTAAAACACAGAGGGGACCTTGGTAGTTAATAGCTTCCCTAGGTATTCAGAAAACTCGTCCAGAGATACTTTTTTCTCCGCCATCCCCTGAAGTACAGCCAGTTGATTATAAAAATCGTGGGTTTGCCTTCTTTGTTGTGTATAGCTCTCCTGCAAAGAAATGATATGTTCTGACTCGAGTTTTAAGTTCTGGCGTAGGAGTGCGTTATCCCGTATAGCTACTTGCGTCCTTTCTAAATAACTCAAAAAATGAATAGACATTATATCTACAAGCAGCAAAACAAACAAACAGACCGCCAATTCTTTTTCAAACTGAGTATCTCCCAGAATGATGCGTGATAAAAATACCGATATAAGAAGAGATGCTGCAGGAAAAATCAGTACTTTGATCCATTCCGTCCAACGACTTCCTTGCAGTCGATTGCCCAGTAAATTATGAATCAATACTATTCCAAACAATTCTATGATTTTGGTAATACAATAAATGGAAAAGAGAGCATATGGATTAGAAAATGCGAAATGTACACTATCTCCTGCGAACCAAGCTATAAAAAGAAACCCAAATTCATCAACAATAACAAAATATGAAAGAATCAACGCAGCAAAGAAAAAGCCCTTAATCACGCCGGCACGATAAACCGCCATGAGCCAGACCACAATAAATACTGCTGTTATTATATACTTTAAGACTACATATCGGCTTAAATCATATGCAAAAAGATATGAAACCGCAATATTCATCATGAATAGGACAAATATTGATAAGTAGTAGATAAAACCTGAACATATTTTTTGAAAAAATCCACTGGATGCGAAAACCATCATCCAGGTTTCCAGACCTATTAAAACCAAATTGAGAAACGTCTCTAAAACGCTGCTCATATACGATGTCCTTTCCACTTAATATATGTCGAATTAATATCTCTATATAATTTTCTGGATATACTGAGTGTTTCGCCGTTTGAAAGCGTAGCAGTATAGCTGCACAAGTTATCAATATACATCATGTTGACAAGATAGCTTCTTTGAATTCGGATAAAACCTTTTTCACTTAAAGAAGTCTCAAAGTCTGTAATCTTTCCTACGCACTCAATTCGACCGCTTGAAGAATGATGAAGTATGGAATGACGCTGGGGTGTTCCCTCAACATAAATAATATCTCTCACCCGAAAAGTCATTCGATTTGATTCAGTCTTGACCTGAATAGTATCTTCATTAAAAAATATTTTTTCTTGAATTGCATCCAGACAGGCGGGTAAATCGCTAACTAGACGATCTTTCATCAGATATCTAAGCGCTTCAACGCTATAGCCGTCCACTGCGTACTGAATAAACGCTGTAACAAACACAATAATCAGATCCGCGTGCAACTGCCGGAGGCGTCTGGCAACCTCTAGTCCACCAAGTCCGGGCATATCGATATCCAAAAATACAGCATACACATCCGTAAGATCGCCTTTTAGCAGGATTTCTCCAGACTGGTAAACTTCACATTTATAGTTCCAATCCCTAAGCGCAAACTGCGTTTCTAATGTCTGCTGGAATCGTTGTAAAAACTCTAAATTATCATCACAAATAGCAATCTTCATTATCGGCTGTACCTTTTATCTGTTTTATTGTTGAATTTAGTGGAAAAGGATGCAAATTCTTCTTTCTGTCGT
>CAZYWO010000167.1:0-2471 GCA_964651095.1 uncultured Oscillospiraceae bacterium | reverse complement strand
AAGCGGTTGAGACAGTCAAGGAGTTGAATTTTTAAACTACAGGTATGTTTTTATAGAGGTTCAAAGATTGAAAGATTAAATAAGAAAGATTTTGAAGTTAACAAAATAAAACTAAACGCTTCAGTAAGTTAAAGGAATGAATGAGAACAAAAATTGCAGTGAGCGCAGGATGGACAAGGAAGAACTTTTGTGGTCTTATCGTGATGAAATCAGGCGATATTTGTCAGTATTTAGAATTCCATACGACCAATTAGACGATGCAGTTCAGGACACTTTTATAGCAGCTTGGCAAAATATACATAAACTGAGAGATGAAAGCAAGATTAAAAACTGGTTATTTGCGATTGCAAAAAATGTTGGAAGGAAATACGCTGCAAGAAGCGCAGAGACTCAAGCTTATTTCGTATCATTAGATGAACAGACAGATATATGCTATGATTCAGGCGAAAATAAAAAAGAATTAAATAATGAGATAAGCAATGAAGAACTGTTTTCATATATGCAGGAATTTACCAACGAAGAACTTCTTTATGCGCTGAACAAATTGAAACCTAAGGAAAAGAGCATATTGCTTTTGCATTATATTTATGGACATAATTTTCGCCAAATTTCAAAAATAGTAGGGGAAAACTATAGTAATACGAGAAGCATAGTATTTAGGGCAAAAGCAAAGCTTAGAGATATTTTGAAAAATGAGGACATATAGAATTTAATAATTTAGAAACAAGAACAGAAACAGAAGAGCTGAACTATATAAATGTGCTTTTTTGGTATAGTTGGATTTACATATTGAAAATTATTTGTGAATTTGATAATATATATGCGTTTTAAGTGACTAAATTATTTTGAAATTATATATGAAGATATTAACTTAGGGAGTAATTTAGAATTAATGAGTAATTTGGAATTGGAGAAAGTAGAATGAAACTGTTTGATAACAAGGTTCAAGAAACGAAATATAAAGTGCTTAGGGAAGTTGCATATCAGGCATGGAAGGGAAATGACGTTTTTGCGGAATTTAACGAGATCGCCCATAATGTAATTCCCAGAGATGAGCCGCCTCAAACATGCTGCATTTATAAAGACCGGGCGGTGGTAGCGGAAAGAATCAGACTTGCCCTTGGCGGAAGCAAAAAGAATAAAAACATAGTTCAAGTGATAGATATTGCATGTGACGAATGTCCGGAAGCAGGATATGTTGTAACAGACCTTTGCCGGGGATGTCTTGCTCATAGCTGTCTTGAATCCTGCAAAAGAAACGCTATCAATATTGACGAGCATCAGCATGCCAAGATAGATAAAAGCAAATGCGTGGAATGTGGCAGGTGTGCCAAGGCATGTCCTTACGGCGCCATACATAATTTCCAAAGACCCTGCGAGAGAGTTTGCAAAGTAAACGCTATTTCCATGGGAATAGGCGGAGAAGCAACAATAGATGAAGAAAAATGTATAAACTGCGGAGCCTGTGTATATCACTGCCCTTTTGGAGCTACTGTTGACGTATCTAGCATCGTTAGCGTAATCGAGGAAATAAATTATGCTGAGGAAAATTGCCAAAAAGATAAGATGATTGCCATCGTAGCGCCGTCTATTGCCAGCCAGTTTTTATACGCTTCATTGGGACAGGTGATAACAGGCATTAAGATGCTGGGATTTTCCGAGGTGCTTGAGGTTGCTGTGGGCGCCGAGATGGTTGCATATAAAGAAGGTTTAGAGCTAATTGAAAAAGAGTTTCTTACTTCATCGTGCTGCCCTGCATTTGTAAGATATATTGAAACTAAACATCCGAAGATGACAGAGTACATTTCTCATAATTTATCTCCTATGGCGGAGCTGGCTAAACACGTTAAGAAGGAAAAACCTGATTCAGTGGTAGTATTTATAGGTCCGTGCATAGCCAAAAAGGCTGAGATTAGAAAAGATGGCGTTAAAGAATATGTGGATTATGTCATAACTTTTGAGGAGCTTCAGGCATTATTTGATAGTAAAGGAATTCTTCTCAAAGAACAGAAACTGACCGATTGGAACCAAGCTTCATATTACGGCAGAATGTTCGCTCGCTCGGGAGGTGTAGCAGCTGCCGTAGAACAGATGCTTAAAGAGCTTAATATAGAATCATTTGATTTTAATCCTATGATATGTCAGGGAATTGACGAGTGTAAAGTTGCTTTACTAAAAGCATCTAAAGGCGCGCTGGGACATAATTTTATAGAGGGAATGGCGTGCGTAGGCGGTTGTATAGGAGGAAGCGGAAATCCTTCTCGCTATGAGCAGGTGCCTGAGAAAATGCGAAATCATATTGAAGATGCAGAAACTACGGCGATTTTGCCTAACGTTAAGAAGAAGATTAATATATATTAATAGGAAAAAATGTTTTGTGGACATAAAGCTGTAACCATTCAGATTTGCCCTCAAAACATTTTTTTGTTGGGACTCGACGTTGGATGTGGAGGGCAAATAAAGGCTTATGA
>CAZYWO010000166.1:0-2503 GCA_964651095.1 uncultured Oscillospiraceae bacterium | reverse complement strand
TGATATTTGTCAACTGATTGTCCCTATGGTGAATCCCGATTTAGTAGAAGAATGCTGATTCAGAATTAATTCAGACTATTGACTTTTCAATCTAACCAATATAAAATATTAGAGATAATAAATGAATATAAAACCGTGACGAAGAGGAGTAGGAAAAGTCAGCGCTTTACAGAGAATCAGGGCCACAGGCTGAGAGCCATGAGAGCAAGCGTTTTTTGAAGGTTGCTTCTGAGTTTTGATTTATAATGAGTGTTCGTTTCTGCTTAGATATGATTTTATAAACAGAAGCGGGAATAAAGGTGGTACCGCGGAAAGTATTTTCGTCCTTTGTAAGCTTAAAGCTTGCAAGGGACTTTTTATTTTGACATGAAAGGAAACAAGAAGAAAAAAGATGGAAAAGAATTTAGCGAAAACTTATAATCCAAAAGATTTTGAAGACCGAATTTACGAAATGTGGGAAAGTACAGGCTCTTTCAGGGCAGAAGTGGATAAAGACAAGAAGCCTTTTACTATCGTAATGCCGCCTCCAAATATTACAGGTCAGCTTCACATGGGGCATGCGCTGGATCAGACTTTGCAGGATGTTCTCACCCGATGGAAAAGGATGGAAGGTTACAGCGCTCTTTGGGTTCCCGGTTCCGACCATGCCAGCATTGCAACAGAAGTAAAAGTCGTAAATAAAATCAGAGAAGAGGAAGGTCTTGAGAAAGAAGACCTCGGTCGTGAAGAGTTTCTCAAGCGCGCGTGGGCGTGGAAGGAAGAATACGGCGGAAGAATTACACGCCAGTGCCGTAAATTGGGCGATTCCTGTGACTGGAGCAGAGAACGCTTTACCATGGATGAAGGATGTAATCACGCAGTAAAAACCTTTTTCATCAAACTCTATGAAAAGGGCTTAATATACAGAGGAAACAGACTTATAAACTGGTGTCCTGAATGTAAGACTTCACTTTCTGACGCTGAAGTTGAACATGAGGATAGGAACGGTAAATATTGGTATTTCAGATATCCGGCAGCAGACGGTAAGGGAGAAGGAATAGTAGTTGCTACCTCCAGACCTGAAACCATGTTTGCTGATGAAGCAATCGCAGTTCATCCTGACGATGAAAGATATAAGGACTTAGTGGGAAAGAAAGTGATATTGCCGTTGGTGGGAAAAGAAATTCCGGTTATTGCAGACACTTATCCTGACCCTGAAAAGGGTACGGGAGCTGTTAAGATTACTCCGGCTCATGACCCTAACGACTTTGAAGTTGGACAAAGAGCAGGTCTTGCAATGCCTTCGTGCATTAACGAAGATGCGACCATGAATAAGCTGGCAGGCAAATATGAAGGAATGGACAGATACCAGTGTCGTAAAGTTTGGGTTTCCGACCTTGAAGCAGCAGGTTATCTGGTTAAGACTGAGGAAAAAGTTATACCTGTGGGCGAATGTTACAGATGCCATACGGTTATAGAGCCTATGCTTTCAGACCAGTGGTTTGTAGCCATGGAAGAATTGGCTAAGCCCGCTATTGAGGCAGCTAAAAAAGGCGATCTTAGACATGTCCCTGAAAGATTTGAAAAGATTTATCTTCATTGGCTTGAGGAAATCAGAGACTGGTGCATTTCAAGACAGCTCTGGTGGGGACACAGAATTCCTGCATATTACTGTGAGGAATGCGGCGAATTAGCAGTAGCATATGATACGCCTAAGAAATGTGAAAAATGCGGATGCGAACATTTCAGACAGGATGAAGATGTACTGGATACATGGTTTTCTTCGGCATTATGGCCTTTCTCAACTCTCGGATGGCCTGAAAAAACTCCTGAACTTGAATATTTTTATCCGACAGATGTTTTAGTTACAGGATACGATATTATTTTCTTCTGGGTAGTAAGAATGGTATTCTCCGGACTTGAAGCTATGGGAGACGTTCCTTTCCACGATGTATATGTCCACGGACTGGTAAGAGACGCAGAAGGTCGTAAGATGAGTAAGTCTCTCGGCAACGGTATTGACCCGCTGGAAATCATTGATAAATACGGAGCGGATGCGCTTAGATTTATGCTTACAACGGGCATCACACCGGGAAACGATATGAGGTTTAAGGAAGATAGGCTTGAATCGTGCAGAAACTTTGCAAATAAACTTTGGAACGCTTCAAGATTTGTAATCATGAACCTTCAAGACGAAGATGGCAATTTCAGGGAAATGGCTAAGTGCTGCGACGATTGCTGCGGTAAGGCTTGCGGAGATACTACAAACTTTGAGAATATTGCCCTTAAGGATGAAGATAAGTGGATGATTTCCAAGGTGAACGAAACCATTGAATATGTTAACAATGCCATGGAAAGATATGACTTGGCTCTGGCAGGACAGAAAATATACGATCTTATATGGAATGAATATTGCGACTGGTATATTGAGTTGGTTAAGGCAAGATTATGGGGTGAAGACGAAGAAGATAAGAAAGTTGTAAGATTTACTTTAGTAATGTGTCTTAAGAATATGCTGAAGATG
>CAZYWO010000165.1:0-2514 GCA_964651095.1 uncultured Oscillospiraceae bacterium | reverse complement strand
CTCGAACCCCCAACCTTCGCATTCGTAGTGCGCGACTCTATCCAATTGAGCTAATAGCGCTTGTTATTTTCGTACCGTATTATTATACAAGAGTTCAATAGTTTTGTCAAACAAATAATATAAAATTTGTTAATTATATTAATTTCATCTATAGATTTTAAAATTTTCTTTTGACCGAATCATCCATCGACTTATATCTTTTAGCAAACCTAAAAGAAACTGATGCCGTTGACATTTTCATCTTTAGCATATTATAATTTAACCGAGAATCTAAGAAGGGAGATTTCACATGATTTTAGAGACCAAAGATCTGATAATAAGGCCATCCGTATGGGATGATATAGAGGATTTTTATGAATGGGAGAGGACACCGGAGGTTACAGAATTTTTCAGCATTAAAGATGCTCAAACTAAAGAGGATGTAATACGAAAATATATTGCAGATGATGAAAATCCACAATCGCAGCAGTTTACCATTTTGCTTAAGCCGGGAAATTGCTGTGAAGATGGAGTGAATGCGAATGTAAATATAAATATAAATAGCTTTGCGATGGATGACAATAAATTACAAGAAACGGAAAACTCCAGAAGAATTGGACGCATAGTAATTGCCGACATTGAAGAGGGATGGAAAGCCGAAATATGGAGAGTGTACATTGCAGACACAAGACTGCGCGGTAAAGGGCTTGGAAAGCAGGCGATGGAAGCGATAATGGGATATTGCTTTGACGTACTGGGTCTGGAAAGACTTTATTTGGATCATTATACGGGAAACCCTGCGGCGTACCTATATTTATCCCTTGGGTTTAAATATGAAGGGATATTGCGCAAAAATTGCCGTAAAAACGGCGTGCTTTACGATGTGCATTTGATGTCCATGTTAAGGGAGGAATATCTGGATTCTTACGGATAAACAACTTATACTTTTTCAAATACTAAGATCTTCTGAGTGATTTTTTTTGCAATAGGAAGCCAATCTACAAGTGCAATTAAAGGGTTTAATACTCGCATACCTCGCAGTATATTGTCGTCTTTTACCTTTTTGAATCCATTTGCGATCTCTCCCAAGTCATTGAAAGAATTTGCTCCCCATTTAAATGTAGCTCCGGTTTTTTGGATTGATTTTTCAACACCTTGCTTGGAAACCCACATCGGTGAAATACACTCCAGCAGTACATAGGCATTATCGAAATTTTCACGAATAATCCTAAGCATATCCGAAACTTCTTCCGCAGATAGATACATAGAAAGTCCTTCAATAATAAAAAGCATTTTTCCTTTTCTGTTAACTTGCTGTGTCCAGCTTTGATCCAGCACAGACACTCCAATAGTAGATATTCTTCCTTCTTCTTTATAAATTTGATCCCGTACCGCTATTGTCTGTGGAAGATCGAGATTGTACCAAGTAATTAAACCATTGTCCACACGATATACTCTGGTGTCAAGACCACAGGCGATATTTACAACGGTGCAATCCGGATTTTTATCTATAAAGTCTTTTACCAATTCATCGAAGACCAAAGTTCTTGCTATTACCCCACTGCTCATGGTAGAATCTTTTGCTGCTTTGCTGAAGTCATAGTCAATTTTCTCTACGATTTCCACTGCTTTCGCATCATAAAATTTGTGTTTCTTGCTTTTTGAATATTGCGCTCTGGCGTAAAAACTCTGAAGCATTGTTTCTGCGGCTCCGCCCAAAACCGGCTTGATTTTCGTATCGCTCATGCCTAAAATCTTCCTTTCAATTCAAGTTCTGTATCACGTTTAACTTGTCAAGCATTAGGTTTTCTGACTACACAGTGCAGTCTGAATCCTTTTCTCACCTCATACAATTCCAATTCCATGCCGCTGGCATTGCAAAGTCTGCGTATATCGGATTCTGAATAGACATGTACGTCTCCACGCTTAAAAATATTGTTGACAATGGGAATTTCAATATGGTTGAAGACCCACATTAATAAACTGCTGCTTGATGCCATATCTCTTAAAATAAATCTTCCTCCGGGGCGCAGTACCCTGTTCAGACTTGCAAAAAATTTCTCCGGGTTCGGATAATGGTGAAAACTCATAGAGCAGGTGACCACATCAAAGCTATCATCGCTAAAAGGAAGATTTTCGCAGTCTCCTGTGATAAAATGTATTCCATCAAGACCCTTTCTCATTGCAGTTTCGATCATTTTTTCCGACAGATCTATACCGGTATACTGTTTATTTGGAAAGTCCTGCTTAAACATATCCAGCATAGCGCCCGTACCGCAGCCAGCGTCAAGTAAATCATAAAAAGGTTCTTTTGTCACTTCCGCCATCACATCCGGGTAGTCTTTTCGGCACATGTTGTATACGCTGGGATCGTTATCGTCAAATTTTAGCGCAGCCTTGTCAAATTCTTTGAGAGATAGTTTTTTATATTCTTCGCTTGTCATGGAATTGTCCTCCAAATGGATGTGTTAATAGGATTTAATGATAATATATTAGTTAGTTCTTTTTTATCAATATTATCTGTTTTAAAGTTAT
>CAZYWO010000164.1:0-2531 GCA_964651095.1 uncultured Oscillospiraceae bacterium | reverse complement strand
TTGTCAAGGTCGGAACAAAGTCGTATATAGTTAATAAGCTTGGAGTTGTGCAGAAAGGTACAAAGAACAAACTCGTCAAGATAGGAAAGAAAGCCTACGTTGTCAATAAGAAAGGCGTAGTACAGAAGAATAAGAAGAAAATCAAGGTCGGCAAAAAGACCTACAAGACAAACAAAAAGGGTGTAGCTACGCTGGAAAAGTAACTCTTTAATAAAAGAACAAACGACCCTCCCGATGATTCGGGAGGGTCGTTTTTGTGGATTGTTTCTGTCAGCGCACAAAGAGGCATGGGATTTTCTCGTGCCTCTTTGTTTTCTGTAAAAAGATGATGCTGATAGCCGGCAGTTCAAGGCGACATGAGATTTAAATTATAAAATAATCTGAGTGATAACACCTAAATATGTGCCGGAAACATATCCGTAGCTGGTTCCGTCATAGCGTATTCTGTACCACATCTCTGTAGAGGTAGCCGCTCTGCCGACTATATTGACCATGGCGGAAGGGCTGAGCTTTCCTACGATTGAAGAGCTGGTGGAATTAGACGATCTTACATTAAGGGTAGAGCCGGAGTCTATTCCTTTGACTTCTTCGCAATGTAAATAGCCGGACGGCGTAAAGTTAACATAAGATTTTGATACCCAGCCGTTATATGATTTACCGCTTTTTGTATACTTGATGTATGTCCATGAGGAGCCGCCGTTAGTGGTGTTATAAGTGCTTGTGCTGTTGACAAAGGCGGAGAAGGACCAGTTGTAATCCAAGGAATCAATAAAGCTGTAGCCTGTTCCCGGTCCGCTTCTTAAATTAAAATGCGATGTGGAATCGACGTCGGTGACTTCACACGGAATTACATAGTGATTACCTGTCCGGCAATACGCTTGCGCTGAACGGAATAGCTGCCAGTGTAAAAACGATTGAAAGACTTGTAAGAATAGAAATGACTCTTTAAAATACAGCTTTATATTTATAATAATTATATTTTTTATTTCAGCAAATATTTGTATATATCTACAATAATCATCAAAATATGACAAAAGCCTTTTTAGAGCAAGTGTATGAAGTATAGGATGAAAAGTAAATAAAGGAGCGTGCAAATGTATCCATATCACAACATGATAAAGAAACGAATTAAAGAGGATGAGCTTATAGGCTATGAATACGCAGCTGATTATAAAAACATAGGCAAATGTCTGCTGCTGTATTTCAACACACCGCCGTTTAAAAGGTCTGTAAGACCGCATAAATATCACGAATATATATTGATATACTCGCAGATTGGGAAAAGGATCAGGAGACGGAAAAAGAGGATGATATGAGTGGAAAAATCCGTATCTCCGAAGAAACGGAAAGCGTTTAAATCAAATGCTGAAAAATATATTTGATTTTCGGGCGCTTTTATGATAAAATGTTCTCTGCAAGCTAAATAGATTTAAACAGACATGATGACACAGGTAGTGCTCGGCACGTAAATCTGATTACGGAACATTGTTTTTGAATTTCAGGATTTACATGCGGGCATACCTGTGTTTTTGTCGTTAGGAGGAAATGTTATGCCAAGTAATAAGTTTCAAAGGATGGTTTTTGCATTTTTGACCGTTTTGGTCACAGTGCATGCTTATGTGTTTTACAGCCTTTATGTAATAAACGGAGTTGCTTTGCTTCAAAGCAGCGGCGCTGTTTCTGTCATTCAGGCTGTCAATATGCAGGGCGGTGTATATATGTTTGGAAGAATGGTGCCTATATGGGCGGTAATTTTTATTGAGTTTATTTTTGCATATGCTCTGGAGTGCGTTATGGGAAGCCCCTGTTCCTTTAAACTTGCAAGCAAAGTGTTTGATCCCCAAAAAACGCATCCGGTGATATTCGAGACATCCATTATCTGCGCAACTGTCGGGTTGATGTGTCCGGCGATGAGCTTTTTGGCGGCGTGGTTTTATTATCCTTACTATGCGGGATTCAGTATTTTTACATTATTGGCAAATTGGCTTAAGCTGGTATGCTTTAACTTGCCGTTTGCGTTTTTTACTCAGGTGTTTTTTATTCAGCCGTTAATCAGGACGGTCTTTAAATTTATTTTCAGCAGAGCAGGTGTAAAAGAATCTGTGCACAGTGCGGCATAGCACTGAAAAGAATTTTTATAAATGACGGTGGAACATAGATTATTTGCCGATACTGCCGGAAGCAGGAGTGGAAAAATAGCTGGCGCACGGCTATGTAAAAGCTTTGTCCGAATATAATCAAGAGAACAAAGAAAACGTCCCGGACGCAATATGCATTCGGGACGTTGATTACTTTGTGATTACTAAAAAGTATCTGCTTTAAACGCGGATAAAATGAAACGCACTTCGCTTTGCGAAGTGCGTGAATATTTCGCAGGTTTTACCTGCTGGTGCGAATGATCATAACGGATTTGAACGCGAGGTACAGACAGTAAAAAAGAAGAACCTCAACTACGCGAATTGCGTGTCGAGGCTCTCGACTGGTCTGAGTGACTGGACTTGAACCAGCGGCCTCTACCACCCCAAGGTAGC
>CAZYWO010000163.1:0-2688 GCA_964651095.1 uncultured Oscillospiraceae bacterium | reverse complement strand
GAAATGCCATATAAACATATTCCGGTTGAAGAATTTTCTCAAACTATGAAGGTAATTATAACTGGAATAAAAAATGCAAAAAGTGTGGATGAGATCCTAAATTGGCGGGAAAAATTTAATGATTTTTACTCAAAAGATAGAACAAATTTTTCCCTTTCTTATATAAGATACAGCTGCAACACCGCAGATGAATTCTATGTAAAAGAAAATGATTATTTCGACGAGACAGGTCCACAAGTAAGTAACCTTTTAAATGAATATAATAACGCTCTTCTTTCCTCACCATTTAGAAAAGAACTTGAGGAGAAACTTTCTTCGGTATATTTCCGTTATATGGAAGTTCAGGCCAAAGCTATGTCCCCAGAAATAATTGAAGACATGGTTGAAGAAAACAAAATTGTTTCAGAATATTCAAAGCTTATGTCCGGCATGGAGTTTGAATTCCGCGGTAAAAAAATGAGCCGTGCTGCTTTGGGCGGATACTTTAAATCTAATGACCGTACCACAAGAAAAGAAGCTTATGAGACAATGGGTAAAGTACTCAACACTTATGCCGAACAGCTTGACGATATTTATGACAGACTTGTAAAGGTACGTACAAGAATGGCAAAAAAGCTTGGGTATAAGAACTTTGTGGAACTTGGTTATTACAGAATGGGGCGTGTCTGCTATGACCAGTACGATGTTAAGACATTTCGCAAGAATGTGCTCGAATCTATTGTTCCAGTAGTTTCAAGACTTCGTACTGAAAACGCAAAAGACCTTGGTATAGATAAATATATGATTTATGATAATGATGTTATTGTCCCCGGCGGAGATCCAAGACCAATTGGAACTAAAGATGATATCTTCCGTGGCGCAAAAGAAATGTACCATGCAATGAGCGAGGAATCAGGCAAATTTATTGACCTTATGCTTGAGAATGAGGCTTTTGACGTCGATGCAAGAAAGAATAAATGGGGAGGCGGTTATTGTTCTTATCTTCCGCTTTATAAACAGCCTTTCATACTTGCAAACTTCAATGGTACCTCCAGCGATGTTGACGTTGTTACCCATGAGGCGGGCCATGCTTTCAATGCGTATTTAACAGCGAATAATAAATTTTCTCTTGAGATCGGTTGCGGAGGAATGGAAACCGCTGAAACCCACTCAATGAGCATGGAGTTCTTTGCATGGAAATATATTGACAAATTCTTCGGTGAAAATGCTACAAAATATAAATATATGCACGCTCTTGATGCTCTTTCTTTTATTCCTTATGGAACTATTGTAGACTACTTCCAACATATAGTGTATGAAAATCCAGAAATGACCCCAGCAGAGAGGAACCAAACTTGGAAAAAGCTTTGTGCTGAATATCTTCCACATATATGCCTTGATGGCGTTCCATTCCTCGAAGATGGCCGCCGCTGGCAATATCAGATGCACATTTATGAGTCTCCTTTCTATTATATTGATTATTGTCTTGCACAGACCGCTGCTTTCGGCTTTCTTCTCGCATCAATCGAAAACTACAATGACGCTTTCGCACGTTATATAAGACTTATGAAACAGGGTGGCGAGCAGTATTACGATAAGCTTCTTGAAGAGGCTGATATCCCCTCTCCTTTTAAAGATGGAGCCCTCAAAGAATTGGCTGAAAAAGTTGAGGCCCTGCTTAAAAAAATAAAATCTGAAATTTAATTTTAAATAAATCAAACAAACCGGAGCTGCAAATAGTAGCTACTCATAAAACAGTATCAACCGATAAGCTGAAATAGGGTAGCTGCCATACAGGGTGCAACATAAATAAAGCGGAGATTCCTTGTAATTAGGAGTTTTCGCTTTATTTTATTGTGAAAATGATATAATTCTACAAAATATTATAAATGAGAGGCTACTATGGAAGAAGTATATATTTCTGCTTTAGCAGAGATGAAAAAACTTAGAAAAAGTACGAAACACTTGCGAAGAAATTGTTAGCGAGCTTTTATCTGAAAGAGAAGAAGCTATCTGTATTGCTCAGGCTTACAAAACTGAACTTGACCGAATTGTAATTAGCGATGAAGATATAGAACATCTTCATAATACTGTCTCTCGCGTGCTTGAAATTATCAAGACATTTCAGCTTATAGCAGCTACTGCTAAAGGGGAAGAAGAAATCAATAAAGTAAATGAGCAAGTAAAAAGCTATGAGCAGATTAAAGAGTTGATTAGTGTAGATACACTTAAAACCATGCAGCTATTAGGCTTTAATTATAAAGCGGCTATTGGAGAACCATTAACGCAAATCTGTGCAAAGGCTATTACTTCACTTGGTGATAAAAAAGTAATTTGTTACGCAGTAGGAACGCTATTTTGACAATAAAGGTATAACCCCTTAACTTGCTTTGAAAGCCGCATAAATCAAGGGAAAGTCAACTTCTACTCGTAACATTCCATAATGGCTTTGCATATAACTCTGATGGAACGATTTTACATGACGTATCTTTTACCGCAAAACAATGGGAAGTTACTGCTCTTGTTGGTCCTTCTGGAGGTGGTAAAACAACTGTTTCACGTTTGGCCGTACGTTTCTGGGATATTCAAGAAAGGCAAAATAACCGTAGGTGGAATGGATATATCAAAAATAAACCCCGAGCTTCTTATGTCTCTATATTCTATTGTTTTTCAAGATGTCACTCTGTTTAATAATACAATTTTAGAAAA
>CAZYWO010000162.1:0-2734 GCA_964651095.1 uncultured Oscillospiraceae bacterium | reverse complement strand
GGCTAAGAATGGTCAAACACATGATCATGGAACTGGCTTCAGGATTAAAGAAAACGATCAGCCTTTGCTGTTTAAGATTAATAAGAGAATTGTGTAGGGGGTCAATATGACCGAAAGACGAATAATGGTATCTGGTGATTTAACCACAGACGCTAAGTTTGAAGGTAAGCCTCACGAAAATGAAACCGCATTCAGAGTTTCTCCAAATAAATTGGATAATTGCTTTGATGTAAAAAAGAAATTGCTTTAAGTTTATTTATAATACTGTGCTCAAATAATGAACAACTGAATCTCTTCTAAAGATGTCGAACTAAATTTGCCCTGAAAACAGGTTGATTTCAGGGCAAATTTGTGGTATAATAAAATGACGATTAATTAATTGAAAGGAGAAGATCATGAAAAACGACCTTATTTATCTTGATACTTACACTCTTCAACAAGACATGCGTATACGTTTACCTAAGAGCATATTGTCGAACATGAATATTGAAAAAGGGAAAACCAAGTTGAAAATCTTTTTTGATAAAGAAGATAACGTACTGGTACTGAAGCCGGAAAGTTCGCAGGAGGATTCCATTGAAAAAGATTAATGATACGCAAGGAATACGGATCGAGCGCGTCTGGTCAATGCCAAATAAAAACACCTTTGAGATTGCTCCCATTAAGGCTTTGCTGGAGGAAGAGGTTGATCTAAATAAATACTGGATTGATCCTTTTGCAAACAGGAACAAGATAGCAAGCGTAACAAATGATTTAAGCTTGGAATATAATACAGATTATCATTTAGACGCATTAGACTTTCTAAAGATGTTTGAGGACTCATCAGTTGATGGGGTTTTATATGATCCGCCGTATTCCCCAAGGCAAGTCAGCGAATGTTATAACGATGTAGGGTATACAGTCACTTGGGATACAACTAAAGCTTCGTTCTGGGGCAATCATAAGAGGGAAATATCTCGCATAGTTAAAATCGGAGGTAAAGTAATCACTTTTGGTTGGAACAGTGGCGGTATTGGATACAAGTATGGATTTGAAATTGAAAGAATTTTGCTTGTGCCACATGGTGGCTGGCATAATGACACAATATGCACTGTTGAAGTTAAAACTCATGAAGGTGACTTCCGCAAAAAGAAAACGGAGGATACGGAAAGGAAAACTGAGATGAGCAAGATGACTAAAAGCGATGAAACGCTGATAAACAAGTTAAAAGAACTTCCAGTAGACTACTGGGATTTCAGAGAAGACGATACAAAAGAGTTTACTCATGGCCTTCATAATTATCCAGCAATGATGGTGTGCCCAATTAGCCGGAATATTATAAGGCTGGTAAAGGAAATTCAGCCGGTCAATGCTTTGCTTGATCCCTTTGCAGGCTCTGGCACGGTTCTTGTAGAGGGTATGCTTAGCGGAATTAAAACCGTGGCGGGTAATGATATTAACCCTCTCGCTCTCCTATTAACCAAGGTAAAAACCACACCAATCCAGCAACTACCGTTGCTTAAAGAAGCAAAAGAACTCCTCAATCGTGTGACAATGAGGAGAGAGTCATTAATTGAATCCTTAGATTCTGTTGATACATATGTGATTGAAACGCTTGGCTTAGACGTTGCAGGAAAAAAGGGATGGGGCGATGGGGCTCCAAAG
Organism: uncultured Oscillospiraceae bacterium; assembly: GCA_964651095.1. GTDB lineage: Bacteria > Bacillota > Clostridia > Peptostreptococcales > Anaerovoracaceae > SUG1106. Next base: position 1,090 of record CAZYWO010000162.1, on the reverse strand, counting down.
TATCTGAAACAGTTTTGTTCGGATAGAAACCTTGATGTTACAATTCCGGATTTCAAGAATCTTGGATATTGGTTCCGTCCACGTGTTATTCTTGAACTTTCCATTATTAAGACAGAAATAGAAAAGATTGAGGATCCAGACATTCGGGATTTTGTATTTGTCGCTTTAAGCGAAAGTATTCGGTTTGTCTCGAATCGTAGAAATGGAGAATTTAAGATGTTCCGTATGCCTGTCGCAAAAGTTCAAGAATTCCATCCCGACGTGTATAGTGTGTTTGAAAAAATCCTTTACAGAAATATTGGTAAAATGCAGGATTTTTGCGAAGCTCTTGAAGAGATAAATGCGAATCCAGAGGTTGCTGTTTTTAGAAACAATACTTGCACCCTCGAAGATGTCCCTGACGATACTTATGACCTTGTCGTAACTTCTCCTCCGTATGGAGATAGCCGCACTACGGTTGCATATGGAGAGTATAGCAGGCTTTCACTTCAATGGATTAATTTGTTCAACCTTACAGAAAAGGAAATTATGGGGGTTGACAGATCTTTAATGGGCGGAAAAAAGTATCGAAATGGTTTTGAATTCACAGTGAAAAGCGAAACACTGCGTGAGTCGCTTGAACGAATAAAAGACATAGATGTTGAACGGGCTGGAGATGTTTATAGCTTTTATGCTGACCTCGATGCTGCCTTGAAGAGTGTTGCTCTTAAAACTCGCTCCGGAGGATATCAGTTCTGGGTGGTGGGCAATCGGACTGTTAAAAATGAACTTTTGAAAACGGATGTGATTATAACTGAGCTGGCGCCACAATATGGGCTGATACCTATCTTCAATGTTGACCGTAACATTCCTAACAAAGTGATGCCCTCACAAAACTCACCTACTAATATTAGCGGAGCCACGGGTTCCACGATGACAATGGAGCATATCATTGTTCTTCGCAAAAAATGATAAGAGGCTTATAAGTCAGTAAAGCATTGTAGCGCAGGTATTTGGGATTGCGGAGCAGTATTTTGGCAAGATGGTGAATAGCGGGAAACCTTTTAATTATTCCATACCTTTTAACGATTGCTTTTTTCATTACACCGCA
>CAZYWO010000161.1:0-2762 GCA_964651095.1 uncultured Oscillospiraceae bacterium | reverse complement strand
CCAACAATTTATACAAGGCTTATAATGCATCTATAAAAGGAAGTATGTGGAAGGAAACAACGCAGAGGTTTATGTTGAATTTCCTGCGAAATATATTCTCCATACAAGAAGATTTACTTAATCGGACACTGCAAAACGGTCCGACTGATGAGTTTCTGCTATCTGAGCGAGGCCGGACAAGAGCGATCACGAGTATTCCGATTCGAGATCGTATTGTCCGGCACGTGCTTTGCGATGAAGTGATCCTTCCTGAAGTTCGGAAGCATATTATCTATGATAACTGTGCCTCGTTAAAGGGTCGCGGACTTTCCATGCAAAGAAAGCGGTTCGAGATACATCTGCACAAATACTATAAGCTATATGGCAACGAAGGGTATATCCTGTTTGGCGATTTTACAAAATTCTATGACAATATTATTCACGAGATAGCAAAGAAACAATTACTAAAGCTGCTCGATAATGACGAGTTTATCGACTGGCTTTTAACGCTTATATTTGACGGATTTAGGATAGACGTTTCCTACATGACAGAGAAAGAGTATGGCAAGTGTTTAATCAATGCATTCAATAAACTGGAGCACCGTAAAATTCCGAAAAATCAGCTTACAGGCGAGAAATGGATGGCAAAATCAGTAAATATTGGAGATCAGCTTTCCCAGGTCATTGGAATCTACTATCCGCATCCTATTGATAATTACGTGAAATATGTAAGAAGTCAGAAATTCTACGGGCGCTTTAATGATGACTGGTATATAATGAATCGGAGTAAGGAGGAACTTATGGATTTGCTGGAGCATATCAAAGCGATTGCGGATAAACTTGGTATTCATATCAACGAAAAGAAAACCCGGATCGTTAAGATTTCCAGCACCTATAAATTTCTGCAAGTAAGGTATTCTCTTACCAAAGATGGAAAAGTTGTTAAACGCATAAATCCCAAAAGAGTTACGACTATGCGAAGAAAGTTAAAGAAGCTTGCTGTAAAAGTCGAAACTGGTGAAATGCCTTATGAGAATGTTGAAAATATGTTCAAAGGTTGGATGGGTAGTTTTTATAAACTTCTATCTAAACAGCAGCGACAGAACTTAATCCAGCTTTATGAAGATTTATTTAATAAGACAATTACCATAACAGGTAGGAAACTGACTGTCTCCTCGTCAGAAACGGTTAAAAGTATAGTACAGCTATAAATGCAATGGATAGAAAGAGAGATTAAGGTAGGTGAGGCAGATTGTCCCCATTATGGATTACAGTTTTAGTAGAGATACTGGGAATTATCGGCTCTATTGTCGTATGTGTAATCCCGATTCTCAATCAGAACAAGAAAGACCGACTAAAAGCGGCGAATGAGACCGCAAAGCAGACAGATATTCTAAAAGCCGAAATTAAGGCAAATCGTGAATATGCCGAACAAAGGGACATCGAATTATCAAACCGTATTGACACACTTGCGTTGACTGTGGAGGAATCCAAAGCTGTGGAAGCTAGAGTAAGGATAATTACATTTGATAATGAGTTGACGCAAAATATTGACCACAGCTACGCACAATTCCAGCAAGCTATGCTGGATGTCGATTATTACATGCGTTTTTGCGAAGATCATACCAATTTTACAAATGGTATCGCTTCTGCCGCCTGTAATAGAATTCGTAAAGAATATGAACGGATGAGAGAAACAAATAAAATATGACTTCCAGGCTGGGATACTTGATAATCTTTCGGCCAACCGCAAGAAGGTGTATAATGCAAACAAATAGATCAGATCGAGCTGATGAGCCCGTTCCTGCCAAAGAAAAAACCAGACCAAAGAAAAAAACGAATCGAAACAAGCAAGCTCATTGTGTGGGTCTGCCTTATTAATGGTTTTCTATGGGTTTGGTGTAGTTACATCTTGGCATGGCTTGACAAAGTTCAGATTGCAGAAAGTCTTTCTCAGGTTGCGGTCACAGAGATCATCGGGGTAGTGCTGTCATATTGCCTTAAGGCTGCGGTTGAAAATCTGAGTAAAAACAATAATTGGCCGGACAAGAATGACAGCGCTAGTTCCGACCTTAGCTAACAGAAAGAAGGAATGAATATGGATTTGTCTGTGCTGCTTAGCATAATCGGAGCATTGGTAGTGCTCACCAATATTATCACCCAAGTTCTTAAGAAAGTGCTTTGGGATAAGCTGCCAACTAACATTCTCGCAGTCGTTATTTCCATGGTACTCACATTGGTAGCTTTCTTTGCTTATTGTCAATTTAATACGATTACCGTGACCTGGTATGTGATTGTTGCTGCGATTATTGTAGGGTTCCTTGTCTCCTATGCGGCTATGTTCGGTTTCGATAAGTTGAAGGAAACATTGACCCAGTTGGAAAAATAGAATTATACATTAGTCTCGCTAAGAAAGAGGAGCTTGCAAACTGTATGCGGCTCCTCTTTCCTCTTATTCGAGTCATTCTTAAGAACAATGTGCGCTAAACCGTGGCGATAATTTAGCTGTATTTAGTGGTGATAAAGAGTTAAAAGATGTAGGTTATTTCTTGCTTATTCCTATACTTTTCGAGCAAACCCATTGAAAATACAGACTTTTTGATTTCTATCAATATGTTCTGAATGGTGTAGACGAGAAAGAACTTTATCCATTGAATGAACCTGAGAAAAGAGAACTTGTAAGGCGGCTGGGAATCAAATGATGAAGCCGCCAAGTGAGGATACAAAAATGAAGATATTATTCACAAGCGTTGGCCGCCGTGTGGAATTGATGCAGGCATTCC
>CAZYWO010000160.1:0-2829 GCA_964651095.1 uncultured Oscillospiraceae bacterium | reverse complement strand
GTATTGATGAATGGTTTGAAAAGAAAAAATTTGATTTTATGGAGCATTATATTCGGGAATTGTATAAAATTTTTCCATCAATTCCTGATGTATGTACGCTTACTAAGATATCCGGTCTAAAGTATGAAAGGCGGTCTAATGAAGGAAGCATATATTTTGTAAATGAAGAAAATTTACAGTTCATTGCTAAGGATATGATTAAATTTACAAAAGGCAGCAGCCTGCAGGAAAACGGTGCAGAAAACATAAGAAAAATAAGAAAACTTTTGGAGATGTGCAGGGAGAGCGAGAGGTGTTTAGTGGCTCGGAATGGAGGCTCTGGAAGTGAGATAGTAGGTCTTTTGTCAGATCCTCAAAAGATGGATAAGATCGAATGCATAAAAATACATTTTGATGATACAAAATGGCAAATATTTTACGGAAATGAAATGGTATTAAAATATCAGGATGCGGAATACTATATTGACTCTGATTATGAGCAGAACGAATTAAAAGAAAAGTGTACGCAGGCAGGTTTGGACTATAATATTTTTGGGAAGATTTTTCAGGAATTAGAGGAAAAGGTATCCCACGGGGCATTGGTGATTATTGCAAGTGATGCAAAAAGTCAAGCCGAAATGTTGTGCGGAACATACAACAGGGGAATGCAAATAGAACCTATAGATATAACACCAGAGAATTATCAATTATTGCTTGGAATGGCAAGTATAGATGGAGCGGTTCTTTTGGATTTTAGTGGGAGATGTTATGGCTTTAGCGTGATTTTGGATGGTCTTGCTTTAGTAGAAGGAAATCCGGGAAAAGGTTCCAGATACAATTCTGCAATTAATTACATTGCAAATAGACCAAATTCAGAAAAAAGAATTGCATTTATCAGGTCAGAGGATAAAGAAAAACCGTCAGAAATTGTACGATGTGAAGATTTGAAAATTTTAAATAGAGACTATACATAAATGAGTTCTTTTGCTGAATGGATGGCTTAGTGGAACTTTATCCGTACGTCATGCCACAGCCTAAAGAAATTACAGATATCTGCCGATATAATAATAGTAATTCAGGATGAACGAAAAAGTTGCATGGATGCGGATATCAGGGTGAGATTTTAAACTGTCATTGCATCGAAATGCGATGGCAGTTTTTTGTGAGGAAGAATATGAACCGACTTGGGACAAAGGCAGAGACGCTGCAGCAATTATATGGAAAACTAAAATATGCAGAAGTTTTGCCGCAGTATACCTTTACTGTAAAAGAATGGAAAAATGATTCCGAAAAAATCAAAAGAAAATATCTCACCTTAGATTGGAATAACAAAGTGATTGTAAGAAGCAGTTCTCTTGCGGAAGACACAGACCAGAATTCACAGGCCGGAAAATATGAATCTATTGCCGATGTCTGCGGAGAAAAGGAGTTTTGTAAAGCGGTAGAGGCGGTAATAGCTTCTTATGATGATAATAATGAGGCCAATCAGGTTTTGGTACAACCCATGCTTACAGCTGTATGCAGCTGCGGCGTGGCTTTCACGCTTGATCCCAATACTTTAGGTAATTATTATGTAATAAATTATAATGACAGCGGCTCGACATCAGCGATTACGTCAGGCGGCGGAACGGAAAATAAATTATATTACAGATTCAAAGAATGGTGTGAACCGCAAAATGAAAATGAGCAGACGCAGCCGATGGACAGGTTGTGCCTGGCATTGAAAGAATTGGAAGATTTCTTCGGGCGGGATAATCTGGACGTGGAATTTGCTTTTACTACGGAAAGTGTGCTTTATATATTGCAGGTGAGAACCCTATGCATGCAAGGGAAAGCCGCAGACAGGGAAGCACAGAGACAGGAACTTAAGCAGATAAAAAATAAGATACGGCAGGCACAGGCGAAGAAACCGTTTCTATGCGGAGAAAAAGCGCTTTACAGTGTTATGACTGACTGGAATCCTGCGGAAATGATCGGAATACGGCCTAAACCGTTAGCATTATCTTTATATCGGGAGATTATTACAGATAGTGTCTGGGCGTACCAAAGAGATAATTACGGATACCGTAATCTGAGAAGCTTCCCGCTTATGGTGGATTTCGGCGGATTGCCTTATATTGATGTCAGAGTAAGTTTTAATTTCCAAGCGCGGGGTTAAATCCACCGCCTTTAGGCGGTATGGCTTTAGCCATCTGCTCTGAAAAAGTGGATTGTGGTATACTGTGGTGGGAGGGTGAGAATATGGCAGAATACAGAAGCGGTAGCCACACAGTGTATGACATAAAGTATCATTTCATATGGATAACGAAATACCGGTATAAAATATTGAGAGGAAGGATAGCGGAAAGAGCAAGGGAGATCCTGATGCAAGGATGTGAAGTGAACGGTCTTGTGATCCTAAAGGGAAGCGTAGGGACAGATCATGTGCATATGTTACTATCATGTCCTACGGATATGTCGCCGAGCAAAATTATGCAATTGCTAAAAGGAAGAACGTCAAAAATATTACAGGATGAGTTTCCGGAATTAAAGAAAAGGTATTGGGGACAACATATATGGGCAAGAGGATATTTCTGTGGGACAGTAGGGGAAGTAGATGAGGAAACAATAAAGTCATACATCGAACACCAAGGGAAACGCGAAGAAAATACGGACTTCAAAATAGTGACAGAGGAAGAATAGCTGCTTTAGCAGTACTCTAAGCTGACTTTAGTCAGGGAAGAATCGGGCTTTAGCCCGCAAAGCGACTTTCAGTCGCAAGAATAACCCACCGGCTTTAGCCGGTGGTAGTTAAGTTGCATTACCGATTTCTTCTGCGGTATACATGGCAAAACGCTGGTCATCTGACAT
>CAZYWO010000159.1:0-2859 GCA_964651095.1 uncultured Oscillospiraceae bacterium | reverse complement strand
ATATTGGAAAGGAGTTCCCCCTCGCCATAAAGTTCAGCAATTTTTTTCACTGATGCATATATGAAAGATATTTTGTACCATGTTCCGGGACCGATGATTCCGTCAGGGGTAAGATTGAATATCCTTTGGAAGGCCTTTACCGCTGCTTCGGTTTTATCGCCAAATATTCCGTCCACCGGATATATTCTTGGAATAGCCGGATAGTTATTCCCTATTCTGTTAAGGCTTCGCTGAATCAACTCCACATTATAGCCACGGCTTCCATTTGAAAGTGGTGTTCCCGGGTAGGAGTCCACCGCCGGAAGAATCGGAGCGATTTTTATGTTTATATCGTTTCCATAATAATACTGAAGGATTTCAAATGGCGTCATGCCACGGTTTGCAAGACTCACTGTTCCCCATTGTGAAAGGCCTGAACATGTTACCGTAGTTCCATTGCAATATTCCGTAAAATATGGATTTTGATACCCCTGCCTTACAACATAACGGTTAAATATCTCATCTACAATTTCACTTATGTTTTCAAAAATATTTCTGCCCTTTATAAATTTTTGATCATAGCTTGTGGAAGCGGTTATATCAAAAGGATACCCTCTGCTTCTGTACCATTCCGTATATATCCTGTTAAGTGCAAAAGTCACTTGGGCATAGATATTCGCACGGATTGCGTTTTCCGGCCAGGTTGGATATATCTCACTTGAAGCTACATTTTTTATGTATTCCGGAAAAGATACTGTAATGTTTTCTGCATTGGAATCCGGAGCGCCAAGATGAACCGTTATGAATTCCGGTACTGCAACATAAGACTTAACCATTGTCACCACCTCCAGACAGATCTTCCGGAAGCGGAATAAGTTCAAGTTCAAGTATAGAGGTCTCCCCTCCGAAAACATCCACCGGTCTGTTTATGACTGGTTCATATCCCGGGTGACGCACACTGATATAATAAGTCATAAACGGCCCCATATCTCCTGGTGATTGGGAAAGCGTCCTGCTAACAGTCTTCACTTTTACAGGTTCTGTTCTTCCGCTTTGGTTGGTTTGCTGAACATATATAAGTTCTTGGCGGCCCGCGGGGTCGCTTTCATCAAGACGATCTATAACGACTGTTACCCCGTTTATTGGAATAGCATCCCTTCCGGAATTTGTTGTAACTACTATATACCCGCTGTCGGACTGTACATGTGAACGATCAGTATTTCCATCTTCGTTCGAAACTTCTTCATTTTCACCGTTAATTTCCGGTGGGCTGAGAACATACCCATCCTGCCTACCAATTTCATCGATCTCTTCTTGCTGTAAGGCACTTTCCGGCTGAGAAAATTCAGGCGGAACATTTTCAGGTAAAGTTTGGTTATGATTCATTTCTGTTTCAGCCATGTCTGGCACAGCTTCAGAAAAGACAGCCGGAAGCGGTGGCAAAGGTACCGACTGTTCAAAAGTTTCATTTTCCGGTTCAGCCGCGGGGGTCCCTGTTCCTCCTTCTTGCGGAGCTTCCTGGTTTTCTGCTTTTTCTTCTAAAATTTTTTCGCTGCTGTTTTGGCTTTCATTTACCGAAGTCCCGCTGTTGTTCTTTTGTTGTTTATCATTGGTTGCCGACATTTGCACAAGGCCATAGGCCTCGCGCATTTCGCGCTCATAGCGTTCGATCATACTGTTAAAATCTGAATATCTCTCGTTATAAATTTCAAGCACCCTCTTTCTCGCAACATTTTATGACGAAGGGGTGCTTCATTATTCAAAAAAAGTAAATCAAAACCTTTTTATTGGCCTTTGAATAAAATGTATTATCAAAATGTAAGGGATGATATTTTTATGTATAGAGATAAAAGGCATATTGACATAGGTTCGGTAATTGGGATGCTTCCTTCTGCCAGCGCCGATATATATGGCAACAATGAACATTGGGAAATAAATGGTTCTGTAAAATTTTATCAAATGACTTGGGGCGTTTTAGTCATTGCTGAAATCCGCGGACTTCCCTCCCCCACAGAAAAATGTGAAAGTCCTGTTTTTGGTTTCCACATACATGAGGGAGCATTGTGTAGCGGCCACAGCGGGGGCTCTTTCTCCGACACAATGTCCCATTATAACCCAGGTAACTGCCAGCACCCGCATCACGCCGGTGATATGCCTCCTCTTTTTGGAAACAGTGGCTATGCCTTTTCTGCTTTTATGACCGACAGATTTTCTGTAGACGATATTGTTGGAAAAACTGTAATAATTCATTCAGGTCCGGATGATTTTACAACTCAACCAGCCGGGAATTCCGGTAAAAAGATAGCATGCGGTGAAATAAGGGGTCACGGGCGTTTTCTTAGAAATAAATAAGGCAATGTCTTCATTAAAACAAAAGCTGTTTTTAACACCAAAACAAATTTTGGAATTATTTAATATAATTTTAAAATTTGTTTTGGAAAGAGGATCTGAACATATTTATGTAACCGGGCACCGTTTGGAAGCCCGGTATTTTATTGCCAAATAGAGCAAAAGCAATAAAAAAATAGTTTGCCGCATAGACGGATATTAAATTAACAGAAGCCGCCACCGTAAAGATCAAAGGAACTGTTTTTTATATTGTAATACTGCCACAGCACTCAAAATCGTTGTCAACATAGTGAGCAAGAAATCTTGCTTTAAATTCTGATTCTACAGATTTTTCCGGAATCCCCGGAAACATTCAGATTCTCCGGTAAAACGAACTTTATGCATCGAACTATAACGTCACGGCAAGTTAGCATGTTGTGAGCGGGTATCGTCATAGTTTTCATACCGTGTTTATATTCGTTGTCTTCATTGTCGAGCTCTGTAATTATAGCTGCAAAGGCTACCCGTTTGTTGGAGCACACTCTTTTTAAC
>CAZYWO010000158.1:0-2918 GCA_964651095.1 uncultured Oscillospiraceae bacterium | reverse complement strand
CAGTTGCTGCAATTAAGGAGGTAAACGGACAGATGTTTATCTGCGCTGACCACGGTAATGCGGAGCAGCTTGTTGACTATGAGACAGGCGCCCCCTTTACTGCACATACCACCAACCCGGTTCCCTTCATTATTGTAAATGCAGATCCTGCTTATACCTTAAGAGAGGGCGGATGTCTTGCGGATATCGTTCCCACTATGATTGAAATGATGGGAATGCAGCAGCCGGAGGAAATGACCGGTAGATCCTTACTGGTTAAATAATGTCGGCAGATAACTTAAAATGAAAGATAAAAACGCAGGCGCTCTTGGGGGCAGCCTGCGTTTTATATATAAAATGTTTACCCGGTTTAAATATTTGTTTTATATATCTTTATTTCATCGTTATTACAGCTGAACACACATTCAAACAGTTCTGCGAAGGCGGCTTCATCCACTTCATAATTGCTTCGTTCCCAGGAAGAAATCATTACATAATCCACATGGTATTTTTGAAACAGCTCCAAGGATTCTCCGGGAGCTTCAAACATAGTCCGAAGGTCGTCAGAGCGTTCTCCATTCCAAATGCCGTGAGTCCCTAATAATGTGGGAGATCCACTGACAATATTCCTTCCTGTAAGTGCGGCTATCTCATTTACATATCTTTCATCAGTTAGAAAGGTTGCATCTACGGCAGTATTCTGATCGACATAAACAGCAGCTTCTACATGAGAGTTAGAGTAGAGTGTATAGTCGGATACTAATTCCCGGCCTATAGACAGCACTCCGGATATACCGGCAACAAATAAAAACAGAACGCTCCACATGCGTATTCCGTGAACTGCTTTTAATCGCTTATAAATGTCGCAGCCATATTTGGCAGCAATGCAGCAGAAAAAGATATACGCTACATATAAAAGCTTGTTGTTGTCATAAGGGTTGGGAGAAAAGGCAATCAGTTCAATTACAAACCAGATCAGAAAGCCGGCTGAAACGATTCCCAAGTTACGGTAGCTGCTGTAACATATCGCAGGGATAAGCAGAAGAAGTATGATTCCCCAATTTTTAATATAAAACCAAAGGTAATTATCTCCCAGATTTGCCCAGTTAAAGAGTCCTGTAATAAAGCCGTTGTTGGAAGCCTGATCAAAGGTCCAGTAGAATAGCTGGGGCATTGCAAGAAGTAAAATCAAAAGAAGGTAAATTCCCCAGGTAGAGGCAAGCTGCTTGATGCCTCTTTGCCTGATAAACTGAAACAGGCACAAAACCCCAATACATAACAATATCCCCAGATTAAGTAAACAGATTTGAAGAAGGCTTGAAGAGCTTATCGCGTTATTCTTTCCGTTTAGTATCTGAAGAACACACATAAATATCAAAAAGCTGAAAATGAGAATCTTACCGGGGTATTTTATGGCAGGCTTAAAATCAATTTCCCGTATCAGGCTTACAAGCAGCCATGCCGCACTGATCAGTCCCATTGCAAGGAAGGAATGGGTGTGTATCATAGGTAATGATGCGGTTAGAATTGCGGTTAAGGGAAACAGGTCATGTTCCCGGTTAAAGACACATCTCCATAAAAGCCAGATGCAGGTAAAAAGAACCGCATAGCCGAAAAGAGTGGCCCTCTGGGGAAGAAGCATGTCCACGATAATATTGACCCATCGTATATTGTTATTAATTAAGTTAGTAGGAGTCTGATAGTATTCCGTGAAAATATTTCGGAACTCATAGGTTCGTTCGTATGCCCAGTCAATAAAGTAAACGAAGCCAAGGCCTCCGTTATAGAAGAACAGATACCATGCAAGGCTTGCGTGAGAAGCCTTTTTAAGCCAGGAGTATGCAATGCAGTAAAACCCGGTCATGACCTGTAAAAAAGCAAAATACATAGGGAGCATATAAGCCCATCTTAAGGAAGCACCCCAAATATAAATACTGGAGGAATTGCTGTCGCAAAGAAAAGGCCAGCTGAGCTTAGTGCCGGGAGCAATGGAATAATCGGGCGGAAATGTCTGCTGTCTGGCAATGCTTGTAATAAAACTCAGATGCATATTCATATCCCCGTAGGTACATTGTCCGGTATGCATGCCATCCTCTTTTAATGGAAAGGAATGTGAGCTGAGCATAATGCAGAAAAGAATAAATGTAAATCCTGCCATGAACAGAAAAAAGCGATGCTTTCGGATAAATGTAAAAATTCTTCCGATTGAAGGCAGCATGAAGCTTCTGTGAGGAATTTTAAGCAGGAATAATATTAAAATGACAAAGCCGCAAAAGAAAGCAGCGCAGAGATGAGCAGCAACGGTAAAATTCAGGAAAAAAGCAAATAAAGCAGGCATCCATGACAGAAGCACTGATCCGATGACACTGCCACATAGGATACGTGTGACAAAAGATTTTTTGAAAAGAATAAATTGTGTAAGAAGAAAACCGATTGCCTGAAAATATAGAAAATAAACGGTGCCTATTAAATTTCCTCCAAAAGATCCCCAAATGGTATTCATGAAAAGTCCTCCTTTGCGTTTTGCGCTTACATAAGTATACATTATTTTAAGACAAATGTTAATCTTTTATTAAGCTACAGGCTCCTTTCTAGGGAACTTCGTTGCAGAGAGTAGCCAATTATTACAGAAGTATAAGGAAGAAATAATGGCACAGCTTTCGGATATCTGCAGGGCAGCCTTTGAAATCGGTATTACCAAGGATGAACTGATACAGGGTATCAATGAGACAGGGGGTTAAAAGCATTTTTGCCAGTGAGATGGAACGCAGGGGATTGACGGAACTGTTATTTAAATTAGTGCGGTGAAATAAGTCTAATTAGTATATGGAAATTGAGCTGTAAATAAGATAAAATAAAACTGATACTTGGCATGCGTCCGGGTATCAGTTTTATTATTTTATATGGATAATTGACGGGAGGAAGCTGCAATGACAGTA
>CAZYWO010000157.1:0-2990 GCA_964651095.1 uncultured Oscillospiraceae bacterium | reverse complement strand
CAATTCCTGTTCACCGATTAAAATTCATAGTAACATACCAACTCTTTTATTTTTTAAAAGTTGGTGTCACATCATTGACTAATATACAAATTTTTACCTTATTTTTTATATTTTTAAAGGTCTTTCCATAACAGATACGCCTATTTGCTGAAAGCATATGCCATTTACAATTCTTCCGGATCAGAATCCGACTTTCCTCGCATATCGTCATAATTTGTCTCGTCTTCCTTTACTGATATATAAAAGCCTGTTGCCGAAGCCATTACGACGCCTTCTTCGTTTAATATCTCTGATGACGCAAATCTTTTGCGCCCTTCACAACGTTCAACTCTGCCATAAGCAGTCATAAGCTGACCAACACATATTGGTTGATAATATTTCACCGTCATTTCCCCTGTAACGACAAAGGTATTGACTCCGCCGCTCATTTTATCGTAAGCTCTGTTAGATCGACCCATCACTTCGTCAAGAACGGCTCCTGACAAACCGCCATGCATTATGCCATCGTGGCCCTCATGCCATTTTCCGGCAACAAATTGTGTCGCTACTTCACCACCCTCAAGCTCATAGAACACACATCCCAAGCCGGCAGGGTTATCAGTCCCACATGTTATCGCGGTGGCAGTTGATAGCTGCTTGCAAATCACCTTTTTCTTTACTCTATTGATTATTTTCTTCTCCATCTTCCTCTCCACCTGTCATTATTTTTATAATGTTGTCCATTGCGCGAGCATTTTCCTCAGGGTCCTGCATTACTATGGATGCTGAAAATCCTAACGCATAACAATGTCCCCAGCCGTTAGTGCCCTTGATAGACTGTTTCTGAATATCCCACGAAGGCATATTTTTTAGCTGCATCTTAATAATCGACGCCATCTCATCTTGGCTCATATTAGTTTCCATATTTCCTCTTACAGCTTCAAGCAGAGAGGTGTATTTAGTCAAAATTGTTTTACTGCTTACGGCTTTCTTTAATATAGCTTCCAAAACAAGCTGCTGGTTTTCATTTCTTTGCATATCACCGCTTAGGAAAGAATGTCTCTCTCTGCAAAATGCAAGGGCTGCGTTTCCATCTAAAGTATTTATGCCTTTCACAAAATGATATCCGTTCAAATTCTGCATTCCGCTGGTTGTAAAATCATAAGGAGAGTTTACTTCTATTCCTCCAAGGGCGTCTACCAATTTAACGACTGTCGTATAATTGACTTTTATATAGTAATTAATATCAATGCCCATTATATCTTCAATAGCGCCGATAGATTCCTGAACGCCGTAAAGGCCTGAATGAGTAAGCTTATCCTGCGCATTTTTGCTAGGAAGATTGATGTAATAATCTCTTGGGATTGCCGTAAGTAAAACCTTATGGGTCACAGGATTTACAGTTGCAATCATATTAACATCGGTTCTTGAAACAGTTCCTATGTCTCCTTCAACATCAATTCCGCTTATATACACATTAAATGATTCTTTAGTAACGTCTACCGACTGGGTCTTGTCTTCTACCTCAACTTTAATCTTTACTGTGTAAAGAATTTTAGTGCTGGTTTCAAGCTCAGTTTTTTCAGCTTTAAGGCTTTCATAGGTGGCAGCGCTTAAGAAGATGGCTTCATACTCGCCCGTGCTTAACTTTTCCAGCGCCAAATCTGCACTTTCTTCATAAGCATACTGCACGTCAACTTCTTGCTGAAGCACAGCCTTCGCTTCTGAGTAAGTAATATCGCTGGACATATTGGTTCCCAACGTTTGTCCTGAAATTTCTGAAATATTTTCGTAAATTGAATCTGATCTGACTATAACATGGTAATCCTCGGTTACTTCTTTTATACTGGTGATTTCATCTATAAAATTTAAAGTATCTGCTAAGTACCATGTTCCGACTCCAAAGACGCCTATTAGTATAAGCGCCAATATTGTCGCTACTATTTTTCTTCCTTTTTTGCCGCGTTTACTGTACATTACCGGCACTATAAAAATAGACACAATGATGAGTATTGCCACTGACGGCCAGAAAAACTTTTCAGGAACTACATCAAACCATGTAAGCAACGCTATAAAAGCTATAACTAAAATCGTATATATAATCGAAATTATTCTGCAAAACTTGTTGCCTCTTTTTTTAAGTTCACCTTTTTTGTCGGCTTCCATCTGTTCTAAAATTTCTTTTCTTCTATCACTTCTCATTATAATCCCTCTCTGTTGCTCATACCCTTTTTAAATCTGCTGTTTTAAATAAATGAAAGGAGTTCATCCGGTTCTTTCCTTGGCGGCGCTGATACTTCTGCATCTGCTGGATATCCCATAGGAATTATCGCTGCAAGTATCTGTCCTTCCGGAATATCAACTACTTTTCTCACCTTTTCTTCATCAAATATCCCCATAATTACAGTCCCCAGTCCTTTTTCATGAGCCGCAAGGCAGAAAGTTTGTGCCGCAATACCCGCATCAAACATTTCCCATCTGTCGCCCTTCGGGGTCGTAAAGCTTCCGTCTTTTTCATATCCTGAACGTTTGGAAACGTAAGTCAAAAGAACCAAAGCAGGTGCATTCGCCATAGTTTTTATATTATAAGCAAAACCAAGCGTACAGTCCTCTGTTGCTAATCTTGCAATTACTTCCCTATCTTCCACTACAATGTATCTGGCAATTTGAGTGTTTTTCCATGATGGAGCAAATCTGGCAACCTCTACTATTTCTTCTATTAACTCGTGAGAAATAGGCTTGTCCTGAAATTTTCTTATGCTTCTTCTCTCTTTTATGCCTTTCACTAAATCCATTTTATTATTCCTTTCCATATTCATTTATGTTATGTCTAATTGTGTCATATTCTCACTATCTTTTACTAGATTGAAAAAATGCTTTAACTAGTTAATTTTATCATTAAACTTGGGTGCTGTCTATAATAAAAAAGGCCATTGCACCGACTTGCCTTTCAGGTCTGATATGCTCCCTTCTAGGTAGACAAATGAAATAATATAATTTTGTCACCTGGA
>CAZYWO010000156.1:0-3077 GCA_964651095.1 uncultured Oscillospiraceae bacterium | reverse complement strand
ACATATAAACCAGTACCAGCACCAATGATAAAATAAATTTTTTTCTGAATTTTTTCATAATTTTTCCTCTTTGTTTAATATGAAACTGCGACTTCTTTTACAGGCATTATTGAAGCAATCAAGCTGGCAGGAAAGCCTTTAAGTAGCTGCATATACTCTTTAGCATAGCTGTTATAAGGGTCATGGCTAATGGTATCGTTGCGTGAATTAAAATCAGCAAAGAGGCTTTGTCTGTACTTCTCGTCTTGAGAGGAAAGCGCAACTTCGCCCATTGCGCGGTAAAGCGCTTCCATCGCCGTATCTAAATCCTTGTTTGCAGATAGAGCTTTCTGAATATCCCCGGTTTTACGATTGAAGATTGCGTCGTTAACGTTTGCACCGGCAGAAGTCAGGTTATCAATAAGTTGTAAACCGTCTGTACCTAATTGCTCTTTATATTTATATGCAATAGTAGTCATATTGGTTGCAGCTGAAACCCTTTCCGATAAGTCATTAGCTACGCATATCCCATCTTTGTCTTCACCCAGAAAGAAAACATCCTCCACATTACTGTAAAGCCCACCGATGGATTTATAACCGCCAAGAAGCAATCCGCCGATGATGAGAACCACCATTATGATGATGGATATTGCTCTATTTTCTAAAATTTTCATAAACTTAGTTTCTTACCTCTAATAATTTATCTTTAAGCTCAACTTCAATCTTTTGAAGCTCTGCTTCTGCGGCCTTACGTTTTTCACGACCGTCTTTTTGAATTACGAGAACTTCATCTATAGTTTCAATAAGTTTTCTGTTTGTCTCCTGAAGTGTTTCAATATCGACGATACCTCTTTCGGATTCCTTGGCAACTTTTACTGTAGTCTGCTTAAGGGCTTCTGCGTTTTCTCTGAGCATATCGTTGGTGGTATCCGAAACTGCTTTCTGAGCTTTAACTGCTGCTTCGCTGTTAGCCAGACCAAGAGCGAGAACCATCTGGCTCTTCCAAAGTGGAATGGTGTTGATTAAAGTTGTTTGGATTTTTTCAATCATCAAAGTGTCGTTATTCTGCACTAGGCGTATTTGAGGAGCCATTTGCAGGGAAACAGTTCTTGTCAGGTCAAGATCATGAAGTTTCTTTTCAAAACGGTTAAGCATCTGAGCATAGTCGTTAGCTGCTTGAGCATCTTCTGGCGAGCCGCTGGCTTCTGCTTTGGCTTTTAATTCAGGAAGGGTTGTTTTATATGCTTCTTCCAGTTTTTTCTTACCTGCAACTATGTACATTGACAGTTGTTTAAAGTTTACTGTATTAGCCTTGAATAATTCATCTAAAACAGCGATGTCACGAGTGAGTGTAACTTGATGTCCCTCCAGAACTTCTACTACTTTTTCCACATTGTTTTCTGCCTTGGCATATTTTGCTTTAAGCTGAACGATAGGATCGGCAGCTTTCTTAAAAAGACCGAGGAAACCTTTCTTTTCTTCAAGTGCATTGAAACCTTTAAGCTCAGTAACAAGGTCTACAAGGGTGTCGCCTACCTGACCTAAATCTTTAGTTCTTACACTTTCAAGAGCGCTGTCTGAAAAATCAGCCAATTTCTGCTGTGCATCTGCACCGTACTGCAGTATGTGATTGGTGTTGGTCAGGTCAATTTTATTTACAAATTCATCAACAACTTTTTGTTCTTCAGGCGTGAGTTCGATTCTGTCTTCGATGTTTATTTCCTTTACAGGTTCAACTGCTGCTTGCTTGGTTTCTGCAGGTTCTTCACCGATTGTAAGAGTAGGAACTTCCAATTTTAATTCATCAACTTTATTTTGTTCAGTCATTTTTTAATCCTCCCATTTTTATTGCTTTCTCATTAATTCAGAGAACTGAAATCCATTTTATTTTCGGAGCTGTCAGTTTTTAAAAGTTGCTCCAGTACGGCGATATCTGCCGAAACTTCCATTGCATCGTCAGTAAATAAATCGTCAAGCATTTTCTTTAACGCTTCATCTGCACTTGCGAACCCTTCTTCAATTTTAGCCATAGATGCGCTGATGTTAGTGCCTTCGCTGGCTTGAGATTGAAGCAGAATATATTTGTCTGTCAATTGAGTCAACATTCCGACATAATAGTTTGCAAGTTTGCGGGCTTTGTTTCTGTCCTTAGGGTCGGATTCCACATTGTCTGCAATTTTATCAAGAGTATCTGCAATGCTTGTAATCGAAGTGCGAACCCTTTGGTTCGCAATTGAAGGAAGTTTTCTCAACAGGTCATCTCTGCCGGCGTCTATTTTTCTTGCTATCTCCTGAGCGCGTACTTTAACGGTAGGCGGAGGAGGAAGAAGTGCAAGCTGATCATTCCTCTTTTTTTCAAGTAATATCAATACCGCTGCTGCGGCTATTGAGATTACAATTACAATTGACAACTTATAGACTGGCAGAAACATTGCAAGAATAAACCATACTGCTCCCGCAGCCAGAAAAGGGATTCCCGCAGGAAGCACCTTGACTTCCTTATCGTTTTTTGTTTTATTTTCAATATTTGCTGTGTTATCCATGTTTTCTGTGTTTTTTTCTTGGGTTGACATCCTTTGCCTCCTTCCGATTGTTATTTAATATTTTACTGTAAAAAAGCAGCGATTGCAATAAAAATAATAATGTAAATGCTCAGTTAAAATAGATAGATGCTTTTGATAAAATAATATTAAAGCAAACCCAAGTTTAGCAGGGGTAAAAGTTAGATGGCATTAAATTAAAGATATATTAAATATTGAAGCGATGGACAAAATGAAGCTTATAGCAGGCTCAGGCGATATCGACAGAATTGTCACATCTGTAGGCATTGCAGATTACGAATTCTTAAACGGATTTGGTGAACTGGGGGGGGAAGAAGCCTTTAAGAGAGAAAGCATCGTAATATCCAGTCTGCTTTCTGCAAAAGACGACCCTTAGCTTGATTTTGCCGATTGTTGAGAAATTATATGAATTTGGTGCGTCAGAATTTGCATATTTTGCATATAAAGATGTTATTATTAAAAAAATCTCTCAAGAAGTTATTGAGTTTGACCCAAAAGATGACCAGTCCGGCATCAGGATTGCGTCTGCGCATGTTG
>CAZYWO010000155.1:0-3081 GCA_964651095.1 uncultured Oscillospiraceae bacterium | reverse complement strand
CCAATCATTATCATGGAAGATCTGCATTTACAGACTTTTGTTCACACTCTCTTGGAAAATTCCATTAACGCTCTGCGACAAGCGATAATTATTTAAGAAAATTTAGTTTTCAAATCTTCTATTTGCTGTAATAAGATATCAGATGGTTTTTGCAGTCTAAAGTAACACCTACAAGTCCGGATTCTTTCGCACGTTCTATTTCTCCATGGATTAAGCTTTCAGCAACACCATGTCTCTGCCAATCCAGTGCAGTTTCTACACAAGGAGGTACAAAATACTTTCCTTTGGTAAGTTTAACAGGCTGATATAGGTTGTCAAATATCACATCTTCATTTGTGGTACACCCATTGACAAGCCCTATTATTTCTCCATTGGATCAGGCAATTTCAGCTACAAAAAACCACCTAGATAATTTCTCAATACGATACTTAGTCTCTTTTGGTACGGCTTCTTCCGATGGAAATGTTGAATTTTCAATAACCATAAACCTATTTCAATCTATAATTTCAGCTTCCCTTATTATCAAGTTTTTCATCTTTTTCCTCTAAAAATAAATATGATAAAATTTTTTCTCATTTTACCTGTATCTTCTTAACGCTGCTGTATAATCCATACACTTTCCTGCCGTTTACTATATTGTAAGCACGTATCTTTACATAATAAGTTTTTTCCTTAATCAAACCGGTAATAGTCTTAATGCGCGTTTTAGCATTGGAGCTGGAAACATACACATTTTTTAGCGATTTTGTAAATCCGCTGTTTCCGGCTATTTTAATTTGAAATCCATCTGCTATTTGCTGATTTTTCCATTTAATTCTTAATACTTTGGACTTTGGACTAGTAACACCGCCGATTACTGATTTTTCAGGTACATTTTCAAAAAACTGTGCCAAGGCATAATATGACTGCTCAGTGGCCATCTGGTTTACCGTAGGTTGATATCCTCCTGAAGCTGTATTTACATGGCGAAATCCTCCAACCTCTGCGTCATAAAACGTAAGCAAAGCGTCGAGAACTGATTTTCCATTTTTCTTGAAGCGCGAGTCGGTATTGGCATTAATTCCAACATTAGATAATGCGCTTATAACCTGCGCGCAGCTTTCCACATTTTCACTGCCCCAACTGCTGTATCCGCCGTTCGTATTCTGTATCTTGGACAAACAGTTAACAGCTTTATCTATCGCTGACTTTACTTTTTTCTGACCATAATATGGGGCCAAAGATTCCATTGCCATTGCAGTCATGTCAGGATCTGCCACGGAGCCAGTCAATGTCCAACCGCCATTATCCAATTGTTTTTCCAAAATATAATCAATCAATTTCTGACGAGTTGTTACATTTTCGATACCGGCAACGTCAGGGATTTTATAATTACCTGAGTCCAGCGCACGGAGAGCGAAGATTGGTCCGTTTATTCCCTGCCAGATAACATTATCAAAGTCGGCTAATTTTTCTACAATATTGTATCCGATAATATCTGTCGGATCAGCCCCTATGGCAGAGTAGGCGATAATTACACGAGAATATTCGGTATACTTTCTGTCATGTAGTACACCTTTAACGCCGCGAAATCCTTCTTCTAACGCGTCCTCTACTGTCTTTTGATAGTTTTTTATATATGAATCGGGCAGCTCATATCCGGCCTCCATAAATCCATATATTGCCCATTCACCGCCTACTGAGCCAAAGGAAGCCTCCTTTACGGTCTTATACATGTAGTTTCCCACATCTTCCATCACTTTCTTTGCAGCACTGTAAGATGCTCCAAAAGCGATTTCCATGCTTCCAAGACACATGGTAAGCGCCAATGTCAAAATCAAAATCATTGATATTATTTTTTGTTTCATAGTGTTTCCCTCTCTAAACCACGTCTAAATCATAATTATCCCGACATGGCATTATCTCCTACATCTTTACCTAGATCACAAGTATAAACCCATTCAATCACGTCGCCATCACGCAAATAATATGAAGAACACCCATAATTTGGAAACCAGCCGTTAACTTTATACATCCATCCGCTCAACTTTCCGCCGTCAAATTCATACAAATAATTTATACCTTGAATATAATAGGATTCATAAAGCGGAGTAAATTTAAAATCTAATTGGATTTTATTGTTCCTACATACTGTATTAAGCACATCAAACACCGTGTTATCTGTAGTTCCGTTATATTCTACAGGCTTTAATATCCATCCGTCTTTCGGTATATAATCTTCTATTGCTTTATTTTCCAGTTTATTCATATCGCTGGATAAATTATTGCAGTTTATACTTATTGTCACAGTAACAGGTTCTGGAATATCGGGTTTATATACTTTGTTGCCCCCATTGGATGCCGTAGGATCTTCGCTGTTATCTATTTTCAATTCTTCAGCAGTCATATTCTTTGCTTCTTCTTTAGTAGGCCCTTTATCTGTTTGTGAAGAAGTTACACCGCTATCTTTATTACCTTCTAAATTACTTACCTTATCATCTGTTTTATCATTAGCAGAGTTGTTATCCTTTTCAATATCCGCTGAATTCTGACTGTCTTCTTGCCATTGTTCTGATTCATTTTCCTGTTGATTGTCACCGTCATTCTGTTGATAATCTGTGATTTCACCTCTGCCATCAGGCAAGAGTGAGTCCTTATTCTCAAGGGAAAATGTGGCAGCTCCGTAAACTATAAAAATCAAAGCTAAAGTTACTAGTGAATATTTTCTTATTTTCTTTTTTTTTAAGTTTTTTAATCAAATCCTTGGTTGTATTCTTGTTTTCCTCCATTTTTCCTCCTGATATGTAAAAAGTTGCAGTTTAATCGGTTATACTAACCAATTAAACTGCAACCCGTTTTTACTGCAACAAAAAATTCAATTGTGTTTCTCCGCACAATGAATTAAACCATTTATGCATGTTTCCTGACTTAGTTATCAATACTTTACTTCCCTTCCCACACCTATAATTTAAATTACGGCGCAGTGGCATACCAAGCAAAGCTCCTACAATACAGTGGCGGGACCGTGCAGGATTCTTACCTGCTTCCATCTTAGCTTAATTACAGCGTAATTCATCTGTAATAAAGAACATAAACTTTTTA
>CAZYWO010000154.1:0-3095 GCA_964651095.1 uncultured Oscillospiraceae bacterium | reverse complement strand
TGCCCTCCGGGCAGTACGCTGTAAAAAAGAACCTTGACAATTACATATCTTATATTGGGAAAGAATTGACACTGTTCCGTGCAGCAGAGCGCGAGGAAGGCCGGGATGAAGGCCGTAAGGAAGCCATGGTTGAGATGCTGTTGCTCCTTTTGGAAACAAAAGGGGAAGTTCCCGAGAACATCCGCAGCCTCATTTTAGCGGAAGAAAGCGTTGACAAGTTGAATACGTGGGTGAAACAGGTATTGTCATGCGAAAAGATAGAGGAGTTTGTTTCTGTTTTGGACACGGACAGAGAATAGCATTTATAATAAATAAAAATAAAATAGCAACGAGGTAGAAATCCCGATATGAGATATGTAATTGTCTTATGTCGGGATTTTTTGTTGAAAAAAGAAATGAATTTTTAAACATTATTTTATGAGGAGAGACAGAAAATGGATGGAGCAAAAGCACTGACGAAAAATTCGGTTATTGACAGAAATAATATGAAAGTAATTTATCAAAGGAAGAGTTCGGTGTACAAGTTTTTAAAGAGATTATTCGACATTCTTTTATCAGGAATTGCATTGATTTGTTTGTCCCCTATATTTTTGGTTACTGCTGCAGCAATAAAGCTTGAAGACGGAGGTCCGGCATTCTTTACGCAGCCAAGAGCCGGTAAAGATATGAAACCTTTTAAAATGTACAAATTCCGCAGTATGTATGTGAATGCAGATGAGAAGTTGGCTGAATTATTGAAGGACAATGAACAGACCGGACATGCTTTTAAAATTAAAAACGATCCCAGAATTACGAAGGTGGGGAAATTTATCCGCAAAGTTTCTATTGATGAACTTCCGCAGCTTATCAATATTATTAAAGGCGATATGAGCATCGTAGGTCCAAGACCCATTTTGCTGTGGCAGATGGAAGAATGCAATGAATATGAAAGACAAAGATTAATTGTGCAGCCCGGGCTTACCTGTTACTGGCAGATTGGCGGAAGAGCAAATATTAAGTGGGAAGAGTGGGTGGAACTTGATTTGGATTACATACAGGATATGAGCCTTTGGACAGATTTGAAGATGATTGTGAAGACGATTCCGGCGGTGTTTGACAGTGAGGGTGCGTATTAAGGAGCAAAGGATAAAGTTCCCATAACCGTCAGCGTACCTTGACAACTGCATACCTTACATCGGAAGACAGAGTAAACGAAAAACAGTTTATTATTTTTGGAAAATCCTATTGACACCAGAGAGAATCTCATATAATTCACTTAATGAAAGAGAAAACTTTCATAGTGAAATTCTAAATCCTGTTCAGAATTTAAGAATCGGATATATCCGGTTTCGGCGTTTTCAGCCATATTTCACGCAAATATAAGAAAATGGCTGAGGAGGTTTCGCTGTTTCACACTACGGAATGCTGCATACAGCCGGAAAGGGATATATGGGGAGAATTGTACGGAGCACAGAAAGCGGAAAGACTACAAAGAGTACCGGGACAGGAAAAGCAGGATGAAAAGATCTGATCTTCTGATTCCTGCCATGACAATGGTTCTGTATTTAGGAGAAGGTCACTGGTGCGGCAGAATGAGGCTTAAGGAACTGTTTGGGACAGCGAAAGAAGGCAGGCGCAGGACCGGTTTAATGCTTCAGGATTACCGGTTTCCGTTGATAGAAGCCGATTGCTGTTAATATACAGAATTACCGTACCGATTTGAAAGAATTTTTTCAGGCAATGCAGTGCAGAGGGAAGCGTGAGAAGCTAAAGGAGCTGTGCCGAATGGAATCGTTTCAAAACCTCCGCCGCGAAACAGAAATCGTAATATCAGCACATTTGAATAATAAAACTTTGTTGAAGAAGGTAGAGGAGGAGGGAGCGCATATGTGTAAAGCACTTGACGACTGGCTTAAGGAAGAAAAGCGCAACGGCAAAAGAGAGGGCAGAAAAGAAGGAAGAAGAGAAGAAAGAATCCGCATTATTCACAGCCTGTGGCTTGAGGGTATGGAAGAAGAAATCATAAAGCGTGTAACAGGCTGCTCTCCGGAAGAATATGCCGCCGCCGGGGAATGACGGACGGCGCCGGAAAACATTGCCTGTTAAAACAGTAGATGCGGAAGTGTTGTAATAGAAATAGTGTCATATAATGTGATGAGGAAAGAAAACTCCTGATGTAAGGTATGTGATTGTCTTTCATTGGGAGTTTTTGTATTGCAGAAAAAAGGAGTGTATTAGAATGGACTATCAAAATCGGGTAGCAGCGGTTGTTGTGACCTACAATAGAAAAGAACTTTTGAGGCAGAATCTTGCAGCGCTTCTGAATCAGGAGGAATATAGCACGGACATTATTATTGTTGATAATGCCAGCAGTGATGGTACTGCAGATATGATTTCAAAAGAATTTAATGTTCCCCAGGTAGTTTACAAAAATACAGGTGCTAATCTTGGCGGCGCCGGGGGGTTTCAATATGGTGTAAGGGAAGCAATGAAGAATCCAAGGGGATATGCGTATGATTTTGTATGGATTATGGATGATGATACGATACCACATTCGGACAGCCTGAAAGAACTGATGGCAGCAGATGAGAAATTAGATGGTAAGTGGGGAGGGCTTTCAAGTGTTGCCTATTGGACGGATGGGAGTATATGTAAGGCAAACAGGCAAAAAAAGACACTTTATAAATTTGTTTCAAATGAAGACTTACAGAAGGCATTAGTAGGAGTGAAGATGGCATCATTTGTATCATTGCTTGTAAAAACTTCTGTCATAACGGAGGTTGGCCTCCCCATCGGGGAGTATTTTATCTGGACTGATGATTATGAATTTACGGGAAGAATTTCCGCAGGACATCCTATATATGCAGTTCCTACTAGTAAAGTATTCCATGCAATGAAAGAAAATAAGAAAATAAACTTTGCAAAGGAAACACCAGACAGAATAGAGCGATATAAGTATGTATATCGTAATGATGTGCATTGCTACAGACAGTATGGATTAAAGGGATGGTTATATGTCATTTTAAAAGATATTTATACACTGTTAAATATCATATTAAATTCGCAGGAAAGGAAAAAAGATAAGATGAAAGTTGTATTGAATGGCTTTATAGAAG
>CAZYWO010000153.1:0-3110 GCA_964651095.1 uncultured Oscillospiraceae bacterium | reverse complement strand
GTCTATAACAAGAAGTATCTCCTCCGGATGGAATTCCTCTTTAAGGCGCAGAAGCTCATCCATAAGCTCAGTATCGATATGGAGACGACCTGCTGTATCAAAAATGACGATATCATTGCCATAATCTTTTGCATGGGCGACAGCTTTTTTGGCTATTTCAAGTGGATTGACCTGCCCCATTTCAAAAACGGGAACATTAATTTGGCCGCCCACGACTTTTAATTGGTCAATGGCTGCTGGGCGGTAAACATCGCAGGCTACAAGAAGAGGACGTTTACCCATTTTCTTAAAATGTAGAGCAAGTTTACCCGACTGGGTTGTCTTACCGGAACCTTGAAGACCGACCATCATAATAATGGTTGGAATTTTTGATGAAAAATTTATACGGGCATTTGATTCACCCATAAGAGCTGTTAGTTCTTCGTTTACAATTTTAATAACGTGCTGGGCCGGTGTAAGGCTTTCGAGTACTTCCGCACCTACTGCCCTTTCGCTTACCTTAGCAACAAAATCTTTCGCCACTTTATAGTTTACGTCCGCCTCTAAAAGGGCTAAGCGCACCTCACGCATAGCGGCTTTTACGTCATTTTCTGTAAGTTTGCCTTTATTTCTCAGTTTTTTAAAAACCGCAGAAAGCTTATCAGATAGTCCTTCAAATGCCATTTATCAAAATCTCCATTAATCATTAAGATGGCTAGCAACACGGACGATCTTTGCCGTATGCTGCGTAATTTCACGAATAGTTGTGCCACGCATGCTATCGTCATCAATAGCATGGGCCTCGCTTATAATATCGTTAAGACCTTTTTGAATTTCGCGGAAACGTTTTACAAGGCCAAGTTTATCTTCCATTTCAATAAGAGTGGATTCAGCCCTTTTTATTGAGTCACGGACGCCCTGCCTTGTGATCCCAAGGTGTTCCGAGATCTCCGCAAGGGAAAGGTCATCATTATAATAATAATCAATGACGTCCTGCTGCTTTTCAGTAAGTATTTCACCATAAAAGTCGAAAAGCAGAATAATATTCATATCCTTTGCCACTGGACAGCGCCTCCTCATTTGATTTTGTAAAGTATTTTCCTTTACAATATTACTTTAATAGTATAAAGGAAAAACCTTTACATGTCAAGTATTTTTCAAAATTTAGTTCAAATTTGGTTATAATATTTTAAGAAGTAAACACAGAAAAATGCCTACTTAGATAGGAATACAAAACTTAACATTTTATACAATTTCGTTAAAAAAATGCCGCTCTTTTTAAGAGCGGCATTTTTACAGCAAATAATTATTGATTTGCCCAGTCTGCAGGATAAGTTACATAAATAAATCTTACGTGATCCGGAGTAGAGAAATGAATGCTAGTGCCTTTAGGAATAAAGGTCATATCACCTGCATTAGCAGTTACATCGCCAGCTTCAGATTTCAGAACCATGGTTCCATCGATGATGTATTCAACTTCATCATAGTTAAGAGTCCAAGGGAACTCTGAACCATTCCTAAGTTCCATAACACCTGCTCCAAGGCGAGGAGATTCTTCAAGAGAGAGAACGTCAGTTGCGAAAACATGTTCCTGAGCGGCGGGGCCAATATCAAATGGGAACGGATCGCAGTCAACAGACGCAGTCTTGATGCTCATCATACCGTTGGAAAGAACGTTACGTTCAAAGGGAACGGAATTTTCACATTTCATATTCTCGCAGACTTTGGCGACAATCTCTTTTATCAAATCTTCACTGATATTCATTGATATGCGCCTCCTTCTACATTTATTTTAGGTCAAAAGCCTGAATTTTTTGATAAGAGTGCCTATCGCGGCAATAGGCACTCTTCAATGTTTTAAGAAATTATTATTTCTCAGTAGCGCCGGGGATTTTTGCAAGAAGTGCAGGAGCCATGAAGTTGCCAAGGACTACTGCAAGAATACCAGCAACAAGTTTACCGACGATCATCGGGAAGATCATGTCGGGGTTATTACCAGCACAGAAGCCAAGGTGGTCACCAAATACGAATGCTGCAGAAACAGCAAATGCGCAGTTGAGAATTTTAGCTTTCGGGTTCATGTCTTTAAGAAGGTTGAACATTGCAATGTTATTTGCAAGGTTCGCAACAAGACCGGCAGAACCGGCAGCATTCATACCAAGAGCGGAACCAACTTTTTCAAGAGCTTTACCGAATTTATCGGTAATGAACTTGACCATTGGATACGCACCAGCAAGTGTGATAGCGATAATACCACAAGTAAGCAGACCGCCTTCAAGTCCATCCTGATTTTCATCTACCATGAGCTCAAAGAGTGGGAATACGATACCAGTGTTATACTCAAAGATTGCAATAGCAGTTACAGCAGTGATGAAAATAGTAACGCCGTTACCAAATTTATCAAAGCCTTTCATCATGCCGGAAGGAGCAAACCAAAGGCCAAGAGCAATAGCAGCAGCAATAATAACAACAGGAATCATGTTAAGTAAGATATCAGCAACACTGAGTTTATACTGAGTAGTGTTCATAACGAAACCACCAGCAACGCATCCAAACGGAATGGTAACGATACCAACAAGAGTACCAGCACCAAGGTAAGGACGATCTTCAGGATCGATGATACCAAGAGCTACAGGAATTGTGAATACGATGGTCGGACCCATCATAGAACCAAGGATAAGACCTGCATAGTTACCAACAGCTTCGTTAGCAGCCATCTGCATTGCAAGAGGATAACCACCCATATCGCAAGCAAGAAGAGTAGTTGCAAACATGGAGGGGTCAGCGCCTACAAGGCCATAGATCGGTCCAATGATTGGGCTAAGTACGAGTGCAAGTATAGGAGCAACTGCAACAACACCTGCCATGGACATAGCAAGAGGGCCCATTGCGTTGATACCTTCTTCAAACTGTTCGCCATAACCGAGTTTGTTTCCACGAATACGGTCGATAGCACCGACAAGCATGAAAATTGCCATAATCATAACAACGATAGTGCTGATTGCGGTCCAGCCATTGAGGTTAGCAACCCAATCTTTAAGGGACTGAGTGAACATAGGCACTGTGTCGTTCCAAGTTTGGATAAGTTCAGAGAAATCCATAATTGACCTCCTAAAAAATTAGTTTTTGTC
>CAZYWO010000152.1:0-3154 GCA_964651095.1 uncultured Oscillospiraceae bacterium | reverse complement strand
ATGCGAAGGTAAGGACAAAGCGCATAATAACTCGTGATGGCCTTACCAAATATGACGCCGAACGACGCGTTTCAGCTCAACACCCGGAGGAATTTTACACCGAAGCCTCCGACTTCGTAATAAAAAATGACGGAACGCTTGAAGAACTTGAAAAAGAAGTGAATATTGTGATTGAAGACATGTTAAAAAATGCGGTTCTGCTTCTTTGGAGGAAGGATATTGAGCAAAACAATTAAAAATGCGGTAATATTTCTTTTTATTATCGTTTTCCTTGGCTTTGCAGGAACGATGATGAACCGAGCCGCAAAAAAACTTGAGCACTGGGCATATCCAATAAAATATGAAGAAATAATTTCAGAAAAGGCAAAAGAATACGATGTTCCTCCTTCCGTAGTATATGCCGTCATCCGCCAGGAAAGTAATTTTGATCCGGAAGCAGAAAGCCGCGTTGGTGCAAGGGGACTTATGCAGGTCATGAAAACAACCTATGAATGGATAGATTATTACCGTGGTGCGTCCGGCGCAGAATGGGAAGACCTTTATTCCCCGGAAGCGAATGCAGACTATGGCATTTGGCTTTTAAGCTATCTTTATGAAGAGTTTGGAGATTGGGAAACGGTTTATGCGGCTTATAACGCGGGCATGAATATAGTAAAAACTTGGCTTAAAAACCCCGAATATTCTGCCGATGGCCAAACTCTTTATAAAATTCCATACCTGGAAACAGAAAAATATGTTGAGAAAGTCAGCTCTTACCGCAAAGGCTACATGGCTGTTTACGATATAGACTGATTTTATATAAATAAAAACATAATGTATAAAGGAGAAAAACCATGAGCGAAAAAGAAAAATCTGCAGGCCAGCTTCTTAAAGAAAAACTTTTAAGAAACCCGGTAAATGCTGGCCGTACACTTTCTGATGAGGAAATTAAAGCAGCATTTGACTACTGCGAAGATTACAAAGAGTACATAAGCAAATGTAAAACTGAACGTGAGTTTATTGATTGGTGTATTCCAGTGCTTGAAAAACAGGGATTTGTGCCATTCGATCCAAACCATAAATATGTTTCTGGTGACAAAGTTTATATAAATAACCGTAATAAGGCATTTCTCTTTGCAAAAATAGGAAGGAAACCTCTTGAAGAGGGTATGCATATTGCCGCGGCCCATATAGATTCTCCACGCCTTGATCTTAAGCCCAACCCTCTTTATGAAGAAAAAGAACTTGCCCTATTTAAAACTCATTACTATGGTGGAATAAAAAGGTATCAGTGGACCGTAATTCCGCTTGCACTTCATGGCGTTATCGTAAGAAAAGACGGCACCTCTGTAACTGTAACGGTGGGTGAGGAGGAAGACGAGCCTGTTTTCTGCGTTACAGATCTTCTTCCGCACCTTGCAAAGGAACAGATGGAAAGAAAGCTTGGCGACGGCATAAAGGGTGAGGAACTTAATATACTTATAGGCTCGATGCCATTTAAAGATGACGAAGTTAGCGAAAGGGTTAAACTTAATATTGCTAATATTCTTTTTGAAAAATACGGTGTTGTTGAAGAAGATTTCCAATCCGCAGAGCTCACAATGGTGCCTGCAGGAAAAGCTCGTGATGTAGGTTTTGACCGAGGACTTATCGGGGCCTATGGTCATGATGACAGAGTTTGCGCCTACGGAGAGCTTACCGGCATCCTTGCATCCGACCCGGAATATACCGCTGTTGCCTGCTTTGCAGATAAGGAGGAGACAGGCTCCGATGGCCCAACCGGTATGAACGGAAAAATGCTCTCATATTTTGCGAAGGATCTCGGAAGACCTTATGGCATTCCGGGCCATGTGATACTTAGCCACAGCAAATGTATTTCAGCCGATGTAAACTGTGCTGTTGACCCAACCTTTGACAGCGTAAATGAGAAAAATAATTCTGCTTACCTCAACTACGGTATAGCTGTGACGAAATATACAGGTTCAGGCGGAAAGACCTCAACCAATGACTCGCCGGCTGAATATGTTGGAGAGATCCGTGCACTGTTTAACAACGCCAATGTTATTTGGCAAACCGGCGAGCTTGGTAAAGTAAATGTTGGTGGAGGCGGAACCGTAGCTAAATATATTTCACGTCTTGGTATAGATACCATTGACGTTGGTGTGCCGCTTCTTTCAATGCATGCGCCTATGGAGATAGCTTCTAAGATTGATGTCTACATGATGCATAAAGCTTCTGAAGCTTTCTATAATGCAAAATAATTTGTAGAACATATTAAAACCAGCATAGTTTTGTATGGGGATTTGGATAAAGGACATTATATTCATACGAAAGTCCATATCGGAATTGTGTAAAATAGTGAATAAGGTGAATTTCCATTATATTTTTATGCAGATGGGGGATAGCTGTGAACAAGATAGTTGAAACGTTACAGCTAGTTATTGCTGTGCTGATTTCGCTTTCCGTAATAATGCTTACTTCCTGCGGATCTGAATCTGTAGAGAATGGTAAAACAGAAATAGAATTGCCACAAAGCACTTCAAGTGAAATTGAAACAACTTTGACGGAGGGTGCAGAGCTTGTGGGTACCCTTGGCAGGGAAGACATATATGCCGAGGAATTGGGAAAAGAGGTCAGGCCGAAAAGGTTTTTTGATAGTGATGGAAAGCCTTACATTGAAGATAAGAAAATCAGCATATATAAATTTCTTGATTCAAAAGGCAGATATATAACTGAATATCCGGTGGAAGAGTACCTTTTTATTGAATAGGATACATGGAATAACCTTTCAACATATGCGATATGTTGCACTTATAATGGAGATTTTTACGAATATAAACTCCAAAACGGTGAATATGTGCTTTTGTATGTAAAGGAACACGCTCAAATAGGAAAAGGGTTCGGATATCAGTCCATGCTTGACAGAACAGTATATTACTGGGACGCTGATCCTAATACAGGCAGTGGGATGGGGCTTATAGACAGGAATGGAAACGAAATTACTAAGCCAATATACGAATATTTTGAAGCATATTTTAGTGATAGAGTATTTACATATTATGGAAAAAAGCTACATCACTGCTAAAAAAGGTAGCGGTGCATTGGATATTATGGATTATGAGGGAAATATTTTAAATAGTAGTTACAATATGGTTAAGTATGCAATTTTTAATGA
>CAZYWO010000151.1:0-3194 GCA_964651095.1 uncultured Oscillospiraceae bacterium | reverse complement strand
GTCGACCTCCAGCGTGACAGGCTGGCATTCTAACCAACTGAACTACCAGGCCGCAAATGGTGGGAGTTACAGGGCTCGAACCTGTGACCCTCTGCTTGTAAGGCAGATGCTCTCCCAGCTGAGCTAAACTCCCGACATTTTAAATAAAAAATGGTAGCGGCGAGTGGAGTCGAACCACCGACCTTCCGGGTATGAACCGGACGCTCTAGCCAACTAAGCTACACCGCCACAAACAGCCACTAGCGCAACTGCAAGAGTTATATTACCAAAATATTCGCATAATGTCAACACATTTTTCCCTTTTTTTAAAAACTTTTTAGAGCTTTCCAACGTTGCATAAAGACTGCGCAGACGCGATAAAAGCAGGCATGGGCGGCGACGCTAAGTAAAGGTTGTGGAGACAAATGCAATAGCGTCGGAATTATTCCTTTACTATATATAGAATTGGAAACAGCCGAGGGCACGGTGAAACCGAAACTGCCATATTACGATGCTGACAAAATAAGGTAATGACGATAAATTGGCAGAGCAGCGGTGCAGATAGGGTGAAGGCGCCGGTGTGTCAATGTTTTACTGTTTAAGTACAAAAACAATGCAAAATAATATAATATAAGCTAACAATTAGTATATACCGTAATTACGAAAAATATTTTTTTATAATTAAAAAATGGATGTTAAACCACCTTTAAAAATTTTAGAAAATTATTTGAAAATTAGTTGTTTTTTCTATTTTATTTGCTATAATATGACTTGCTGTATTTAGACTTAACCCCTCAAAAAAAGATAGACTGGAAAAGTATAAAAACAGGGTCGAAAGATGTTGATTGGCGATCATGGTAGAAACAGTATTTAGAAAATTTATTTTCAATATCCGAAAGGCTTACAGCCTCGAAAAAGTCAAAATTCATCAGATATGGGTTTTAAGGCATAGACAGAAAATAAAATACCCCCATAGAGAGGAGAGATGATAGTTGTTCAAACAATTAGCAAAAGAGAAAGCATCTTTTGATGGAAAGAGAGTTCTTATAGTAATTGCAGCAGTACTGCTTATTTCAATGCTTTTAACAAACATGATGCCTGCTGATGCATCAAAGTTAGGCGCTCTTTCATTGCTGCCGGCTATATTTCTTATAGTATACATTTTCGCCACAAAGAGGATTTTGGAAGCATTGGTGCTTGCCTCTCTTATAGGTTATGTTATGGTTTCAAGACCGGAAACTATGGGAGAAGGAATCTGGGCTGTCAATATCCTGAATAATTTCAGCAGCGGACTTCTCGACGTAATGATGGATGAGGACATTGCATGGCTTATAATCGTATGCGGTTTCATGGGCAGCATTATCGCTCTTATTGAAAAGAGCGGCGGTTCATACGCTTTTGGTGAATGGATTGCAACCAAGGCAAAGACAAAAACTTCGTCGTTAATGTGGACATGGGTGCTTGGAATTGTTATTTTTATAGACGACTATCTTAACTCTTTAACAGTGGGTTCATGTATGACAAGTCTGACAGATAAGCATAAGGTACCGAGAGAATTTTTGTCATATATTGTAGACTCTACTGCTGCGCCTCTTTGCGTAATTATACCGATTTCAACATGGGCAGTTTTCTGTTCAAGAATTTTGGAAACCAACGGCTGGGCGCCTGCAGGAGAAGGTCTTTTGTATTTTGTGAAAACAATTCCATATAATTTTTATGGCTGGATTGCTGCCATCGTGGTACCTCTGGTTATTTTAGGTGTGATTCCTATTTTTGGACCGATGAAAGAAGCTTTTCACAGAGTTGCACAAGGCGGACCTCTTGCACCTCCCGGAAGTGAAAAAATTGACATCAAAGCGGGAAAAAACAACATTGTACCTACAAATCCCAAGATGTACAATTTATTCGTTCCTATCGTCATTTTAGTAGCTTCTACAATCATTCTGGACTTTGATATGCAGATGGGCGTAATTGTTACGCTGGGATTGATGTTCATAATGTACATGTTCCAAGGCGCTATGACTGCCGAAGAGTTTACCGATGTTGCATTGGAAGGGCTTAAGAATATGATTATGCCGCTGCTTCTGATGGTGCTTGCTTTCTTATTTGCAGAAGTCAATGAACAAATTCATTTTACATATTATGTTATAACTTCGGCTACAAAGATTATGACGCCGCAGCTTATGCCGCTCATCGTGTTTATAGCCCTTGCAATTACTGAGTTTATAACGGGAACGAACTGGGGAATGTATATCATAGCGCTGCCTATAGTAATTCCGCTTGCCCAAAATATAGGCTGCGACGTAACTTTGGCAGTTTCGGCTGTTTTAAGTGCAGGCGTGTTTGGATCACATATATGCTTCTACTCAGATGCCACAGTTATTACTTCTTCAGCTACAGGATGCAATAACTTTGACCACGCTTTGACGCAGGCTCCGTATGGGCTGCTTTGCGCTGTAATTTCAGCTCTTTGCTTCGTAGTTGCAGGTTTTGTGATGCATTGATTAATTTAATAGATTTGTTATATGCCCAAAGCATTTGCTGATGTGCGATAAAGAAGTAATAGAAGTGTAAAAAATTTTGCCGTTCCTATCCGGCGTTTCGCGATTACGTCGGATAGGTCGGGCGGTTTAGGCTTCCGGCAGGTCTATCTTGCCGACAAAGCTATAATAAATCTCTATGTCCTGTCTGCGGGTGCTGTTCTCGTCATAGCTGCACTCATGCACCACGATTTTCTCCACAAACTCCCCAACAAGTTTCCCGCAGGGGCAAAATGAGCGGATAAGCGAATTTTGGCACTGTGGTATAAACTTGCTCTTAGAAACTGCCGGACTGCGCGGTGTGGGGCTGCTTTCAATACCTTTAGTGCCGCTGGCAGAGATTTTGCTAACTCTGCGGCGATATTCCCAGCTCACATACTACCCACCTGCAAAGGGGCGGTTTGTTGCACTCCAGCTTCCTTTTCGTTCATAGAGCGGATAAAAGAGGGGATTTGTCCCGCTTCTCCGACGTTCTCAATAATAGAGCGAGTGAAAATAGGATTTCTGCCCGCTTATGGCTTGCTTTTTTTCTTTCCTGCTACTATGACACCAGAGAGGGGATTTTCTACCCGCTGGCGACATGACTTTTTTCACTTCCACCAAAGTTACAGATGACAAGAGCTTATCTACCCGCTTGCGGGAAATATTTTTCCTTTCTTTTCCCTCTTTGCTTTC
>CAZYWO010000150.1:0-3364 GCA_964651095.1 uncultured Oscillospiraceae bacterium | reverse complement strand
CGCGTCTATTATCACATAGTCGAAAATTTCCCGCAGCTTGTCGCAAAGAACTTTCACATGAAGCGGTGTTATTTCTCCATCATCTGGTCGAGGAGAAGCAGCCATAAAGAATAACCCCGGAAAGCTCTTATCCTTAATCAGCGCCTGCTTAATACGGCATACACCGTTGAGGACATCGCTCACATCATATACAACATTGTTTTCCA
Source organism: uncultured Oscillospiraceae bacterium (assembly GCA_964651095.1). GTDB lineage: Bacteria > Bacillota > Clostridia > Peptostreptococcales > Anaerovoracaceae > SUG1106. The sequence goes on along the minus strand of CAZYWO010000150.1, from coordinate 3,158 downwards.
ATCCAAGATATAGATCAAGGTTTCTAAGGCCTGTATCCATGTCCACTAAAACCACCTTATATCCATTTCGTGCCAATGTTGCACCTAAATTGGCTGAAAACATGGTTTTACCGGTTCCGCCTTTACCGGAAGCTATTACGATAGTCTTCCCCATAGAACTCTCCTCTCATACTAACAACTTCGTTTAATTTACACACTTATACATTCGCATTGTTTAAGCACACGATTGCAAACGTCTATCTGCTGTCATTCTTAGCGTGCAAGTAATATTTTAATTCATCTGAGTAGAAAAATCAAACCCATCTACTGTGGTAGTTTTTCCCACCTGAAGGTATGAGCCTATAACCTCTCTTGCTACAGGAGCCGCATTGTATGAGCTTCCTCCCTGAATGAGGAGAACTACTACTGCAATCTTAGGGTCGTCGGCAGGAGCAAGAGTTATGGTCCACGCAAAGTGATCGTACTCATCCTTAAACTGATCGATGTCCGACTGAGTTACCTTTTTGCCGCTGACTTGTATTAACGCAGCGTCTACCGTATCATTTTCCGTAGGATACTTTTCCGGATCGTCCTTCATCAGCTTAGTCATTTCTTTCTGAACGTCTTCCCATGATATATTCGGCGCAATCTTGCTAAGATTTTCTTTTACATAAGCCACTTCGTCTTTAGGGTTAATATATCCGTCTTTTTCGGCAGTACCTGTTTTACCTGCTACATCTATTGGGAAATTTCTAAAACAGCTTGCAAGGGTACCGCTCTTAGTTACAAGCCTCATACCCTCCAGAACAGTATCAAGATCTTCCTTATCTACATCTATTTGATAGGCCTCTTCTTTTTCTGTATTTTCTTCGCCCTCAATACCTTTAATAATGCTTACTCTATTACGTTTACCATCATTTCCAAGTGTAGCGACATAATTAGCCATTTGAAGCGGCGTATAAGCATTATCTCCCTGACCTATAGCGATGTTGAATTCGTCGCCGGTAGTCCACTCGGCCATATTGAAATAAGAATATTTGCAGACATCGGTAAGAGTCTCGATTTTAGATTCTCTAACTGTTGTCTGTTCTTTAAGACGTGAAATTATTTCAGATCTGCTGGGATTTTCTTCAGTCCAGCCGGTGATAGTTCCGATTTCTTCTCTTAATTTTTCATCATCATCGATAGTACTGGAAGGCCAGTATTTTTCACTGTTGTAATACAAATGGCTCCAAAGAGACTGTTTCATAGACTGAACTTTTCTTTCTGCCGATGCCAAAGGAGTTGTAACCTCATAAAGCTCGATACCTGTCTTCTCGCCTAATCCGAATTCTGATGCAACGCTCATAATCTTCTCTATACTGATTTTTTCTTTATAGTTTAAAGAACTTTTGTTATTCCAGTCCTGTCCGGTAGCAATACAATAAAAGAAATAGTTGCATGAATTTTGAATTCCCGTTACCAGAGTCTGATAACCGTGACTGCTTCTGTAATTATTCCAACTGCTGCAGGCAAATCTTCTTCCGCCCAGTTCTATATAACCTCCATCATAAATTTTTCTGTTTGGATCCAGTCCACATTGAAGTGCTGCAACCGCCGTAATCGGTTTAAACGTGGAACCCGGCTGCACGGAGGTTCTGGTAGCGTTATTATATAAAGGCGTAGGAGCCAGCGAATCTCTTGGATTCGTACTCTGAACCGACGCCCAGTCCTTGGTGGAAATTCCTTCAGCAAAAATGTTAGGATTATAATCGGGATAACTTGCCATAGCCAGAACCTCGGCAGTTTCCACGTCTAAGGCCACCACTGCACCGGAAGCGCAGTTGTCATATTTTAAAAGCTTCATATTGCCATATTCGCTTTCAAAAACTCCGCCTGAGCTGGTTGCCTCTATTGCTTTTTGCAGAGCTTCTTCAGCTACCTTCTGCAAATCAGCATCTATAGTCAAATAGACGTTCTTTCCTGCCACCGGTTCAGTTTCGCTCAAAGTTTCCATATAGTCTCCGCCGCTGTTTACCAGTATTGTCTTGGTACCGTCCGTACCGTGAAGATATTCTTCCATAGAAGCCTCTATGCCGTCTTTACCGATAAGGTCGTCTGCACTGTATCCCTTTTCATTTACATATTCGTCGTACTGGGCATCAGAAATGCTTCCCATATACCCCAAAACATGAGAAAGAAATTGACCCATAGGATAAATTCTTACAGTTTCAGAGGCGATTTCAACACCTTTAAGTAAACTTCCCATTTCTTCCACATAAGCTACAGTTTCGTCAGACACATCGCTGGCAATGGTACTTGATCTGTACTTGTTATATCCTATATTCTTAATCTCTTCTCTCACCGCAAAAATTTTTCTAACCTCTGCATCTGAAAGTACTTCACCGTCTTCATATACAGGTTCATCCAAACTGTATTTTACTCTCAGCGCATTAAATGCTTCCTCTGCCGTCAGGTTCGGTACATCATCGCTGGAAATTCCCGAATAAGGGCTATATTTTTTAAGGAATGCGGTCTTTTTAGTATCGTAGGTGAAAGTCATGCTTCTAACAGAAATAGGCGGCCATACTCCATAGGTCTCCTGCAAAACTTCTACCGCCTCATATCTGTCAAGTTCCGGGTCTATTTCATAATCTTCTCTCAGCTTGTTCAAAGCTTCCTCAGGTGTAGCATCTTCCGAAAGATCTATACTCTTAAGCCATTTGGCCTTATTTTCATCATAAGTGTATACAAATTTACCGTTTTTCTTAATTATTATAGGAAAATTGTCAACATATTCATCCCCATTTTTCTCCAGTAACTGGATTAACGTATATGCTGACCTGTTTATATCTTCTGTGGTAAGACCGCTGACATTAAAGGTCACCGTAAAAATCTGTTTATTTGACGCAAGCACACGCCCGTAACGATCTAAAATTTCACCTCGGGGCGCAGATGTAACTACTTCCTTAGTATTCTGGTTCGCAGCAGCCTCCGCCCATTTATCCTCCTGAAGTACAGTCAGCACAAAAAGCCTTATGCACAAAGCAAGCATAAGGATACCAATTAAAATTATTATCTGATAATACCTGGAATTAAGAATTTTTTTACTCATCTAAAATACCTGTCCCTGCGGTGTCTTGTTACCTTCTTTACTAAAATCAGATAAATTATAGTTATTGCAACTATCGAATAGAGAC
>CAZYWO010000149.1:0-3462 GCA_964651095.1 uncultured Oscillospiraceae bacterium | reverse complement strand
CTGGATAGAGGAGGAATAAATAATAATGTACGCAGTAATTGAAACTGGTGGAAAACAGTACAGAGTACAGGAAGGCGATATTATCACCATTGAGAAGTTAAACGTAGAAGCTGGTGAAACAGTAACTTTCGATAAGGTACTCGTATTAGGAGAAGGTAAGGACATTAAAGTAGGAACTCCTTACGTTGATGCAGCTGTAACTGGCAGCGTTGTAGAAAACGGAAAGGGTCAGAAAGTAATTATCTTCAAGTATAAGGCTAAAAAGGACTACAGAAAGAAACAGGGACATAGACAGCCGTATACAATGGTGAAAATTGAAAGCTTAGGCGGAGCAGCTCCTAAGAAGGCAGCTCCTAAGGCAAAAGAGGTTAAGGCTGAACCTGCTTCAGAAGAAGTTAAGACTGTTAAGAAGGTTTCAGCTTCAATGAAAAAAGACGAACTGATTGCTTTTGCTAAAGAAAACAATATTGCTATCGACGAAAAGGCTACTAAGGCTGTAATTATCGAGGCTATTGAAGCAGCATTAAAGTAATTATCTTATATGTTAGGAGGTACTTTTTATGGCAAGTAAAAAAGGTGTAGGTAGCTCTAAAAACGGTCGTGACTCCGAGTCCAAACGTCTTGGTCTTAAAGCTGGAGACGGTCAGTTTGTAAGCGCCGGAAGCATTTTAGTTAGACAGAGAGGAACAAAGTTCCATCCAGGCAACAATGTAGGTATCGGTGGAGATGATACTTTATTTGCTAAAATCGATGGAGCTGTTAAGTTTGAAAGAAAAGATAAAACTAGAAAACAAGTCAGTGTTTATCCTAAAGAAGCTTAATTAGTTTTTCTGCCCCTGTATATAATAATTACAGGGGCTTTTTGTATCATGCAAAGGAGGTTCTTAAAATGTTTGTAGATAGAGCCAAAATTATGATAAAGTCCGGAAAAGGAGGCGACGGAGCCGTAACTTTCAGGAGAGAACCTTTCGTACCGCAGGGAGGTCCCGACGGCGGAGACGGTGGAGACGGCGGAGATGTAATTTTTCAGGCTGACAGAAACCTGAGAACTCTGATGGACTTTAAATACAAGAAAAAATATGAGGCTGAAGCCGGTCAAAACGGCATGAAAAAGAACCGTTTTGGCAAGGATGGCAAAGACCTTATCATAAAAGTTCCTATGGGAACTGTCATTTTAGACCAGGAAACCGGAAAAGTAATGAAAGACTTGGTTGAAGATGGCGAAAAATTTGTTGCTGCTAAAGGAGGCAGAGGAGGAAAAGGTAACGTTCACTTTAAAAATTCCGTTAGACAAGCTCCAAACTTTGCCGAAGCAGGAGGGGCTGCAAAGGAAAGAAACGTAATACTCGAACTTAAACTTATAGCTGACGTTGGGCTTGTAGGCTTTCCTAACGTGGGAAAATCATCACTTTTAGCAGTATCAACCAGCGCGCAGCCTAAGATTGCCAATTATCACTTTACGACCATTGACCCTAATCTGGGAGTGGTTCAGATTTATGATCAAAGTTTTGTAATGGCTGATATAGCCGGCATAATTGAAGGCGCCAGCGAGGGTCTGGGTATGGGATTTAAATTCCTTAAACACATCGAAAGAACTAAGGTCTTGATTCATGTTGTAGATGTTTCGGGAAGCGAGGGCCGCGATCCGATAGACGACTTTAATAAAATCAACAAGGAGCTTGAAAATTACAGCAGCAGAATATTGAAGAAACCACAGCTCGTAGCCGCAAATAAAATCGATATGATCGACGAGCATGACTCTAAATATCTGGAGTTTAAGAAATATGTGGAAAGTCAGGGATACAAAGTTTTTCCTATGTCTGCACCACTTAATATGGGAGTGGAGGAAATTTTAACAGCAGCACTTCATGAGCTTCAGAGAATTGAAGCAAATCCGGAACCGGAAGAAGATGTTACGGAATACTTTGACTTTGAGGTAGAGGAAAACGATGCTTCTTACAGAGATATCATAGTCGGATATGATGAGGAGGCGGGCGTCTTTACTATTGAAGGCAAACAACTTACAAAGATTTTCAATTCCACTAATTTTAACGATATGGGTTCGTTGAGATATTTATATAAATATATCGAGAAAAACGGCGCAATAGACGAGCTTAAAAAAATAGGACTGGAAGAAGGCGACATTATCAGAATACAAAACTATGACCTTGAGTATTGGGATGAGTATTAGAAGATATGCGAGTTTTATCAGAAACATTATCAATTAGCACCTTTGGGCAAAAATGCCTGAAGGTGTTTTTTATATTAGAAAACCATCGGCTATGCCGGTGGATAGTTATTATTCGTTAAATTCCTATTGAAAAAAATGTTCCTTTAAACTATAATCAATAATCGATATTTAATCTCTATGTTAACAATAGTTAAGTTATATATGAACAATAAAAAAGAAAGTAGGAATTGAGAAAATGAAACTGAATGGAAAAGTTGCAATAATCACAGGGGCGGCAGCAGGCATTGGATTTGCGGCGGCTAAAGTTTTTTTGCAGGAGGGTGCAATAGTAGCAATCTGCGATTTGAAACAGGAAACTGTAGAAAAGGCGGTTAAGCAATTAAGAGAACTGGGAACAGTAAGAGGTTTCGCCGTGAATATAACCGATAAAGAAGGCGTAGACAGCATGGTTTCAAATATCATTGAGGAATTTTCAATATGGGAATGACTGCCGAGAACGTTGCAGAAAAGTATAACATTTCCAGAGAAGATCAGGATAAATTTGCTCTTGCCAGCCAAGAAAAAGCAGCAAAAGCCATTAAGGAAGGAAGATTTAATGACGAAATCGTTCCGGTGGTTGTACCGCAGAGAAAGGGTGAACCTATCGTATTTGATGTTGATGAATTTCCAAGAGAAACTACTTTAGAAAAACTGGGTAAATTAAAACCTGTCTTCAGAACAGACGGAAAGGGAACCGTTACGGCAGGAAATGCAAGCGGAAGAAACGACGGAGCGTCAATTTTAATGCTCATGTCAGCAGAAGAAGCTGAAAAACAGGGCAAGAAACCTATCGCAAGAGTAAAAGGTTTTGCAACGGCAGGCGTTGATCCGAGATATATGGGTATCGGTCCGGTGCCTGCAACCAGAAAAGCTTTGGAAAACGCAGGACTGACATTAGACGATATTCAGTTGTTCGAGTTAAATGAAGCCTTTGCAGCTCAGTCTGTAGCTTGCATCAGGGAACTTGGACTTGAAGACAGAATGGAAGATATTAATGTTAATGGTGGAGCAATTGCCTTAGGACATCCGGTAGGAAGCTCCGGCTCAAGAATCATAGTTACTCTTATAAATGAAATGAGAAAGAGAAATTTACAGTATGGTTTGGCTACATTATGTATTGCAGGCGGTATGGGTATGGCGGTAGTCATAGAGGCGATTTATTAACTTTTTACTGGCATTTTACTCTCTCATAAATATACAATACTCCTAGCAAAAGCACATATTATTTAAAT
>CAZYWO010000148.1:0-3757 GCA_964651095.1 uncultured Oscillospiraceae bacterium | reverse complement strand
GGCGACCACGAAAAGTGTAAAGAGCTTGATAAGAAGATTGCTGAAAAAATGGGCTATAAGGCTTGCTTCCCTGTGTCGGGACAAACATATTCACGTAAGCTTGACTCTCAGTTTCTCAATGTTCTTGCGGGAATTGCTCAAAGTGCGGCAAAATTTTCAAATGATATTCGCCTTTTACAACATCTTAAAGAGGTTGAGGAACCGTTTGAAAAAACGCAGATTGGCTCATCGGCAATGGCGTATAAGCGTAATCCTATGCGCAGTGAGCGTATCGGCTCGCTTTCAAGATATGTCATGGTTGATGTGCTTAACGGCTATTTTACGACTGCTACGCAATGGTTTGAGAGAACTCTTGACGACTCGGCTAATAAGCGTTTAAGTGTTCCTGAAGCATTTTTGGCTGTTGATGGAATTCTTTCACTATACGCAAACGTTGCAGACGGACTTGTGGTTTATCCAAAGGTTATTGAACAGAGATTAAGAAAAGAGCTTCCTTTTATGGCGACTGAAAACATTATGATGGATGCTGTAAAGAAAAGAGGAGCTGACAGACAACAGCTTCACGAAAAAATACGTATTCATTCAATGCGAGCTTCAAAGGTAATCAAAGAAGAGGGAGGAGAAAACGACCTTCTCAACTATATTGCTGATGATGAAGATTTTGGTGTAACGTATGAGGAGCTTGAAACAATTCTTGAACCTGAAAAATATACAGGCAGAGCAAAGGAGCAGACTGATGATTTCTTGAACGACTGCGTTAAGCCTGTGCTTGATAAATACAAGAATATTGAATCAGATAAACCTGAAATTAACGTATAATTAGTATATTTCTTATTGCAAAAGGAGTTTTGTATTATGGTAAAGGCAATTGTAGGTGCCAACTGGGGCGACGAAGGAAAAGGCAAAATAACTGATGTTCTTGCCAATAACAGCGATATCGTTATCCGTTTTCAGGGCGGTGCCAACGCAGGGCACACTATAGTGAACGACTACGGAAAGTTTGCTCTTCATCAGCTTCCATCGGGTGTTTTTCATCAGAATATCACAAATATCATTGGCAACGGCGTAGCCTTCAGTGTCGAAAATTTTGTCAAGGAGATGGCTTATCTTGAGGAAAGAGGAGTTCCAAAGCCAAATGTAATCATCTCTGACAGAGCACAGATTGTTATGCCTTACCATGTTGCTTTTGACTGCTACGAGGAGGAACGTCTCGGCAAAAACTCATTCGGCTCTACAAAAAGCGGTATTGCTCCTTTCTATTCCGATAAGTATTCCAAAATCGGTTTTCAGATTAACGAGCTTTTTGATGATCCTGCTTCACTCAAGGATAAAATTCATCACGCGCTTGAAATAAAAAATGCTACATTAAAAAATCTTTATAACAAGCCTGCTATTACGGAGCAGGAAATATATGATAAGCTTATGGAGTATAAAGACCTTCTTGCTCCATATGTCGGTGATGCCTTCACGTTCATACATAAGGCACTTAAAGACGGCAAAAATATTCTTCTTGAAGGTCAGCTTGGTTCGTTGAAGGATACCGATTTCGGTATATACCCAATGGTAACCTCTTCAAATACAATTGCTGGCTACGGTGCTGTAGGAGCAGGTATTCCTCCATATGAAATTAAGGACATTATCACGGTTGTAAAGGCATATTCTAGCGCTGTTGGCGCAGGTGAATTTGTCTCTGAAATCTTCGGAGAAGAAGCTGATGAGTTACGCAAACGCGGCGGAGACGGCGGCGAATTCGGCGCCACAACAGGCAGACCTCGCCGTATGGGTTGGCTTGATCTTGTTGCAACACGCTACGGCTGTATGGTTCAGGGTGCAACAGAGGTAGCCTTTACCGTGCTCGATGTACTTGGCTATCTTGATGAAATTCCCGTATGCGTAGGATATGAACTCGACGGAGAGGTTATTGATTATTTTCCGTCAACTACTAAGCTTAAGAGATGTAAACCGATTCTAAAGAAATTAAAGGGCTGGAAGTGCTCAATTTCGGGCATTACAGAGTACGATAAACTTCCAAAGGAATGCCGTGAATATATTGAGTTTGCAGAAAAAGAAATCGGCGTACCTATTACAATGGTTTCAAACGGCCCTTCAAGAAATGACATAATATACAGATAAGTCTGCAAAATATTAGAGAGGATGGTAGAGAATATGGATATCAAAGAGACAGTAATCGTACTTGACTTTGGCGGTCAGTACAATCAGCTTATTGCCAGACGAGTTCGTGAATGTAACGTATATTGTGAAATTCTGCCATATACTGTTGATATTCAGAAAATCAAAGATTTATCGCCCAAGGGCATAATATTTACAGGCGGTCCCAACAGTGTGTATGATGAAACTTCACCGAATTACACCCCCGAAATTTTCAAGCTCGGAATCCCAATTCTCGGCATTTGCTACGGCTGTCAGCTTATGGCATATTCTCTCGGCGGTGTTGTAACATCTGCTACGGACAGTTCAATAAGCGAATATGGCAAGACTGAAACTGAATATAATAAAAATGACGTGCTTTTTAGCGGACTCCCCGAAAAAGGAATTTCTTGGATGAGCCACCGTGATTATATCAGCAAGGCTCCTGACGGATTTGCTGTTACTGCAAGAACAGCAAATTGTCCTGTTGCAGCTATGGCTAATCCTGACAAGAAGCTTTATGGTGTTCAGTTCCATCCTGAGGTAAATCATACAGAGAATGGTAAAGATATGCTCAAATCTTTCCTCTATAATGTTTGTAATTGCAGGGGAGAGTGGAAAATGGATAATTTCATTGAAACAACCGTTCAGCAGCTAAAGGAACAGATTGGTGACAATGGAGTTGTTCTGGGTCTTTCAGGCGGTGTTGACTCTTCGGTTGCAGCTGCGCTTCTCAGCAAGGCGGTAGGTAAGCAGCTTACTTGTGTGTTTGTTGATCAGGGACTTATGCGTAAAGATGAAGGAGACTTTGTTGAACAGACTTTTACAAAGCTGTTTGATATGAATTTTGTTCGTATTAACTGTCAGGAAGAATTTCTTTCAAAACTAAAAGGTGTGTCAGACCCCGAAAATAAGCGTAAAATCATCGGAGAAGAATTCTACAACGTATTCTGGAATAAAATACGTGACAATTACGGTAAAGGCTACTTTGCGCAAGGCACAATCTATCCCGACCGTATAGAAAGCGGAAAGGGCGATGCTGCTAAAATCAAAACTCATCACAATCAGGTTGGTGTGCCAAAAGATATCTCCTTTGAGGGAATTATAGAACCGTTAAAGGATCTCTTTAAGGATGAAGTTCGTGCGGTAGGTGAAAAGCTGGGACTTTCTCATGAGCTTGTATGGCGCCAGCCGTTTCCAGGTCCCGGACTTGGTGTTCGTGTAATTGGTGAGGTTACCGCAGAAAAGGTGCGAATTTTACAGGAAGCAGACGCTATTCTCCGTGACGAAATGGACAAATGCGGATATGCCGAACAGATGAGCCAGTTCTTTGCTGTGCTTCCGGGAGTTAAAACCGTTGGCGTTATGGGGGACGCAAGAACCTATGATGAGCTAATAGCTATCAGAGCAGTTACTACAGACGACTTTATGACAGCCGATTGGGCAAAAATCCCTTATGAAATTCTTGGTAAGGTTTCAAATAGAATCATAAACGAGGTTGAGCATGTAAATCGAGTTGTCTATGACATAACTTCCAAGCCCCCCGGAACAGTAGAGTGGGAGTAGTACCAAAAACGCTGAAAACCCGCATAAATACTGGGTTTTTGAG
>CAZYWO010000147.1:0-3835 GCA_964651095.1 uncultured Oscillospiraceae bacterium | reverse complement strand
AAGACAAACTTCTTTGCTATCTTCTGGATTAATGAATTCATTTTTTCATTTCACCTAAGAAAAAACAGCATAATTAAGTTGAAAAAGTCCTTGCAATTACAAGGGTTTCGCTATATAATACTAATGCATGTTTTATGCAAACGGGCGCAGGATGGGAATCCGTCCGGGACCCGAAACTAATTAGTTTTAGTATATCGAAACAGATTTTGCTGTCCGCAAGCGGTGAAATCCCAGTAGACAAAGCCGAAAACGTTTTGCCCCATAGAATAGGCTGCAAAACCAAGTAGGTAGAAAGGAAAGAAAATGAAATCATTTATCGCAAAACCTGCTGAAGTACAGCGTAAGTGGTACGTTGTCGATGCAGAAGGCAAGACTTTAGGAAGACTTGCATCAGAAGTAGCTTCAATTCTTCGTGGAAAGAAGAAACCTATCTATACACCTCACGTTGACTGTGGCGATTATGTAATCGTAATCAATGCAGAGAAGGTTGAAGTTACAGGTAAGAAGAGAAAAGAAAAGATCTATAAGAGACATACCGGATATCCGGGCGGCTTAAGAGAGATTTCTTTTGAAAAACTTCAAGCTAAAAAGCCTGAAGAAATTATTAGACACGCTGTAAAAGGCATGCTTCCTGATGGAAAGCTTGGCAGACAGATGTTTAAGAAGTTAAAGGTTTATGCTGGTCCTGAGCATGCTCATGCAGCACAGAAGCCTGAAAAGTGGGAATTCTAAGGAAAGGGAGGAATAGACAATGGCAAAGATGCAGTATCAAGGAACAGGAAGAAGAAAAAGTTCAGTTGCTAGAGTTAGATTAATCCCTGGAACTGGAAAGATCACTGTTAACAAAAAAGATTTAGAAGATTACTTCGGAATGGAAATCGTTAAGAGAGAAGTTAAGAGACCTTTTGAAATCGCAGGCTGCGAAGGCAAGTTTGATGTAATCGCTACTGTACACGGCGGCGGATTTACAGGTCAGGCAGGCGCTTTAAGACATGGTATTTCAAGAGCGCTTTGCGTAGCTGATAAGGAAAGCTACAGGGCTCCTTTAAAGGCTGCCGGATTCTTAACAAGAGACCCTAGAATGAAAGAAAGAAAGAAGTACGGATTAAAGAAGGCAAGAAGAGCAAGCCAGTTCTCAAAGAGATAATTTCTCAAGCTTTGGCATTATGCGTGCTTTCACATTCAAAAATCATTCAGATGAAGAAGTCAATAAAAGGGATGTTTCCAAAGAAACATCCCCTTTTATTATCAGGGCATAAAGGAATTGCAATGTATGTATGCTAGCTGATATAATATAAAGACATATTATCAATATCGGGAGGTAAAGTTTAAACAATGAACAGAGAAGGATTTAAATCCAGATTAGGATTTATACTTGTAAGCGCAGGCTGCGCCATAGGTCTAGGAAATGTTTGGAAATTTCCTTATCTTTGCGGCGCTTATGGCGGTGCGGCATTTATACTTATTTATCTTGTGTTTTTATTTATAATGGGAATCCCCGTTATGATCTGCGAGTTTGCCGTAGGACGTGCCAGCAGAACCAGCGTCGCCAAGAGCTTTGATGTGCTTGAACCTAAAGGAACTTTTTGGCATACCCATAAAGTAATAGGAATTGCCGGCTGCTATCTGCTCTTGATGTTCTACACATCTGTAGCGGGATGGCTTATACAATACACGATAAAAGGATTTAGCGGTGAATTTAAAGGGATTACCGCACAGGAATGTGCCTCCATGTTCGTTAATACCCTTGGCGATCTTGACACGATGCTTATAGGAACAATTTTTACATGCGTAGCCAGCGGTATTGTATGCGTATTCGGTCTTCAGAGAGGTGTGGAAAAGGTGAGCAAATTTATGATGGTAGCATTGATGTCCATCATGGTGGTTTTAGCCGTGCGTTCCATATTTTTGCCGGGCGCTCTTGATGGCGTAAAATTTTACTTAATTCCTGATTTCAGCAAAATCATGAAGGTTGGTTTAGGCAATGTCTTGTATGCCGCAATGAGTCAGGCGTTTTTTACATTATCAATTGGAATCGGAGCTATGGTAATATTCGGAAGTTATTTAGAACGAAAGAGAAGCTTGACAGGGGAGGCAGTGAATATTACGCTGCTGGATACATTTGTTGCTTTGACCTCCGGATTTATTGTAATTCCGGCATGCTTTGCTTTTGGAATTGAGCCCGGTTCAGGTTCCGGACTAGTGTTTGTTACACTCCCGAATATATTTTCCCAGATGACAGGCGGTCAGATTTGGGGAGGATTTTTCTTCCTGTTCCTGACTTTTGCTGCGTTTACCACAATAATCGCTGTAGTGGAGAACTTAGTAGCTTTTAACATAGATTTATTTGGGTGGACAAGGAAAAAGAGCGCTTTGGTAAGCGGATGTCTGCTGACTTTATTAAGCCTGCCTTGCGTTTTTGGTTTCACAATTTGGGCAGGATTTCAGCCGCTGGGCGAGGGAAGCAGCATCATGGATTTAGAAGACTTTATTGTGAGCAACAACCTGCTGCCTCTGGGAAGCCTTGGATATATTTTATTCTGTACATGTCGTAACGGATGGGGATTCAGAAACTTTCTCGATGAAGCCAACGAAGGCGAAGGCATTAAGTTCCCTGCGGCTCTTGGCGGATATATAAAGTTCGGAATACCTACATTGATTATAGTAATTTATTTAAAGGGATATTATGATTGGTTTAAGGAGGAACCTAAAGGCGTATTTATAGGCTGGATGGCTCTTGCCGTAGCCCTTTTGGTATTCGTGATGTACTGCGTTTTTGCGAAAAAGAAAAAGCTTCGCTGATCTTTTGGCGGAAAGGTAATTAACCATGTAAAATAAATGTTGGCGGAAATATTTGAAATTAAGGTGATACCAAAATGAAAAAATCCGCCGACATTTTGTTTTTGTTGATAAAATCAGCAGTTAAAGCAATATATATCAATATTTAAGTGCAAGGTCGGCGTCGCTAGGTGGCAGTTACGATCACCTCAACGTTTTTGAGATAACTTGGTACTAGCGTCAGCCGTAATTTGGTGATAAAATATATAAGGGGTAAAATTGTAGAATTTACAGAAAGGTTTGGGTAAGAGATTTGAAAACATTGAAGAAACTCATTGCAATAATATTTTTAGGTTTAGTCATCTGTGTAGGCGTAGTATTTTATATGGGGTATGAAATGTACGATGAAGCTGTTTCTCAGGTGTCCGTTGAAGAAAAGATATCGGAAATTATGGCTCAGGAAAACTATACTGCCTACGATGAGCTTCCCAAAACATATGTGGAAGCCGTCATAGCCGCAGAGGACCGCAGATTTCGTTCTCACAGCGGTTTTGATATAATATCGACCGTCAGAGCTGCATGGCGCAATCTTCAAAACAAAGAGATTGTGGAAGGTGGAAGCACCATAACTCAGCAGCTTGGAAGAATAATGTATTTTTCACAGGAAAAAAAGTATACACGTAAGGTAGCAGAGGTACTTGTAGCTCGCGACATTGAGAATTTAAAGAGTAAGAATGAAATTCTTGAGCTTTACGTTAATACGATTTATTTCGGTTCAGGATACTATAATATATATGATGCCTGCCAAGGATATTTCGGGAAAACCCCATCGGAGATGAACGAATATGAATGTACTATGCTTGCGGGAATACCCAACGCACCGTCGGTTTATTCGCCTGATGTGAATCCCACTTTGGCAGAGGAGCGCAGGCAGCAAGTCATTACTTGTATGGTCGACGCAGGGTATATCGAAGCCGGTGAAATTGATTAATAGCTTCCACCCATAAAACGGGTGGAAGCTATTTTGCTGAAAAAGCTTATATTATCCGAGATTATT
>CAZYWO010000146.1:0-3867 GCA_964651095.1 uncultured Oscillospiraceae bacterium | reverse complement strand
TATAATTTTATACTGAGGCTCTATATTTAATAGCTGTTTTATATTTCAATCTCCACCTCGATTTCTTCAGAAAGCTCGACCTTTCCTTCTATGTAAATGGATTTTATTTCGCCTTTTGCTATTTCGACGGCAGAATCGATAATTCCGCCGGGCTGTTTAAATGTAAAGCGATGAATTCCATCTCCAAGGGAAATGCCCAATGCACCTCCGCATGCGGTTACACCTGAACCGCATGAGCCCTCAAAATATGTGGTATCTACATCTTTCACATATACCACAGGTATAAGGCTGCTGTCTTTGGAATTATAGAACATAACTCCCATCGCAGGAGGATTGAATTTTTTCATCACAAAGTTTTTTATTATATCAAATGTAGTTTTAGAAGCTTCAATGCCCTGTACAATGACGTGCATTATCCCACCTAAGTCTACAAGGATCGTATTTGATAAACTATTCTCCGGCGCTAAACTATCCTTTAGTGCGGAGATGCTTTGTGTTGAACTGTTTCCCATTAAGTTTTGAACGTCATCGCCTATTTGCAATTCGCGAAGGTCGATTTTTGTCATCTTTAGCGGGTTAGGCATTTTGACCTTCGTGTATCCCGTCTTGGTGTTTACATCTATGCTGAGAATCTCATTACAGCCGCTGACATCCACAAAAATCTTTCCCTCGCCGCTTATGCCCATTTCTTTTGCTTTTATCAGCCCAAAGGCTCTAGACGCATTGCCGCAAAACTCTAATCCGCACATTTCGACTTTTCCATCTGCACGTCCGCAAGCAGGTGTTTCCAAAATAAAGGCTACTTGTTCTCCACCAAACTGCTTCATATCAAGAAGCTGTTTTGCCACATCCTGATACTTGCTGCGTTCAAATTTGTCCTTTACAAATATTGTTACATTTCCTGCCGGATTGGCAATTATAATGTTGATTTTTTTCTTCATGGCTTTCTGCCTTTCACATTTTAATGGATATTAATGACTGTTTTCAGAATTCTTTTATAAGAAAAGTTAATAAAAATCAAAAAATTTATCGTTTTTTCAAAGCCACTTTATTAGCTGCGCTTTATCACCATGCTTTATTAGCTATGCACATCTGAAATATTATTCGGCACAACCGACTGACGTCTATTTCTTTAAATCCAGACCGTCTTTAAATGCGTTTCCTGCTTTCTCTCCAAGTCTGCGGTACTCGTTATTTACAGGGTCATATGTTATAGGGTCAAGTTTCTTAACGTCAATCTTGCCTTCCTCATTGAGGATTCTTTCGTCAGCATTTACATTTATAATTTCACCTACCATGCGGCAATTTTCAGCGTCGTAACTTTTAAACTTACACTCTACAGCCATAGGAAGTTCATCGATAAGAGGAGCATTTACAAATTCAGACTTAGTAGTGTGAAAACCTGATTTTTCCATCTTATTTGGTTCATCATTGCCGGACACAACCCCAACATAGTCGCACTCGACTACATGAGCGCTGTCAGCAAAGCTCACAGTGAAGGCTCCTGAAGCAATTATATTTTTTACAGTTTTATGGTGAGCGCTAAGGCAAAGGGATATTTCCGTGTCATCACTCATTCCGCCCCATGCTGCGTTCATGGCGTTAGGCTTGCCTTTTTCGTCATAAGCAGCCACGATGAAAACAGGCATCGGGTAAAGATAAGGTTTAGCTCCAAAATTTTTTCTCATTATAGTTTCCTCCTATTCTATTTTGCTTTTATTTATCTATATTTTACCACCCCATGGCACAATTGGGTATGCCAAATTTTCGTCTTATTGACATTGCCTCCCCGTGGGTATTGCCGCCATAAAGTGGAAAACAGCAACCATATGTGGTAAATTATAATACATAAATAAAATTTAATTTTACATGTAATATTATCGGCTAAAAATATAGTATATAGGTGAAAAGAGGTTCAGGGAAACCGGACTGGTCTTGAAACAAGCAGCAGGTAAAAAGCATAGGGGAATACAAAAGGAAAGGCGGGTGATGCAATGTTAGATGATGAGAAAATAATCGCTTTGTTTTATGAACGCTCGGAACAGGCAATCGCAGAATTGTCCGAAAAATACAGCGCAGCCTTAGTCAGTATCGCAAGGAATATTTTCAAGAATGAATACGACGCCCAAGAATGTGTAAACGATGCCTTTCTTGCTGCATGGAATACTATCCCTCCTCAGAATCCAAATCCTTTGAGTACCTACGTATGCCGCATTGTCCGCAATATTTCTATTGCCAAATACCATTCAAATACTGCCTTGAAGCGAAACAGTTTCTATGATGTGGCTCTTGACGAGCTGGAAAGTTGTCTGCCATCAGTTTCAACTGCCGAAAGGCAAGTAACTGCACATGAACTTTCACTCTTAATCGACAATTTTCTTAATGCTCTTGATAAAGAGAGCCGAATCATGTTTGTACGGCGATACTGGTATGCGGATTCCCTTTCCGACATAAGCTTAATGTTCAAAATCAGCGCTAATGCCGCAGCGGTGCGTCTTTCACGTATACGCAAAAAGCTGAAAAAAATTCTTAAGAAAGAGGGTTACTGGATATGACACGAGAAAATATTTCTATTGCCGTCAGCAACATAAGTGAGAACTATATTAAAGAAGCCGAAAGTTTCCACATCGATAAAACCACCGCACCGGCTTTACGGCTTATTAAGCATATTGCTCCAATTGCGGCATGTGCTGCAATTTTGCTGTACATTCTGACATTATCTCTGCCAGCCGGTTCCGCCGATGAGCCGGGTTCTGTTGGGATAGATATAAATTTAAATGAAATAGCTGATTATGATCACATAACCGAGCCAAACGCATTATTTTCTTTATTTGCCGATGATTATTTGACTATGACATTAAGTGAGATTTTAAAATATTACGGCGTGGATGAGGATATAACCAGTCAACTTAATGTTCTGGAACCTTCTCTTATGCCCGTTTCCGCTTTTGGCAATCCAGAGGGATTCCCAATATCTCAACAGTATGGTATATATAAATCTGCCGATCGCGGCGTTTACTATGACACCAACAGTTTTTTATTTGCCGATGAAGGTGAGACAAAAAAAGTTTGTATTACTCTTGCCAAAGCGTTTAAAATGTCCTCTGATGTCTTTCCGTTATTAAATGAAGAACTTCAATTTACTCATATAAATGGGCGGCAATTCGCTATTTTCCATTATATCAACGGAGATGGAAATAGCTGTTATCACGTCGAGTTTACCCAAGGCGACTTAGCATATTATATAAGCGCTGAAAATATTTCATCGGAAAATTTCGTAAAATACTTGCAAAGTATAGTAACCTCAAACTCATCTTGGCCTTGCGAAAATCCTTCTGACGATATTTCATACAGTGGCTCCTCCAGCGTTCATGTGATTGCAGGACAAATAATTGCTTTAGACTTGTCCGCCAACTTCATCGCAATCAAGCCCAGCGAAATATATGGATGCGATGCTTTAGGCATAACGCCGGCTAAAGGTGAAGCTAAAAATTATTCTCTGCATGATTACGTTAAAGTAACTTTTAATGGGGAGCCTGCAACGGTTAACAGTATTTGGAATCAGCAGCTTATCAATATAGAGGTAATTTCGGAATAATCAAATGTAATTAAAGAGACCGCAGAACTTTTTTCATTCTGCGGTTTTAAATATAAACTAGATATGGGGTTTCCCTATAATAAGAGCTACACTATAACCCTTGACATATTCAAAAAATAATACTACTATTATTAGTAGTTGAGCAGCTTCAGCGTAAGTCCAAACAAATGGATTTACGCTTTTTTTCTGCAAAACATCAAGGCATAAGGAGGATTAAGTTTGAAACAGAGAGGTAGCGGTTAGAGAATAAATTTGAGCATCACAAACAA
>CAZYWO010000145.1:0-3879 GCA_964651095.1 uncultured Oscillospiraceae bacterium | reverse complement strand
CCGCCGAAACAGAAACCTGTTATTTTAACGGTTGACAATACCCTCCAGTTCCTGAGTGAGCAGGGAGCTGACCCGAATACCTTAAAACTCATACAACAGCAATGTACTGCACACGCCGGATAAGCTTTTAAAAAAGCCTTTTCCCACCAAGGGGAAGGTGCGCCCAAAATTCAGGTTATGGATTCACACTTGAGAGCCTTTTGAGGAGTTTTTCCGCTTTCTATCTTCCTACCTGGAAATTCCCATAAACCTTTAAACTCCCCCGTAACCTCTGGCCGTTGCAAATATCTTATTTTCATCTCGAATAACCGCAGCCACAACTTTTATCGTTTTCATATATAACCTATTCTATTTATTCCGATAACACCTCTACGTACCATTGTGAGCTGTACCGTTTCATATTTTGTTTTCTTAATATTGGATTCCTTAATAGCGGTATGCTTCACTGTCGCATGTTTCACCTCAGCACGTGGGATAATAGCAAGGTTAATTCCCATAGCCTTCAACGTTTCTTCAGGCAGCACGTAGTTCTGCTCGACGAGCCCGAAACAAGTAAAACCCGTATCTACGCAGAATGAAATGAAGCATTTTTCTCCTACATTAATAACTAGCGAAGCTACACAGCTTCCAATCAAGCTTCCAAGCATATAACCCAAAACTGGAAGTTCTGGTGCTATTGCCTGACCTAACGCTCCAGCAGCCAAAGCAGCAGACGATATAAGTAATTCTTTTGTTATCTTACTTCCCATCTCACGTGGAGTCAGCTTTCCTGCCGCAACAAGAATACTACTCTTTGCAACATCAAGCACAATAACTGTAAGAGCACCTATCACATATGGATTTACATTGATGAACTGCTCTCCAAGCTTTCCTGACATACAAGCTATAGTCAAAGCAGACGAAATGGTTCCACGCAAAAAGCCTTCTGTACTTGCTGTTACCGCAGTTATTCCTATTTTCTTGACTTGCTCCAAATCAATCTCTCGATTCTTAATCAGATAGTCAACAGCTTTTATTATTTCAGGAGCAAGCTGCATAACAAGAGTTATTACTGCAGAAGTGTATCCGGCCTTTAACGCTTGATGTAATATGTACTCATTTGTAACGATATCGCTAAGCTTTAGTCCAAAATCCTCTGCTTTGAACTCACCCTTTTTCACCAAGGCTGCTATAGCTTCAGCCTCTTCTTTGGTAAGAGTATGCGATTCTGCGCCGGTCCCATCTGAAATGCGATCAACAAGTTTTTCAAGCGTCTCCTTATAATTAGCAAGCAGTGCCGCACGATTAGATGTTTCCTTTGAGGATTCTTTTGCAATCTCTCTATTGAGATACTTTATTGCTTCTTTTATCTGGTCTGTGGGAATCAACCGATCTTGGCCGTTATAAACAGATGTTAATAACGACGCAATATCATACTCACCCGCATGAGTCTTCATAAACTGCTCAAGCGTAGACGTATCCCCATTCTCTACAGATTTTCTATAATCAGCAATCAGCTTTTTAATGTTTTCATCCTTAGAATACCCGTACTTATCAAGATACTTATCAAATGACATTGCCTCGCCTTTTCTTGGCTTACTTAAATACTCGTGATATGCTTGAATTACATTCTTGGCCTGCGCATCAACACTTGTTTCAGCGGTTCTAATATACTTCAAACTATAGTTCCTACCGAAGTTTGTTGACACATCCACAGAAGCATGCTCTGTGCTTCCGTCAACAAATGCCCTATTACTTGAATCCCTAAGAGCAGCCTCAATATTGAAAGTATCTGCATGCCAGTACTCAGCCACAATACCTTTTAGCTGTTTTTCTCCAAGCCCATTTTCAGCCAGAGCATTCATATCATCAACAATTTTTTGCACTGTTTCACTGACCGTTGATATATAGTTTTCCCCAAACTGAGCTGAGTAATTAGCCCCCATTTGTTTAGAAACATAATCCCAGCCAGCTTTTGACGCTTCATCCATAAGGGCCCCCTCCTTATGACTTCATAAATGTCTCAAGATCATTCTCATAGAAATTAAGTATTCCATAAAGGAATAACTGTTGTCTGAGTTTTGCTTTATCCTTAAAGAAATCAACAAGGAATGAGCCACCCAATCCTACCAGCCCAAAAAGAACTGCGATTCCACCTTTTTTAACCACCTTTATTGGAACGTTTTCCTTTTCCTTTTGAGGGAGGGTTTTCTCTTTAAAATTCTCTAGGAACCGTTGATACTCCTCTTTCTTGATAGCCCACTCATCCACCTTTATGAGTGCTTGTTTACCAGCCCATCCATACTTGATTCCCCACTCATCAAACTTGACATCAATAACCGGCTCCAATTTATCTGCACCCTTTATTTTCCCAATCAAAAGGACTTTGCTATCAATAGTCCCTGCTCTCTTGTTTTCAAGCCAGACTTTCTCAGTCCACGACACAATTGTCACAGAGCCATCTTCGGTGCCAACAATCTCACCCTCTTTATCATCATTAGTCTCAACCAGCTTCTTAAGATGGTTTAGTACCAATTCATCCTTGTAAACAACAATAAGTGTTTGCGGTTCTGGAAACATGCGCATATCCTCCTTTTGGTTTTATTTGTTTATTCTATTTTTTAACTCATTCAAGCTCTCTTCAATTTCTGCAACATCTACAAAGAACAGCCTAACATATGTGTTGTCCCCGCTATAAAACTCTATCGGCGCATGGTCTCTCATATCTTCATTTACCGGATAAAGCAACTACATACGATAATAGATGATGTATTCTCCCATCATCGCCCGAAAGGACATATCATCCAATTCTGACAGCTGCTCCAATATAAAATTTAGGTATTCTTTGCTTGAAGTCATGATTCTACCTCTCCCGTATCGGATGCCTGAGCACAGTTTTCAGCTTCTCCGGTGCAACCTTTCTGGCATCGCTCAGATAAATTTCGTGATGTAGGCGCTGATCGGTGATATCCAACATATAGCCCTGCTGCTCCATGTACTCATGCATAAGTGCGACAGTGGCAGGCTCATCATCATAGGAACCGATGTGTATACATTGAACGCACAAGCCCTCGTCAAATGTCAGAGATTCGACCTTGGAATAGTCTTCCTTTTTCTTTTTAGTCGCCTCCTCAATAGCCCAATCAAAGTCTGCCTTTGTAACGAAATCGGGAAGACGAATAACGGAGATCCACTTGAAGTTTTCTTTGTGGGCATAATCGATTTCTTCTACACCATCCTACCACCAGAAACCCTCAAGCGGAGGGACTACATAATCAAAAATATCCGTCGATCTGATGGTTGCCTTTTTTGCTCATATTTATGGTAAAAGCAAGGCCATAGAGCAAGCCGATAGACTGCTTATACTCTCCATCCTCCGCGTTCGGATCAACATGTCCGCGAACCGCAATATAGTTCATGCTCGGAACCGTCACGATGGACGGTTTATTCTTTGGCATATAGAATTCCTTATACTCTTTTTTATAATCGAATGCCATCAGGTATCCTCCCGTTTGATATAGGTCAGTTCAACATCATACCCCAGCTTTTCCATAAGCTGCAAAATGTCTTGTTGACAATCTTTTCGTTATTTCTGATCAGCCGACCCACATAAGGCGCAGAGATGCCGATCTCCTCGGCAAGTTTTGCCTAAGTGACACTGCTTTCTATGCACTCTACCTTCACATCGACTTCAACATTATTCTTAAACATGATTATTGCCCTCATATAGCCGTTACATATATTACACCGAAACTACATTTATTGTAGCACATAATTATGAACTTTTCTATCCATAAAAAATGTCTACGGCATCTCAACTCCCCTGCCCCTCAATCTTGAGGGGTAGGGCTTGTTTTGTGTCTTATTTTGCTTCATAATAATCTCATGAATGTGATTCAA
>CAZYWO010000144.1:0-3914 GCA_964651095.1 uncultured Oscillospiraceae bacterium | reverse complement strand
AAATATGAAAAATCAAAGAAATACTTTGCAACGGGAAATTGTTTTTCAAGAGATTTGTAAAATACATGGGCATGCTACGGCAGATATGATTTATGAGAGAATTCATGAGTTGCATCCGTCTATTTCAAAAGCCACTGTATATAGAAATCTCAAAACTTTAGAACTACAGCAAAAGGTTATCAGGATAGATGTTTCTGATGGAGCCGATTATTTTGAAGCCAAAAAGCAGGAACATTATCACATTAAATGTACCTGCTGCGGTAATATTTTTGATGCTTCACTCCCTTATATGCCTAATCTTTTAAAACTGGAGCAGGAGGCTGATAAGGACTTTGAACTCTTTACTTGTAATCTTTTGTTTGAAGGATTGTGCCCGAGCTGCAAGGAAAAAGAAACAGCAAAAAAATAGAAATTAAAAAATAGGAGGATTAAAATTATGACAAAATATGCTGGAACACAAACTGAAAAAAATTTACATACTGCTTTTGCAGGTGAATCTGAGGCGCGCAACAAATATACTTTCTTTGCTTCCGTAGCAAAAAAAGAAGGATATGAGCAGATTGCCGCTTTGTTTTTAAAGACAGCAGATAATGAAAAAGAACACGCAAAAATGTGGTTTAAAGAGTTAGATGGTATTGGCGATACCGTTGCTAATTTAGAAGCTGCTGCCGAAGGTGAAAATTACGAATGGACCGACATGTACGATGGTTTTGCTAAGACAGCCGAAGAAGAAGGATTCCCTGAATTGGCTGCAAAGTTCCGTTTAGTGGCAGCGATTGAAAAACATCATGAAGAACGTTATCGTGCGCTGCTGAAGAATGTTGAACTTGCAGAAGTATTCGCTAAGAGCGAAGTTAAGGTTTGGGAATGTCGTAACTGCGGACATATAATTGTTGGTACAAAAGCTCCGGAAATTTGTCCGACATGTCAACATCCAAAGAGCTACTTTGAAGTACATGCTGAAAATTATTAATTTAAAAAACTAAGAATAATTTAAAAGAGACGAGGGGGATAAAATATGTTAAAAGGGAAAACAGCCATTGTAACTGGTGGAACAAGAGGAATTGGTCTTGCTATAGCAAAAAAAAAATTTGGAAAACGGCGCTAACGTGGCAATCGCAGGTTCACGTCAGGAATCCGTTGAAAAAGCCATAGCAGATTTATCTGAATATGCAGACCGTATTATGGGTATATGGCCTGATTTATGTAATCCAGAGGATGTGGCGAAATCCTTTACTTCCGTAAAAGAAAAATTCGGAAGCATTGATATCCTCGCCAACAACGCAGGAATTTCTTCAAGAACAAGTCTTTATGACTATACTCTGGAAGAATTCTCTAAGATTATAGACGTTAACTTTAAAGCTGTATTTGTATGCTCTCAGGCTGCTGCCAGAATTATGAAAGAGCAGGGCGGAGGAGTTATTATCAATACAAGCTCAATGGTAGGTGAGTACGGTCAGCCGTCAGGTTGCGGATATCCTGCGACGAAATTTGCAGTAAACGGTCTGACTAAATCTTTGGCAAGAGAGCTTGCAAAAGATCAGATTCGTGTAAATGCAGTTGCTCCGGGTATTACGAAAACTGACATGCTTGCAGCGTTGCCTCAAGAAATGGTTGACAGAATTTCTGCCGGAATTCCTTTGGGCCGCGTAGGAGAACCTGTGGACATAGCTAATGCCTATCTTTATTTAGCCAGTGATTTGGCAAGCTATGTAACCGGAATGGTTATACGTGTAGATGGAGCGGCTATGACGTAAACCTCTTGTAATATTTATTACTATGTAAATGTCATGAACACTTTTAGAGGATATAATTATGAATAAAAAAACAATGTATAATCTGACATATGGTCTTTTCATCCTGACATCATGTCAGAACGGGAAAAACAGCGGCTGTATTATTAATACTGCCGGACAGGTAACCTCCGAGCCAAATAGAATAAGCATCACTGTTAATAAAAGCAATTTTACTCATGATTTGGTAAAAGCTTCCGGAAAGTTTAATATTTCCATTTTAAGCGAAGATGCAAATTTTGATATATTCAAGCGTTTTGGATTTCAGTCCGGAAAAGATACAGATAAATTTGAGGATTATGACGCCTTTAAACTAAGTGAAAATGGGTGTTACTATATAACCGAAGGAACTAACGGTTATATCAGTGCAACAGTACAGCAGACTGTTGACTTGGGAAGCCATACTTTGTTTATAGCAAATGTAGACGATATGGAAGTGCTGTCCGATACGCCTTCGGCTTCCTATAATTATTATCAGTCAAATATTAAGCCTCAACCGGAGGAATCGAAATCAGAGGGGAAGGTAGCATGGCGCTGTAAAATCTGCGGTTATATTTATGAAGGCGAAGAGTTACCGCCGGATTATATCTGCCCGCTTTGCAAACACCCGGCTTCCGATTTTGAAAAAGTGATAATTTAAAATATTTTTCACAAGAGTTTTTGTATTAGTAGCATTAAGAAATTTTATGAAGCGCGCTGTTTTGACAGGGCGTTTTCATATTTTTGGAAAAAGTGAAATACTATTGTCAAGAGTGATAAACACAAAATTTGCCTTTTTAAAAATTGTGTGATATGCTGAATTAAATACGGAGGTATAATAAAATGACAGACAATTTCAATGATGAATTAAAAGTGTTGATTTTGAACGGCAGTCCAAGAGTAAACGGAAATACCGCTATAGCTATCAGAGAAATGGAGAAAGTTTTTGAAGAAAGCGGAATAAGCGCTCAAACCGTTCAAATCGGCAGTTTGGATATAAGAGGATGCATCGCCTGCGGCACATGTTTTGAAAAGGGTAAATGCGTTTTTGACGATATTGTAAATGAGCTTGCACCTAAATTTGAAGCAGCAAACGGTATTGTAATCGCAAGCCCCGTTTACTATGCTTCCGCCAACGGAACTTTAATCTCTTGTTTAGACAGGCTGTTTTACAGCACGAATTTTGACAAAACCATGAAAGTAGGAGCAAGCCTAGTATGTGCCAGACGAGGAGGATGTTCAGCTACTTTTGATGAATTAAATAAGTATTTTACAATATCAAATATGCCTATTGCTTCCAGCCAATACTGGAACAGCATCCACGGCAGAGGCAAGGGAGAGGCTGAAATGGATGAAGAAGGTAAACAGACTATGAGAGTACTTGCCAGAAATATGACATTTCTTATGAAAAGCATAGCTTTAGGAAAAGAAAAGTTTGGATTGCCGGAAACCGAAAATTGGACGCCGACACATTTTATTAGATAGGATTTAAGAAAAAATGAAAAAGATATATTTCACACCTGAAAATGATGGATTTTACGGAGCGTATTTTGAGAATAAAAACAAAACGGATAAAGCAATGATACTAATGCTGGGTGATTCAATCGACGATAGAATGGCTGTATCCGGGGTGAAATGGATTCAAAAAAATGGTTGTAATGCGCTCACTATGTCACCGTCAAAAAAGGATTATGGACATCATAATTATCCTCTGGAACGCTTTAAAAAGGCAATTACATACTTAAAATTACAGGGAAATAAAAAAGTTGGTGTAGCAGGCGCTTCCACAACCGGTATGATAGCTCTGCTGGCCGCTTCTTACTACCCGGATATTTCACTAACGATCGCTTTATCACCTCCTGATTTTGTTATGGAAGGATTTTATCGAGACGGAAAAGATGGCGCTAAAGAAAGACCCGGTGATGACGAATCCAGTGTGTCATATAAAGGAGAAGCTCTGCCTTATCTTCCTTATGCATACCGCCATCCGGAATATTGGCAGAAAATTAAACAGGAAGCTAAAGAGGGAGGCGACATAATCGCATCCAGAAAAATGTTTGATGAGTCTGAAAGACTTCATCCCGTGCAGGAAGAAGAAAAAATTAAGATTGAAAATATCAAAGGAAAGCTTGTACTGGTAGG
>CAZYWO010000143.1:0-3937 GCA_964651095.1 uncultured Oscillospiraceae bacterium | reverse complement strand
CTCTAACCGCTACCTCTCTGTTTCAAACTTTTTACTTTTGGCTCATAATCGTCTTTAATTTTATGGGATACTCCCATATCGAGCAGCATCTTTTCAACCATTTCCCCGATGGCAGGCGCTGAGGTAAGCCCCGGCGATTCTATTCCTGCCACATTTATGAAACCTGCCAGTGGACTGTCGATAATGAAATCTCCCTGATCTCCGTGGGCGCGCACTCCTGCAAATTGAGTAATTACTTTATCCAAGGGCAGATTGTCAAAAAATTCATACTCATTTGCAATCACTTTTTCAAGCCCCGTCTCCGTTACTGCTTTATCATTCTTATCTTCACAATCTTCTGACGTAGGTCCCAAAAGCACGTTGCCGTCAACCGTCTTGGTTGCCAAAACTCCTTTTCCCATCCTAGTCGGCGTTCTGAATATAGTCATATCCACCATATCTCCTGCCTCCTTGTCAAGCAGGAGATATTCGCCCTTTCGCGGTGTGACGGCGAAAGGGCAAACGCCGACCATGCCTGCAATTTTATCGGAATATATTCCGGCACAGTTTACAACTATTTCCGCATAAACCTTGCGACCGTCGGCAGCTGCAATTTCCCAGCAATTATTCTTGGCTGCAATATCTTTAACCTCAAAATTCACCAAAAGGTCTGCACCGTTGTCCATCGCATTTCCTATGGAATGAATTGTAAGCTCTTAAGGGCATACTATGGCGCCCGTCGGTGCATACAATGCTCCTACTATACGTTTTGACAAATTTTTTTCCATCTTTCTTGCAGTATTGCCATCGATTATTTGCAGTCCCTCTACACCATTTTTTTTGCCTCTTTCCAGAAGATTATCGAGCTGTGCCATATCATTCTCATCAAAACCCACAACCAGCGTTCCGTTTCTGCGATACTTTACATCCAGCTCTTGACATATCTTTTCCATCATCTGTGAGCCCCGCACATTCAGCTTAGCTTTTAAACTGCCTACAGCAGGATCGTATCCGGCGTGAACTATGCCGCTGTTCGCCTTGGACTGACCCATCGCCACATCGTTTTCTTTCTCCAAAATGACAATGCTGTTTTCATACTTTGCCATAGTCCTTGCAATCATTCCTCCGACTACTCCGCCGCCGATAATAGCAATCTGATACATTCTGTTTACTCCTCAATATTTTAATATTTAAACGCAACAAAAAACACGTCAAAACAAAGGCTAATCATGCCTTTATTTCAAACGCGTCTCAAACTTCTCTGCATCGTGTTTTTAAATTTTTATTTGATATTAGTATATGGCTATCCTGCCAAAAAATTAAGTAAAAACAATGAAAAAAGCCTGAACCCTATGGGAGGACAGGCTTTGTTCATAAATCTTAGGTGATAAATTACCATATTCACTTCTCTAAAATACGGTGAAATCACCACCCGTTACCGGTAAAAAAGCAATTAAATGATACAACTGATTATGATAATACTGTCATACCCATAATTAACGTGATAACACACGATATGGCGGCGACAGTTACAGCATAAGGTATCTGTGTAGTATTGTGGTCAACGTGGTCGGAACCTGCGGCAAGTGATGAAAGAATCGTAGTATCCGACATAGGTGAGCAGTGATCTCCAAATGTTCCGCCGCCCTGAATAGCAGCGACAGTCGCATATACTAATGTTGAAAGTTCACCGCCTGTAATTGAAAATGCCAGAGGTACAACGATAGGAGTGATTATAGCGAATGTTCCCCATGATGAACCTGTTAAGAATGAAATTACTGCACCTACAAGGAAAGTAACAGTTACCAATAATGCAGGAGTCATGAAAGATTCAGTCAAATTGATGATGTAATCTGCAGTTCCCAGACCTTTTGTTATGCTGTTGATACAGTAAGCCATAGCAAGAATTAAGATTGCGTTTATTACGGCCTTGATAC
This sequence comes from uncultured Oscillospiraceae bacterium, assembly GCA_964651095.1. Lineage (GTDB taxonomy): Bacteria > Bacillota > Clostridia > Peptostreptococcales > Anaerovoracaceae > SUG1106. The sequence continues at coordinate 2,021 of CAZYWO010000143.1, read as the reverse complement.
CTTCAATGGCAGTAGCCATTAGTTCACTTAATGTTGCCATTTTTCTTGCCCACATCAGGATGAATTGATATACAACTACAGTGATGAAAGCTTCAAGTACTTTTCCGGAACCTAAAATAATATAAGTTCCAAGAATCATTCCGAGAATAATTATTGCCGGAATAATGAAGTCCAGAATAAGGTTAACCTTTACACCCTCATTAGGATGAATACTGGTAAGTTCTCTGCTTAGCATTGGTTTTGCGTTGTCTCCAATTACCTTACCTTCTTGTAAAGCCCTCTTTTCTGCTTTTCTCATTGGACCAAAATCAGGGATAATTCCAAATGCGTTAAGTAAGCAGAATAAGAACATTATGATGCAGTAGAAGTTAAGCGGAACGCCCTTCATAACTACATTCATTGCTGTTGAACCATCGGTAATCACTCCGATACCTACCAACAAACCGGCCATATATGTTCCCCATGCTGAGAACGGTCCAAGCATGCAAGCAACCGGAGCTGATGTACAGTCACAGATAAACGCTAACTTTTCTCTGGAAATCTTAGCTTCGTCAGTAAGAGGTCTCATTACGTTACCAACGTATAAAGGTGAAAAATAATCAGAGAAGAAAATGATGAGTCCCAAAATACAGGCAACACCGGAGGTCATCGAACGACTTAAATTAAAACTTCCGATTTTTTCAGCAAAAGCGTTAATTGCACCTGATTTCTGGAAAAATGCAATCATAACGCCTATGAAGATTTCAATAGCAGCTACCCAGATAAAATCCGCATTACCCAGAGCTGATTGGAAAATTGACGCCAATCCGAATATTGGGTTCTGGCCTTGAATAACGACGCCTACAGCAACACCGACTAAAATTGATAACAGAGCGTCTCTAGTTATAAATGATAATACCAATGCGATGATTACAGGAGCCAGACATAAAATACCGTATTCCATATAGTCCTTCCTTTCTTTTGTTTCCGTCTATCATACAACGCTTTCATACACTGTATGATAGACAATAATAATATCTTTCTTTTCTATTTAAGAATAGAAGCTTTACCGGTCAAAATATAAATTTGCAAAAATCTAGCCAATTCTCCAAAAAACGAGCTATTATTTTATATACTTGGTTTTTCAACAGTTATAGCATATGAACTCTCTCTATATTCTCCAAAAAAACCTATACAATACCGGTGGATTTCCGCCATCGGCAAAAATGTGATGGCTGACCTCCGCCACCTGTTATAATTTCTTTGCCACCTATTATAAATCCTTTTCCTGCAAATTACCCTTGTGTTGGCTGCTGACGGACATTTGCGGTAAGAGTCAGTATGAGAAAACATCTTCTTTCGCTGTTTTTAATCTCCCGTGCAATACCAATCTCCATTAAATCTCCATTAAAATTTATCTCCTTGGTATTTACTTACGTCACCTGAAATTTTTAAAACTTTCATGCGATACTTCATTGTTTGTCTCGGCAATCCCAACAAATCTGCTGCCTGACTTTTATTGCCGTTTACCTGACGAAGAGCTCCGATTATCATTTCCCTTTCTATTTTTTCCATAATAGCGTGGTATGGAATTGGACCTTGTGAAAACTCATCTTCCTTTCCTTCTTCCATCAATTCCTTAATCTTTGACATGCTTACCAACTCAGGTGAAATTCTATCTTTTAGATACGCCGGAAGAAGTTCCGCATTAAGTACGCTGTCCTTTGCTGCTGACGTAACCATAAACTCTATGGCATTCATCAGTTCGCGCACATTCCCCTCCCACGAATACTCCAAAAATGCTTCCTGAAGTTGTGGTTCTATACCTTTAATGCGTTTATTGTATATGTCAGAAAAGTATCTGATATAGTACTGAGTAAAAAGCTCTATATCTTCCTTCCTTTCACGCAAAGGGGAAAGCGTCACCAAACCGCTTGAAAATCTATAGAAAAGGTCTTTTCTGAGAATATTTTTCTCTATAGCGATTATAGGGTCAATGTTCATCGCTGCGATAATCTTCACGTTAACTTTTTTATCCACAT
>CAZYWO010000142.1:0-3968 GCA_964651095.1 uncultured Oscillospiraceae bacterium | reverse complement strand
GATAGTGATTTGAGAAAACAGAAGGTAAGGTAATAGATGAGGCAGGGTATTAAGAAAATATTTTTAAACATTTTGTTATTTTTAATAACCATAGGCATTATAGGGGCTTTGGCATGTATGCTTATAAACAACAGATTAGTAAATACTACAGAAGAACAAATTGTATATACTGTAAGAGGAGATGTAGAGATAGAGCAATTAGCACAGCAGAAGTTAAAGGATTTTGAAGCGGACTGTGCGATTGTTTTAGGATGTGGTATCGAGGATTCAGAAACACCAAGTAAAATGCTAAAAGACAGATTAGATGTAGGAATTGAGCTTTATCGGCAGGGCATTGTGCCTAAAATTCTCCTCAGTGGTGATAATGGACAGGAGTATCACAATGAAATACATGTTATGCTTAAGTATACCAAAGATGCGGGAGTGCCTGAAGAAGACATTTTCTGTGATCATGCAGGATTTTCGACTTATGATTCCATGTATAGAACAGGGAGTATTTTTGAAGCGAAGAAGGTAATAGTAGTGACCCAAGAGTATCATCAATACAGGGCGCTGTATATTGGAAATAAGCTGGGACTTGATGTTATTGGAGTGGCATCAGATCAGAAAACGTATTTTGGACAGAATTATAGAGAAATGAGAGAGATATTGGCTCGCGTTAAAGATTTCTTCAAAGCTAATCTCCGAAGCAAGCCTACTTATGAGGGAGATGCAATACCAATCAGCGGCAGTGGAATTTACAGTCACGGAGAATAAAACAGCGGCATAGTATGTAGAGGGCAGGAATGCCCTCTATTTTTCTATCAGAATAAAGGGGAAATTTCGATGATATATCTGGATAATGGGGCTACCTCTTTTCCTAAACCTAAAGGGATGGTAGCGGCGATGGAAGAATGTATTTTGAAATACTGTGGTAATCCGGGCCGGTCGGGACACACCATGTCCATGAAGACCGGTGAGGAGGTTTATCATGCCAGAAGAAAGATTGCCAGTCTTTTTAACATCAACGATGCGGAGAGGCTAGTTTTTACCAAGAATACTACAGAAGCGCTTAACATGGGAATTAAGGGAGTTCTTAGACCCGGCGATCATGTAATTACAACTTCAATGGAGCATAATTCGGTGCTTAGACCATTGAAAGCATTGGAAAAGCAGGGAGTTAGCCAGTCTGTTATACGAGCAGACAGAGAAGGACTTATAAATGTGTCCGATATTGAGAAGACCATAAAATCAAACACTAAACTCATTGTGGTTACTGCGGCATCCAATGTAACGGGTACAAAAATGCCTCTTTTTGAAATAGGCAAGTTGGCAAGAAAAAGAGGAATACTTTTTATGGTAGACGGAGCTCAAGGTGCAGGCTCAATGGATTTGGATGTGAAAAAACTAAACATAAATCTGCTTGCTTTTCCCGGACATAAAGGATTGCTTGGACCTTTGGGAACAGGCGCACTCTATGCCTGCCCGAACACTCAGCTTTGTCATATAATGGAAGGTGGTACGGGAACTGAGTCGAAAAGCAGAATCCAGCCTCGTGAATTTCCAGAAGGCTATGAGTCGGGAACTATTAATGCTCCTGCGATAATCGGGCTGGGTTATTCAGCGGAATTTGTAGACAAAATCGGTGTAGATGTTATCGGAAAGTATGAAGAAGAACTTATATGTTGGCTGGATGAACGCCTTGATAACATGGATTTTGTAAAAAGATACGGACCTAAAGCTTCCTGTAAAACAGGAATTTCTCTCATAAACATTAAAGGCGTGCCGGCAGAAGAAGTCACCAGCGTATTGAGCAGTGAGTTTGGAATTGCGGTCAGAGGGGGATTCCATTGTGCAGGGTTGGCACACAAAACTATTGGAACATGGGACGAAGGTGCAGTGCGCATAAGTGTCGGTCCATTTAATACTTTGCGAGATATGGAAAAGATATCCGATGCAATCTGGCAAATTGGATGTAGACAAAACTAATAAAACATTGTAAATTAGAAAATAAACAATCGGTTTTCACCGGGCGTTCACGTAGGTGTGATATTATTTCAAAAGATAAGATTAGGCACAAAATAAAATTATAGTAATGAAGAGGAGATAAGAAACGGATGAAAAAGCTATTGGTTTTACTTTTAATATTTATGCTGAGCTTTGGGACAATGGGCTGCGGAAATAGTGACGATTCGCTGTCAGATGATAGTTCTGAGGCAGGGCACCAAACAGATGATGATCTTGATGAGGGAGATCTTGAGGATGGCGACCTTGGGACCTTTGATATTGATGATTTGATTTTGAGCGATGATGAAGCAGAAGATTCTGCCGAATATGACTTTGGTTTTAAGGCTAGTACTGATTTTAGAATCAGTGGTGCGGTGGAAAAAGTAAGCTATAGCGATCTTTCAGCTCATGCGGATACTATGGAAAGCATGCTTGAGGCAGCCGCAAAGAAGGCGCTTAATGGAGAATATGTTTTGTTTGGCGACTATGAAGAGGATGATGAGGATTCCATTGACAAGCTGGCTTACGCAATGGGCCTTAAAGATGATGACGTTGAAAGTTGTTATATTGAGGCAGGTGTTTACCATAATGTCACTACCGATAAATATTATCAGTATATCGTTTATTTCTCCGCTAATTACTATGAGGTGTCAAGTGAAAATATAAAGGAAGCTATTTCTGAATTAAAAAGCGCTTTTGGAATAACGGTTTCACAGAGCAAGATAGAAGAAGCTGTTAAACAGGCCATTGAAGAAGCAAAGAACGGATACGACCTATTCACTCTGTATCAGAAAAAGAGCATTGAAGGCAGCGGATACACCGAAACAGTATCGCTTGGAGTTGAGGCATTTATTTCAGAGGACGATGAGACCGGATTCTATATCTCTGTGGAAAGAGAAAGATGCTATAATTAAATAACCTGTTTATAAATTTCTTTGCATAAAAGCCCCATGCAGCGTGAGATAGTTTATCAGCCCACGCCTCAAGGGGCTTTTCGTATTATGGGAGACTTTGAAAAAGGTCTCTGTCATGAATTTATTTCGGGAATAAATTTCATTACATTCCTTTTTAAGTCTATTGCAATTTTATTTAATATAGTTATTTAGCTTTTAATCTGTCCACTTCCGCAAAATGTTCTTTTGTAAGTTTGAATACCACAGGCGACAGTGCAAACAATGCGATGAAGTTTGGAATTGCCATAAGACCGTTGAAAGTATCTGCGATATCCCATACTGCATCGATCGGGCTTACACAGCCGATTACTATAACTATGCAGAAGAAGATCTGATAAGGTTTTACTGCTTTCATACCAAAGAGGTACTGTATGCAGCGAGTTCCGTACAAAGACCAGCCTAAGATTGTTGAATATGCAAACATCATCAGTGCGAGGGCTATGAATAGTGCAGATAGCTTATCGCCCCATACGGTACTGAAAGCAGAAGTAATCAGTTCGCTTCCAGGTTTTACACCGAAAGAAATGTCAATGCCGCTGATGATTATAGTCAGAGCTGTTACGGTACAAATTAACAGTGTATCAACGAACACTTCAAAGATACCGAAGATACCTTGCTGAACAGGACCTTCACAATTAGCTGCTGCATGAGCGATTGGAGCAGAACCTAAACCTGCTTCGTTGGAGAAAGCTGCTCTCCTAAGTCCCCAAACTACAGCGTTTTTAAGCACGATACCATAGCCGGCGCCTAAAACAGCTTGAGGATTAAAGGCTGCTACAAATATTTTGCGGAAACAATCGCCAATCATGGTAATATTTCCGAATATAACCACTAAAGTAAAGACGATATAAAGAATACTCATAATCGGCACAAGTTTTTCCGTTACGGAACCAATTCTCTTGATGCCTCCGAAAAGCACGCCTGCAGTCAGAACTGCGAGTAGAATACCTATAACCCAGTCTACTACTACAGTTTCTCCATAATTAGGAGCGAAGGCGGCAATAGCTCCTTTAATAGAGCCGTTGATTG
>CAZYWO010000141.1:0-4040 GCA_964651095.1 uncultured Oscillospiraceae bacterium | reverse complement strand
CAGATTCAGAAAGGACGTATTGCAGTTTGGCACAGGTCTTACTAAGGCGCTTAAACTTGAAGGGGAAAAAATCGTAATAATCAGTGAAACCACATATGACTGGTATGTTTCATATATTTCACTGCTTTGCGGAGCAGGAATCGCAGTCCCTGTGGATAAGGAACTTCCGGAGAATGAGTTTGAAAACTTAGTTAAACGTTCAGAAGCTGCTGCAATTATTTTCTCGCCTAAGATGAAGGACTTGGTTAAAAAAGTAGTGGGAAGATGCGATACAGTTAAGTACTGTATTGAAATGAAGTCCGATGCAGGTTTTGATGAAAAAGACAAGAGATTTGTAGGCTTTAACTATATAAAAGAGGAGGGCAGTGTTTTCCTTGGAATGGGAGATACAAGCTTGATGGATAAGGAGATTAATCCTGATGATTTTGCTGTGCTGATTTTTACCAGCGGTACAACTTCATCTTCCAAAGGTGTTATGATTTCCAACAGAAACCTTGCGGCTAACATTAACGCGGTGACGTACTATGTTAGCCTGAGCCCGGAGGACAGACTTTTCTCAGTGCTTCCGCTCCACCACACTTATGAATCTACGATTGGCTTCTTATATCCTATGGCGATAGGAGCATCAGTTGCCGTATGTCAGGGACTGAAACATTTAGTAAACGACATGCAGGCGACTAAACCGACCGCTATAATAGCCGTTCCGCTTTTGCTGGAGACACTCCACAAGAGAATAAATCAGACCATTCAAAAAAGCGGAAAAGAGAATATCGTCAACACGATGATAAGATTGACAAACGGTTTATCCAGCGTTGGCATTGACGTTAAGCGCAAGGTTTTCAAAGATATCTATGAAAGTCTTGGCGGCAGAATTCGTCTGGTAGTAAGCGCAGCAGCACCTATTGAGCCTAAGGTTGGAAAATGGTTTGAGGATATAGGAATACTGTTCTTACAAGGATACGGTTTGACAGAAACCGCTCCGATTGCGGCCGTTACACCTGATTTTGACACTCGTGTGGGTTCGGCAGGAAAGGTTGTTGTCGGAGATGAAATAAAGATTAACAACCCTAATGAAGACGGCGAGGGCGAAATTTTCATCAAGGGCGAAACCGTTATGCTGGGCTATTACGAAGCTCCGGAACTTACTGCTGAAGCTATTCAAGACGGCTGGTTCCATTCGGGGGATATCGGTTATTTGGATGAAGATAATTTTGTCTATATCACAGGCCGCAGCAAGAATGTAATAGTTACTCAAAACGGTAAAAACATATATCCGGAGGAAATCGAAGGACTTCTTTCCAGAGTCCCTGAAATTGCAGAGTGCATGGTTTACGGCAAAGAGGTATCCGGGGAAAAAGAGCTTATTATCACTGCCAAGGTAATACCTGATTACGGGCAAATTCAGGAGATTCACGGCGCCGATAAGAAAAATTCGGATGTGCCTTTTACTGAGGAAGAAATTTACAAGATAATCTGGAATCAGATTAAACAGGTAAATCGTAAATTGACGAATTATAAATGTGTGAAGAAACTGGAGATAAAGACTGATAAGTTTGAAAAGACCAGCACAATGAAAATCAAGCGTTATGCGGAACTCCAAAAGGATAAGGCGGCCGAAAAGGAAGCTGAAACCTCTAAATAGATTTGCGATGCAGACCCGGATGGCTAAAGTCATCCGGTTTTTTTAAGATTTGCAGTCATGAAATTTAGATAAAAATAAACGTTGTATTTGGGACTGCATACTAAGAGTTTTATAAAATATTACAAATAGTAGTCGACCTATGTCGTATTATGTTGTAAAATATTAGTAAATAAAGCAAATGCTGATAAGGAGCGACCATGGAAAAAGGACAAATTTTAGAATTGACAATAGAGGATATGAGCCGAGAGGGAAACGGTATTGGCAAGGCTGATGGATTTGCGGTTTTCGTTAAAGGCGCAGTAGTGGGCGATAAGATAAAAGCAGAACTTACCAAAGTGAAAAAGAATTATGGGTTTGGACGTATTTTAGAGATGATAGAAAAGTCTGAACATAGAATAGATGGTTTTTGTGATTATGCGAACACTTGCGGTGGATGCGCTTATAGTAATTTGGGCTACGGCGCCCAGCTTGCACTCAAAGAAAAACAGGTCAGAGACAAGCTTGAGCGTCTCGGAAACGTTGAAAAACCATTGATTAGACCAATTATATCTATGGATGACGAACCTTTTCGATATAGAAACAAAGCCAGCATGCCTGTAAGTACAGGCGGATTAATTACTAAAAAAGGTGGGATTATGGAGCCTGTTCACGAGCCACATGTAGGATTTTTTAAGGCCGGCAGTCATGAAGTGGTGAACTGCGAAGACTGCCTGCTCCAGTCTGAACCTGCCCTTGCAGCGGCAGAGGCTTTGCGAAAGTTTATGAAAGAGGACCATATTACTTCCTATGATCCTCGATGGGAGAAAGGCCTTATGCGCCATATGATTGTCCGCACAGCAGCAGGAACAGGCGAGGTAATGGTAATTCTCGTAGTTAACGGAAAATCCATACCCAATGTTCAGAAACTGGTGGAAATGCTTGATGAAGCCATATACAATGTACCCGTTTATGAGGAAGGACCCTTTGCAGGTGTGGAATTTACCCTGGAAAGTGTCGTTTTAAATATAAATAAGAAAAATACTTCTGAAATTCTCGGCGATGAGTGTATAACTATCGCAGGTAAACCGACCATCACGGAGGAGGTGGGTGGTTTAAATTTTGAAATTTCCCCGCTGTCCTTTTATCAAGTAAACCGTGAGCAGATGGTGAAGTTATATAAAAAGGTTATCGAGTATGCAGACCTTAAGGGCAATGAAACTGTGCTTGACCTTTACTGCGGCGTAGGAACTATAGGTTTGTTTTGCGCGAAGGAAATGGCGAGAAAAGTAGCGGAAGAATTTAAATTCCAAAATCTTGATGACGCCGCTGTTGTTAATTCTGATTCCAAAGGGTCAGGCACTTCTAACTATGGTCAGGTTATCGGCATAGAATCAGTCAAAGGCGCAGTCTTAGATGCAAACAGAAATGCTACGATCAATGGAATCGTAAATGCACGATATGTATTAGGAAAGGCAGAAGAAGAATTACCTAAGATGTTGGGTATGGCAGATTCTCAAGAAGGGAAAGAGCCTAAACTGAGAATATCACATGCAGATGTGGCAATTCTCGACCCTCCAAGGGCAGGTTGTGATGCAAGGCTGCTTGAAGCTGTTGTAAAGGCGCAACCGGAAAGAATTGTTTATGTTTCATGTGATCCGGCGACACTGGCGCGCGATGTAAAATGGCTTAGAGAAAACGGCTATGAGTTTAAGGAGGCGACGCCCGTGGACATGTTTCCATGGACAGGGCATGTGGAGACGGTTGTAATGATGACAAAGGCTGAGAAATAAGAGTACGGAAAAGCAAGAAATATAGTTCAAAGAGAAGATGAACAAAAAGAGTACGATGGAGGTCAATTCAGAAATCTAAGAGGTGAAAAAATATGGCTACATACGCATATAAAGATGCTATGAGAAAAGATGTAATCTATGCTGCAGACGCAGTAAAAGAAGATAGAAATAAAAAGTTTTACTGTCCAAATCCCAATTGTACTGCACATTTATATATATGCGCTGTTGATGGGAGTAAAAAAGCATATTTTAGGGCGACAAAAAAAGAATTTCCACACGTACCAATGTGCTCATTCTGTTCAAGTACAGATGAATTCGAAGCAGATCAGTTTGATGAAACAACATTTGTATTTGACGATGCTATGGATAACTTATATCTTGTAACTGCTGCACAGAAAGCTCAGAAAACGCCAGGAAATCATAAACAAGGAACAGTTAAGAAACATCCACCACGGACGTTAAGACAAATATATTTAATGTGTAAAAGTAAACCTGTGACTGATATATATGGGGATAAAGAAATTGGATCAATGATTTTAGATGACAGGAGCGAATATAGATATCCAAAAGGATGTTTTGGAAACAGAATTGTTGAATCTTTTTCAAAAAGAAAATTATATGATAATACC
>CAZYWO010000140.1:0-4072 GCA_964651095.1 uncultured Oscillospiraceae bacterium | reverse complement strand
ATAAGCCAAATTTGAGGTGCTTAGTCTCGTTATTACCCGTACCGGCATTGCCCCCGTGTCAACTTGTGTCCTTCTGGGTGTCAAGCTTGGTCTTCCAAAATATTTTTAAGAGCAGCCATAGAGCTTGTATGGGAACGTGCAATCTTAATATTTCTTCCTTTAGCTTCACTTAGCGCGCATCTTATCATCTTGTGTGAAACAGTATTGGTGAATAACACGAGAAGGTCAGGTGTTCCAATGTTCTTCATACTGCTGGTCATTTTTGGATATACCTTTGCTTTACATTTGTATTCGCTGCAAAGTTCTTTATATTGGCGTATCATACATTCGTTTCCGCCGATAATTACTACACTCATCTTTATCTCCTTTAATTTAAGTTTCAAGCCCTAAGACCTAGGACAGAACTTAAAGCTCGAAACTTTTTAGGGTTAGGCCTATGTATTGATTTGAGTTAGCATACGCTAACTCAAGAAGAAAAATAATAAGCCGAAATTGGCTTGTTTATATGTGTATTTTATTAAAAAACGAAGCCTTGTGCTACTCTAAAAAGATAAAATAAGGCTCCGTTTAGACACAAATTCGCTATATTTTCTTGTTAACGTTTCGGTATTCGTTGGGCGCCATTCCTTTGACATCGCGAAAAGCGCTTGCAAATTTACTTCCGTTGTCATAGCCATGTTTTCCGGCTATTTCAAGGATTGATTTATCAGTATATTCCAGCAGATATGCTGCCGATTCCATTTTTTGAGTCCGTATAAAAGAATAGAGTGAAACGCCGTATACGCCTTTAAAAGTATTCTTTATATGTGTACCGGATACGTGGAAATGTTCTGATAGCTGTTCTAATGTAATTCTTTCTTCCATGTTTTCCATAAGATATTTGCTGACTTCTTTGGCTAAAGCCACCTGCGTTCTGGAGTAAGTACGGGTGGAGAGTTCATCTTGATTGGTATCCAGCGCGCTGAGGAAAAGCAGGAGTTCAAGAATTTTTACTTTAAAATATCCTTTTTGAATTTCCTGCGGAACGGAATACAATTCTGAAAATATGTGCTGAAATGACGGGTTTGAGCGTGCCACAAAACAGTTCTGCTTACTGCAAAATTTTTCGGCCAGCGCTTTTGGCTGAACGGTTACATCGTCTAAGAAACAGGAAAGACAATTAGGGGCGCAGTCAATATCGATCAGCACCGATATTCCATGGTAATGTTTAAGCGGAAAGTAGGCAGTACGCGGGGCGCTGTCGGTACATGCAATTAAAAGATCTCCGGGGGTAATGTAGCAGAATTCATCTTTAAAATTACATTCCATCCGGCCTTCTCGGCAATGGTTGATTTCAATTATGTTACCTGTAATGCTGTCTGCACCGCATGCTGCAGACTCACTTGATGACCGGGCAGCCGTCGGTAACTCACCTGCCGGCGCACTTATTGGCAATTGTTCTGATTCCGGTTTGGCAGATGATGTTACGCCTGCGGAATAACTTTGAATATGAGCATCGTTGTAAACCAGTTTTATACCGGGAAACACCTGATATGATGTTGTTATGTATTTGCCGCTTTCACTTGATATCTCTGTGACCGTTTTATCATCACATATATGGAAATTGATTGTACACTTTTCATTTGGCATGTCCGCGCCAGGACATAGCGTTTGATCATTTTTGTTACACAAATGGTTACATTCTAAGATAGTCATTTATTTGAACCCCTGTTTGAGAATCAGTTTTTAGTGAGGTTAGCTAGAGCTAACTACAGTTATTATACACATATTCGATTAAAAAAGTCAAGTTTGGCATAAAAAGGTCGGTTAAAGAATTGAAAAAAGTCAAATAAGTAAAACGATATGGGCTGAATATAGGCTGAAGCCCAACTAAAAAAGCGGTCTATTGACCGCTGACGATTTAGTGGAGCTGTTGTTTCTCGCATAGAATCTGATTATCGGGAATCAACAGGCGATTAAATTGGTGGAGATGGTGGGAGTCGAACCCACGTCCGAAAGCATTTCCGCAAGATTTTCTCCGAGCGCAGTTAATGATTTATTGTTTCGCTTTTTCGACCGTTCATTAACAAACTGCCGAAGCGGCTATCCCGTAAGTCCCCTGAGGTACCGGGAAATCCCTCAGAGTTTTCCTGTATAGTCGTCGCCGGTAATCAGGCCTACAGGTAAACCTGAGCCGACGCGCGTGCAGAAACTAAGCTGCTAATGCGAAAGTTTTGTTATTTTTAGCGTTTATATTTAACGTGTCCCTTTTAAGGTAGACTGGACAAACTACCGCTCGCTTATCTTGGTTCTACACCCCCGTCGAAACCTTTACACCCCCATGATTAGTAATTGTAAATCAATGCTCAATAAATTTAAGCCTTGATTTCTTACATATTATACTACACATCTATAGAATATGCAAATGTATAAAAAATGAAACTTTAGAAAAAATTTTTTAATTAATATTTTAATATGCTAATTCAATACTTCTCTATACTAAGCTTTAAATATTAAATCCTTAAACACTAAAGTCTTAAGCGCTAAGTTCCTAAACCTTAGGCGCTTTATCTTCCTTGTACCAGCGTTTCTTCATAAAAAGGTAACATATTGGAACTGCGTACATATATACCGCAAAAGGCAGCGATCTAAAATCTGCACCCATAAAAGAAAGAGGTACGCTGCAACCTATGCTCCATGGAATGAAGCAGCCGATTAAAATTACGGAGTTTTCCATATCTATAGCCAGTTCTTCATTGGAAGCTCCGTTATCTAGGTAAGGTTTTTTAAGCAAATCAGAACACATAAGAGTGGCGATAGTCTGATTGCAGAAAACAGCGGCAGTAAAAATACTTAATATTAACATGATAACAAACCGACCAAACCGCGTACATGCAGTATTGAGCTTTTCCTGAACGGCAGAGAGCAAATTGGTTCCGTTAAAAATACCGGAGTAAAAACTTGAAATTATCAATATAAATATAATTTCAAGCATGGAAACAAGACCGCCTCCGTTGAGGATTACGCCAAGTTGGCTTCCGCCGGAATTATAGCCCCAAAAGCATATTTTTATTACTTCAATAAAAGCTACCTTTTGCACAAAACACGAAACGCAAATGCCTGATACTATGCTTAGACTCATGGATATGAGTACGCTTACTTTCAAAAGGGGTAATAATAACATAATAGCCGCAGGCAAAAATGACCACAGTGAAAGGACAAATTCATTTTCAAAAGCCGAAACCAGCTCTGTGTCAACATGGGATATCGGATTAGCGATGGAAAGCGCCAAATAAATAATAAAAGTTATACACAGCGGAATTACGGCTACACGCATCATCTGTTTGACATTATCATAAATCTTTGTATTGGTTATGCCTGCAACCATATTGGCGCTGGAGGATACGGGAGAACATCTGTCGCCGAAATATATTCCGGACATTAAAACTCCGGCGGCTATTACAGGGTCCACATTTCCGCTTCTTGCCAAAGCCATAAAAATAACGCCTACAGTTCCTGCAATACCAAAAGAAGTACCTAGAGCATAGCTGAGAAGGCAGGACAGCAGGAAAGCGATTATGAGAAATAAGGGCGGAGTGATTATCTTCATTCCGTAATATACAAAAATTGTGATAGTACCCGAAACTCTCCATATAGCTGTTATAAATCCGATTATAAACATTACTTTTATTACGATGATGGAATTTTTAGTGCCATCAATACCCATAAGGAAAATTTGCTTTAAACTGTATCCTTTCCTGAAAGCTACAGCAGAAAAAGCCAAAAGTCCTATAAGTAATGCAATAATCATCGAAACGCCTGTAAATATGGCTGCTATCATGGATATTACGAAAATTAAAAAAGCAATATAAAGTTCCATTTTAACTTTAATACCTCGATATGATAATTTAGCTTATTCAATAAAGTTTCTCAACTGATATTCTAACATAGCTGATGAAAATTATAAAGTTTTATTTGGGATAAAGTTTATAAAATAAAATGCTAAATAAGGTTGTTTTTTGCATAACGGCATAGTAAAATGGTTTCAGCAATTTGGTTAAAACGGCGTTGCCGCAAGGAAGAAACCATTGAA
>CAZYWO010000139.1:0-4125 GCA_964651095.1 uncultured Oscillospiraceae bacterium | reverse complement strand
CATAAACAGATGTTTGGAAAACTGATTCAAAATTTTTATTTTTCCCAAGTTAAGAGTGTCAAGAAGACATATGCTGGTAGTATTTTTGTATCCACTATTACCCAAAATCATAGCGTTGCCTATAATGCTACTTTGAATGGTGATGTACTGAGCTTTGGTAATATCAAAATCTGTTCGCACAAAAAATGTTACTCTATAAACCAGAATACTGGAAACTTCCGAGTTTGTAAAGCATATATCCCCAGTATTCAAGACAAGATCTGCAAATATGAAATCGCCTTCAGGATTTTCCATGTCGGAAAACTCAAAATTTCTTTGCTCAAAAGTGCAACTTGCGAATTGTACCCGTCCGTGCAATTTTTTGCTATCTGTAAATATAATATCTCCCTTTTTAAATTCAGAGACGTGAAAATAAAAGGCGGAAACTCCTAAGTTCGCATTAAGAAAAGAAATATCTTGTTTTCCGAATTTGCATCCAACAAATTTCACAGCCACACCTTCAAAGATGCACTCTGCAAAACTTAGATCCGACTGGCAATAAACATATGAAAAATCTACGCTTCCACCTTTAAAGCAGCTCTCATCAAACGCAATTCCGCTCTCCGTATCTTCTGCCACGAGAATTGCCCAAGAAAAATCCACACACGTATTGCTTCCATCTGCTGGAACAAATTCCGCATACATTGCGCTTTCAAGTTTTATAGTCACAAAATCTGTCTCGTTTAATCCATAGCACATTCGATATTGAGTCAAAGAAAAACCTTGCACAATTCTATTCTCAAAGGAAATTGGCTTCCCTTCACTTATTGCCTTGTAGATTTGCTGGAGTTCTTCTTGCTTAATGACTTCTTTTTCGGCTACATCATTCATTTTCTTACCCCGCTAACACGCTTTTCTTATGTCATTTACCGCTTAATGACAGCCTTTCACTTCAATACCTCATTGCCCCGAATTTTTCACCATGGGGTAAGACATACCAGAAAGCAAAACTATACAAAATGTCAAATATCACCACGGCTACCAGATATGAGCTTTTTTCCATAAACCTTTGTGGATTTCAAAGCTACACTCATCTGGTGAAACCTGATCATATTCAATGGGGTTTTCACGAAAGTACCAATATGTACGACCAGCATTGGTGCGTATGCAAATCAAGCCAGATTCATATAAAGTTTTGAGGGCTCTGTCGACTGAAATATGATTGAGTTCTGTGATTTTACGATAAGAAGACAGAAATTCCGCATATGGAATTATTGTTCCGGCAGAAGACACATTGTGTTTATTGGATATATCATTAAAAAGGGCTAATAATGGTTCGCTCATAGATGCAAGACTTGTGCCGCTTAAAATATCCTGAAACTCTTGCCAAAGGTAGTCGGAGTATGGGCGCAAAGCATCCCACATGATAGCGTCGGTGAATGCGGTTTGGGCATCACAGAAATCCTTGCATTTATTGAAAAAAGCAACAACATCTCTGGGAGTATACCTTGTTAAATCCATAATCCATTCCCAGGTAGGCGTTCCTTTTATCCTTGCTGGCATAATCTGAGAGAGACCACAGTAATCGGTGTAATTATTGACTTGCGCCGCTGTTTGAATTCTTCGTTCCACCAACTGATAAAGGGGACTATCTTCAAAGTTACCACCAGATGGAAGCCAACTTAGGAGGCATGTTCTTGCAGAAAAGGTTTTATTCAAATTTGCTTCGCCTGTGACCATTTTGAGAATGTCGTTCCGAAACAGCAGAACTATTCGTACTTGGTGCAAAATACTATTGGATTCTTCAACCATTGAGAGGAGATCCAACAAAAACACCTTCTGGTCATCCCTGAGACTGCCTCGAAGCTGTTCATCTAACCCATCAATTAAAAAATATAGAGGCTCATCAGCGTAGTAAGCATTTAATCGATCTTCGTAGAGCATAGCAAGGTTGCCCAAAGGTGTTGTTCCATTTCCTGTAGCATAGGTGCTATACTCGGAGTGAAGTCGCAGACTATTTTTAAGTGTTTTATTAAACATTAAACGCCGTCGGCCAACAGGGTTTTCAAGAAGGATATCAGTGTGCGGACCGTATATTTGATGAAGCAATGTGGAAAATTCTTCATGTCCCGGTCTTTCTCGCTTTACAATTGAGCAAGCCAATAATGTATATATGGTGTACTTCCATGCATCAATATATTTTCCCTTTTCATCACTTTGAGTTAAAGTGATGGTGTTGATATCTGATAAACTAATTGCCCCGACAGTTTGATAGATAATATTTTGCCTATGCGCTTCTAAATATTCGCCAATATAAGTTTTTCCTGTGCCTTTTCCGCCGATTATGACTTCAATACTATTTTTTGCATCCAATTTAGTTGCGATGCCATTTAAATCATAAAAGTTGTTTTCCAAATAAGCGCTATCTGGTGCGGACTTCTTTTCAGAATCGGCATCAATTTCACCGAAATAGATATCACGGATACGCATCTGAGAACCCTCCATTGATGACAACTCGATAATTGTAATATCGTCTGAATAGGTTCCCCATAAGTATGGAGTTTGTGTTTTGCCATATAAATCATAAATACGGGAAGGAACCGTTGACTTTAAATATTCTTGAAGTGAGTTTATTGTAATGCGATTAGATTTTCCCCAAAGAGCCTCGGGAGCATTTCCGCATAGGGCCAGCGTGAGATAGTAAGTCCAACAGCCGTGCCTACGCTCTGGGTCTGGATGAGCTTCTTCGCTCTCACCAGCAGCAGCTAAAACAACTGTGTACAGGTTTTCTTTATTTTGCACCTGAGAAGCATTGATTGCATTTTCCTGCAATTCATTTGCTTGAATACCTCTTGGAGAGAAAAATGATGTGCTTTGGCAACAGTCAAGAAATGCAATTACATTAGCTCCCTGCTCATGAAATGTACCCAATAACCACTGGGTGCTTAGCCATCCGGTAACGCTGTCCTTGCGAAGATTTACGGCATCATAGGAAGCAATATAGGGAGAATTGTATACTGATTTCCCATGAGTTGAAAAGTAAAGAATGATGCGATCTCCAGGAGAAAGCTGCTCCTTAATAGTTGTAATTACTGAAGCAATGTTTTCTGATGAAGCATCATTTTCCGTTAAAGCGTAAATACTGCTATCCGGAAGGCTAAATACCTCAATCATGACCTGGCGCATTGAGGCTATATCCTCTTCGATAAACGCTAAGCTTTCTAAATCATTTTTAAAATGGCCAACACCGACCAATAAAGCGTAATCAGCCATAATAACCCTTCTCTATCTAAATTTGGAATAGAATTTAACTTCGCCTTGGCGATATAAATGTCCAGAGAAGATTAGTCACCTTAAACAAGAGGTGCGTAATCTTAGATTTCCTCCGCAAACGAATCTATCAAATCGTGGTTAGCGCCTACATTTGTGACCTTAAAATGATTAATGCAATTTTGAAACCGAGGGAAGATGTCGCTCATTTCTCGGACTAAATCAAAAATTTCCAAGTAGGGGGTTTGGTGCTTGGGATGATAGCCAGGGTACTGCTCGAGGGGAGAAGTTGTAGGCGGTTGGGAATCACTGAATTAGGGCAAAGGTTCCTTTAGGATTAGCTTGAGAGTAATGTTATTTCGAGCCCTTGATGCGAAAGTCAAAATAAAGTGCTTTCAAGTACTTTGATTCTCGTCGGGCCATCAGGCTGTGCTTTCCTGGTCGGCGAAGTGGAGCAGGACACCCGCTGCAAAGAAGTCGCTTCTGTCCCTGCTGTCATCATTGTTTTGCCACTGCTATTTGGTCACATGGGGCATAAACCAATTTTTATGTGACAAACTTCCCTAAAAAGTTTAGTCGCCCTAATTATATCAGGGCGACCAAAATAATGCAATCTTTTTTGTGCGTAGTTAAGCAATAATTACTATAGGTGTGGCTTTATCTGAACTTTTGGTAGAGGGAAAGGCTTCGTTCAGCGTGGCCGCTGGGTTGATGTAGCCGATGAACTTATAGTAAATATCTACCTGCTGGGTCATGTTGCCATCCTCGTCTCGTTCTTTCTCATGTACCACGATCTTTTCGATAAGTTCATTGAGAATATGGGCATTTAACTCTTGGCGGTCGATATACTGCCGGACGAGCGGGAGGAAGGCCTCC
>CAZYWO010000138.1:0-4283 GCA_964651095.1 uncultured Oscillospiraceae bacterium | reverse complement strand
AGCGTTCTGTGCCAATTTACAATATATGGATTCCTGCATCATTAGGAAGCCGCTTTTAATCAGCGACTTCCTAAATACCGCATATTCCCTTCGATTTTTCGATGTTTCCGTCGGCAAGTCGAACATCACAATAACTCTCATATATCTATAACTCATTTCTATAGAACTTTATCAGAGACGGGTCGTCATCATTAAGAGCGTCAAATATACTCCTAACATATATTTTTATTGCATTATTGACATACTCCCTCTTTCCTCCGATGATTACCTCTTCATTTAACAGTGATAACACTTCCATTTTTTCCTCATGCTCAAATTTTTCCGGCTGCATCTCCTTCACTTTTATATCTACTAAAATACGGAACGGTTCCATTAAATCTGAACTTAGGTTAAATTGATTAAACATATTGTTATGAAATAAACCTAATTGGGTACTGTATCCGTTTGCTGTAATTTCACGGTTAAACGTGGAAAGAATTATTCCATAACCGTAATTAAGCGCCGCATTGATACTGTTCTCTGCTGTTCTGGTAAAGTCCATTCCAAAAAGTGCATTAAAATACACCTTTGCCGCATGGCCTTCGCGGTTAGTGGAATCGCCAAGTTCCAGTTCGCCCACATAACCGCTTAACATTTTATATTCTTCCTTTCCGTACAGATATAAAACTTCTGACTGCTTCCTGATTTTTTCTGCCACAATTTCTGTCCATACTAATGCTTTAATGTTCTCCGGCCACTCTATCTGTTTGCGCATTTTCAAACTGGTATCATGACTTCCGTAAAAAGGAACCAGCTCCGATGAAGGATTTCGCTTCTCATCGCAGAATATTACCTTTATCTTTTTCTTTGTAAGTTCATTTAAAAGATATGCGGTCATCGATACCGCCGTAGATTCTACTAACAGCACAGAAATCTCGCTTATATGAATCTTAGTTATAGTACTCTGACGAATTACCAAGTATCCCAATTGATAATCCAGTTTAGCGCTGTTTGATACTACAACTACTCTCCAGCTCATATAGTCTTTAAATCAATCTCTGATTCATACAGGCCTGCCGGAGATTGATTGATCAGTACAAATTCATCAGCATCTGAGACGTTTTTGCTTATTGCAGAAACCCCTGTTTTGGAAGATTCTCCAAGTAACGTTAAATTCGCTCCCATATTAGACAATTGTGTCAATTGTAATATCTGCATAAGTACCTTAGTCTGTTCCATAACAGATAAAACGCTGAACTTTTCTCGTCTGTTCTCCAATTTTTTACCTACCGGATTAGGTCTTTTGGCAAAAATAGATTTGCTGTGTTTTTCAGTTAAGATATCGTATAATTCTTGATTTTGTTCTGCTGTAACAGCTTCATCAACATATTCATCGTTGATAGTCTTTTCCAGTTTTTTAACGTAGCTTAGCCACCTCTGTTCTAAATACAGCGGCACTGCATTTCGAGTTAACAACTGGTTTCCCGATTTCCCCGTAATATTTATTAAAAATCCATTCCAGCGAATCAGCGACTGTATCTTAATGCGCTTCAGCCTAACTTCCGGGTTTTCCAGTTGTAATTGCTCTCTGCAATACCGTTCCAGCGACGCCTTATCACCTTCAAGACTGCTCTTAAGATAAATAGGCATGGATTCCAGCGTTCTGATTTTCTTACCTTTTTTCTCATGCTCCACTAAGAAGAAATATGCTCCTTTAACTTTTCCAAGTCCGCCATACTTGCTCACATCTTCCATACGCTTATCAGCGCCTTTTAATGGTATATAGCTTTCTGCCTTGGAGTTCTGCGCTCCGTAAGGATTAGCATCTGAAATCTGTCCGTGAGCTTCAAAGTTCATTCTTGTAATTATCGGGCTGCTTTTCTTCATCATCTTTTCAACTGTATCAATTGTTCCGCCGCTGCCGTTTTTTTTGGGTTCCCATGCAACATCACCGTTTCTGGTTACCGTAAAATCAAACATTTTGTTAACACTGTACTCGTGCTTGCTTTTATCTTTTCTATATTCCTTTATGAAATTAGCCGGGTTCTTTGTAAATTTAACAAAATACGTGTTTCCCACCACAATATTTAAATAAGCGTCCTGTGCATGATGAAAATCGTTTACGGAGCGACACTTCAATAGTCCTTTTTTGTCGCGGAAATCCGATACGTTAAATGCCTTTACGTACACAACCTCAGAATCCGGAAGCATCTCCTCAAGCAAGTGGGCTATAGCTTTGGTTCCCTGTCTGGTTTCAACAATCTGGCGAGCGATAAAGTCTGCAAGCTGTTTATCGGAAAATGGATCTCTGCACACTAAACGATTATATTTTTCCCTTGTTATGAATTTGTCCTTCATATCGCTTGTCAGAAGGCTTTTCCACCATAAATGCCGTGCCTTATAGATAGATTCCTCAACCGGATAATTGTCCTTCTTATGGGCGTTACGTTCTTTTTTAACCAGTACGAGATTATTTTCCAGACTATCGTCTTTAACATAGTGTCTCGGATATATGTGATCGATATCGTAAAGATCGTTGTTGAATAAATCGCCCAATTCAATCTCGTCTCCCGTATACATGCATTTACCCTGCTGCATATAGTAAAGATAAAGTTTTTTGCTCCTAAGTTCTCTATCTGAACGATCATTCAGTTCCCTTGCCCAATCTCTGCCGTCGATTTTGCAGCCTTTATATAACTCCTGTAGTTTCTTTTTCCTTGAATCTTTTCTTTCTCCCTCATTTCCTTTTTCTCTCGGCATTTCCACGAAAATGCGTTCCGGAGCGCAGCCCAACACTCTTTCCAATTCCTTTAAAACCAATATGGTCTGCCACACCATTCTTCTGACAGGGCTGGAAAAATACAGTTCAGCTAAGTCTTCGTACTGTATTTCATTCAATACTTTTTCGGACTTGACTATATAGCTTTGCAGTTCTTCATTATAGGTATAATTACTGCTTAAAAGTTCCATCAAATTCTCATTGCGTTCCCACATCATTGCAATTAGCGGCAACACTTCACCTGTGCTTTTATCACATCCTGAAAGCTCTAAAAACTGCTTAGAAAGCTTTCCCCAATCATGGAATTTGAATCCGGTTATGCGGTTTAACTGTTCTTCCGTAATTTTGCTTTCATCATAGTTTTCTCTGACTTGTTCTTTAAAGAACTTTTTATCATTTCCGTACACTGTGCCCCAGAAGATGATTTTTTCAACCATTTCTCTGGTACTGTCCAGTCTCATATCGTCTCCAAACACGCCTGAAAACTTTCCATAAGAAGATAAGCTGTTTTTAAAGTCTCCGTCGATTCCGGAAATTGCGCCTGTTTCGCCTGTTTCCAATATGCCCAAGCCGATTAAATATCTTTGCAGTTGGCTTTGCGTTACCTTTTTCCCCTTCATAAAAAGTTCCTCATAAATACGCTGCTTTAGCTCAACTGTAGGCTTTTCTTTGCGAATCCGCAGGTTGTTTAATTCATTTAACACACAAAAACGCTGATATATCAGAGAATCTTTCGGAAGTACCTGTTCTCCGTTTATATATGTACACCTTCTCACCAAATTAGATATGAATTCTTTAGAAGTCTCTTTTAAATCTATCATATCATCGATGTTCCATGGCAATACTTTTCCCTGTTTTTTTCGCACTGCCCACGCATGTCCCTCTTTTTTGCCGGCATGTTGCAAATTCAGCGGTCCTACATAATATGGAATCTGGAATCGGAAAAGTTCCACAATACGCTCTGATACTGTCAATCCGCTTTCATCTTTTTCACTTAAAAACGGCAGATAGCGTTCTGCGTTTTTCAGTATTTGATTCATTTCCATGGTGTGAACTTGGTTTGGAATTACGCCGTTTGATGCGGTTAGCTGTTTAGGAAGAAAAGTCTCCTTATCTATTTCGTTTAGGATATATGATTTCTCCTCGCAGTCTTCTATTTGCTTTATGACTTTTTTAATTTTATCATACAGGTCTTTTTGTGTTCTTTGCTTTACATTTCGTCTCGCTTTCTTGTCTGAATTGACTGAACCTATATAGGCGCTATAACTGCCCGGGTTCATATCACGAAACATTTCATCGTAGACTTCTGGTGCATACTGTCTGATTACTCGTTTAAGCAATTTCAGATCTGCTTTATGTTTTTCATAGTCCTTTACTCGAGCTTCCGATAAATAAGTGCTGCCTTTCATAATATTTAATAACAGCCCCGCATCGTGGATTTGTTTAATAGATTCAATAAGCTCCATATCCTGTTCTTCTAAGAATTGTGACATTTCTTCAATTTTTTCATCATATCCTGACTCTT
>CAZYWO010000137.1:0-4297 GCA_964651095.1 uncultured Oscillospiraceae bacterium | reverse complement strand
AAACTTTCCTTGATGGAATTAGACGCCCTGTAATAACCTATTCATTTGCACATAAATCATTTGTTGAATGGTTGACTGACTACGAGAAGAACTTTAACTTCTTCATAGATAAAACCATTGGCGCAGCAAAGTTGTTAGAGTATTATAAGAATGCCCTTGTTAAAGAATTAATTCCGCTAGAGAATATAAGTAGTGCATATGATTATGATAACTATTTTATTCAAACGCATATCATAAACGCTTATATTTATCTTGAACAATGGCGTGACCTGGAGCGATTCCTGCTCGAACACGATACTCCGCTTTTTCCGTATTGGTGTTGCGTTAATCTTTTCCCGGATTCATGGGAAAAAAGTAAGCTTGTAGATAGATTATGGCATGACGTAAATCTTGAAGATTTCCTAGAAACGCAGCAACGTAGAAGCGAGAGGAGATTTATTGAATCCGTTGTTGGGTGGATGATTGAGCGTTTCGGTATAGATAAACTTAAAACGAAAATCTTTAATATTTATACCGACATGATCCATGTTAGTGGAAATTATCGTAAAGCCGTTTCGCTGTATGCAGATTTCTTAAGCAAGCTACCACAGGATGCTATCGTCAACAATAAAGAATATCTCATGCTTGCAATACGGAAAATACATAATAGTATGTTCTTTGTTCCAGTTGAGACATTGATCCAAGAATCGATGGAATTGGTAAACCGTATATCGTCCACAAAATTTAAAAAAGAATACAACGAACTTCTCTTTTTGCTAGGTGGCAACCTCGCCGTTTTGAACGGCAATATGCCTTTAGCTGACGAGTGGGTAAATAAAAGCTTTAATTTTGCAGTCGAAAACGAATTTAACGATTATGAGGCAAGAGCAGCCAGAAAGTTAATAGATATATATTGCAGCCGAAAAGACTATTCCGGAGCACTGGAATTTTCTAAACGCTACATCACGCCGGATGCAAAAATAGAATCGCGTTATGAAATTTATTTGCTTGGCGCCATAGGTGAAGTATATAGGCATTTAGGTAACTATGAGCAGGCCATGTTATGCTATCATCGTATGCATGATATTACTTTCGAACGTGGAATTATGGGGTGGGTTGCTCATGCCTTCCTTGGCCAAGCTGCCGTTTGCTTGGAAATGAACTCCCTAGAGCAAGCAGAGGATATGCTGCGCAAAGCAAAGGATACATACGATTCCATTAGCCAAATTTGGGGACAAATAAATGTAGGAATTCTTCAACAATTGTTAGATAAAGCACAGGGTAATACCCCGAATGGTGATCCAGAACTGATTCAACTGTCAGAAAAAGTGCAATACAGATACTGCACTGAATTTTTGCGGAACATAGATGGCTTTACGATCGGGGATTTTCACTTATACTTTCTGTAAGAGGATAACATGGGACAATTTAAGCTAATCAAAAATGAAGCCATACAGCAATCTCTCCAAAATACAACGAGACAATATTTTGCTGGCAATTTGAAGCAAGCACAAATATTAGATTTTATAAAAAATGAAGAAGTGGAGATAGGAATCACATCATATAAAGACTATTCAAGTGAACTGCCTCACAAGCACGGTGTTGCAATGGAATACCAATATATGATCAGTGGCCGAACGCAATATTTGGATTTAGATACTGGCGAAACACACGAATTTATAAAGGGCGACTTTTTCGCTATTTATCCCGGCACTACTTATGCTCAACGCGCTAAACCTGGAACGGAAATCCTTTTCATTAAAGTACCATCTATAAATGATAAGCAGGTTATTGCAGCGGATGTGAACGTCGAAAAATGGCTTTCCGAGAAGCTTCGCACTGTACGAAAGGATTTCTATCATAGTGCGACCGCACCCAAAGCAAATTCTATACATCCGGCAGCAGCAGTAGCTTTAATATCCGATGATAAAAAACTGCTTATGTTAAAGCGTGCAGATAGCGGCAACTGGACAATGCCTGGCGGTACAATGGAGTTTGGTGAAAGCTTAAAAGATTGTGCTATAAGAGAAGTATTGGAAGAAACAGGACTTACTGTTGAAATTCAAGATATCATTGGCATTTATACTGATCCTCAAATTGTTGTCGAGTATTCGGATGGAGAAGTGAGACAAGAGTTTTCTGCACTGTATTACGGTATCGTCAAAAAGGGTAACACTCGTATAGACGATGAATCTACTGAGTTTAGGTGGATGAGTATAGATGAATTATCAGATATACCTATGGCAGACTCTCAAAAAATCCGAGTAAATGATGTCATACGTTTTATTACTGAAGGCTTTAGAAGAATTTAAACAATATGGATATATCAAAAGATAGATTACAGCACAGTATTGGTGTTGCTAGAAAAATGTACGAAATGGCCCTTCAACGTGGTTGGAATGTAGAACAAGCAAAGAAGATGTTTGTTCTGGGATTTGTCCATGATATTGGATATGAGTTTTCTAATGTGCAAAGCGAGCATGCAGATATTGGTGCGGAAATTTTGAAGCTTTGCGGATTCCAATATTCAAATGAAGTGCAGTATCATGGCAAGGTTCAGCAGGATTATTCTTCAGAAGAGTTATACTTACTAAATGTCGCTGATTTCTTGGTGGGACCGGATGGCCACCCTGTCTCCGTTGAAGAACGTCTTGTGGGAATTGCACAGCGATATGGGGAAAAGTCTTCTCAATATGTAGAGGCAAAAAAATTAGCTAAACAATTAAATTTAATAAATTGAAAAAATGGTAATTACAAACGAGAAAAAGGATAAATTGAAATATGCTTGTTGTCCGATATGCTCTAAAGTTCTATTGCAGGCCGAAAGCGTAAAAACCTGTATTATAAAATGCGAAAACTGTCATCGTAGGATTTTTGTTGAAATAGAAAACGATGAGGTTAGGACACAAAAGTTGAGCAGGGAAGAAGGATAAATTCATTACAATTAAAGTATTCACGGTCGTATTGGTGCTTGGATACTTGATTTTGGATGAAGAAAATGCTATAATATATTAAAAGTCACCAAGATGTGTCTGTATGGTGATAGGGAGAGCAAAGGAGAAGATTATGGAATGCTCCACAAGCGGCAAATATATCTTCATATCATATTCGCACACTAATAGCGATAGGGTTATGGAGTTTATTCAGCGATTAAACGAAGATCATTTTTCATTGTGGTACGATGAGAATATTCACAACTCTGTATGGAGTGCCTCAATTGAAAATGCGCTTGAAAATGCTGCTGTTGTATTGCTTTTTGTAACTCCTGATTCTTTAAACTCCAATAATGTATTCAATGAAATTAGCTTTGCAGACAATGCCAAGAAAAATATTTACTGTATCTACTTGTCTGACACTAATATATCTGACTATCCCGGCTGGCGATTGATGCTGACCAAGTGTCAGGCATTCTATGCACATAAGGACGGGGATGACGCAACTTATGTACGTCTTAAAAAATGTTTATTGGAAATCCTTGAAGACAAAGGTCATAAACATAAAATAGAATCATCGGCTCTGTCCGCCCAAGACGGAAACAATGACGCCAAAGAGTCGCTTAAAAGAAGAGCACGGGTTTTTTGTATTCAAAAGAAATTTGCCGACGCAAAGAAAATCTACGATGATTTTATTGCCGAGGACATGTTGGATATGGATGGCTATATGGGGCACATCCGTGTGTATAGTGAGAACTATAAAAAATTTGACAGCACTGAAATTGACGAAGCAATACAAATTGCAATCGATATCTCTGGCGAAGAGGATCTATCTCGATTTGATCCTGAATACGAAAGATATATTGAAAAAAGAAAAGAATATTTTGCAGGTCTTAAAGCGGAGAAAAAAAGAGCCGAGAGCGAGAAGTACAACGTAGGGAATATTGTAACCTATGGTCAGTATTGGCAATCTAACAGTAGGGCAAACGGAAAGACTCCTATCGAATGGATTGTCTTAAGAAGAGAGGGTAATAAGGTTCTATTGCTGAGTAAGTTGTGTTTGGATTGCAAACAATTTAATACTGATTACAACAATGCCACATGGGAAAATTGTAATGTGCGAAAATGGTTGAATCAGAAATTTATTAACGATGCTTTCAGTCAAAGGGAACAAGAAAAAATATTGGCAACATCTATACCTAATCCAGACAATGCCGAATACGAAACACCTGGAGGGAATGATACCACTGATAAGATTTTCCTTCTTACTATTGATGAGGCGGAAAATCTATTGAATAGGAAATTGTAAAATAAAGTGTGTAAGTTGGGGAAAAACGACCTATGCACTTTATCTTTATTTGGAAGTGTGGTAAAATGAAAAGGAG
>CAZYWO010000136.1:0-4316 GCA_964651095.1 uncultured Oscillospiraceae bacterium | reverse complement strand
GTTCAACAATTTTTTAACTTGTCGTTTCCCCTTTTGCATTTTCTATAATACAGGAGGAAAATTAAACTAAAATGTGTCAAAGATTAAAATTGGATTAATTTTCAGAATAATTGTTGGCTTGAATTTTCTAATAAATATATAATATCATAATAATATCATAAAATCTTTTTCTTTTACATGGATTTTGCCTTTCTTATATGCAAAAAAGGAGCTGCCGCAATTAATCAAATTCAATTCGATTAACTATGCGGTAGCTCCTAAATTACTTTTTTAATTATTTAAAACTCGTCTCGAATTATCAGTCTACATTGTAATGAAGATAAACTTAAGGCAGAATAACAATCCGATAACTGCAACCATAATGTCTTTCTTTTCAAACTTTCCTGTGCAAATAGCAATTACTGTATAAGCGATTGAACCAATACCGATACCGTTTGCGATTGAATAAGTAAGAGGCATCATTATTAATGTAAGGAATGCAGGAGCTGCTGAACCCATATCGCTCATGTCTACATTCTTAAAGTTTCCGAGCATAAGCACACCTACATAAATTAATGCAGGCGCTGTTGCGCATCCCGGAACTATGCTTGCAAGTGGGCTTAAGAATAAGCATATGAAGAAGCAAATTGAAACCACAAGACTTGTTAAACCTGTTCTTCCGCCTGCTGCAACACCCGAAGCGGATTCAACGAAAGTTGTACAAGTTGAAGTTCCAAGAACTGCACCTGCAACTGTTGCGATGGAGTCGCATGCCATGCACTTGTCTAAATCTTCAGGATCGCCCTTTTCGTCAAGCATTCCTGCCTGCGAAGCTGTACCATATAAAGTTCCGATTGTATCGAACATATCTACTAAGCAGAAAGTGATTATATACATGATTGCACTGAAAACTCCGCCTACGAACTGAGGGCTAAAAGCATGAGCCCATGATTCAGCTTTAAACACTCCTGTAATGCCTACTGCGGCAAAATCTTTAAATGATTGTCCGATTTGTGTCATATCCAGTGAAGGCGTTGTGCCTGTTACGATATAGTAAATAACTGTTGTCGCTATAATTCCTATGATCACGTTTCCCTTTACATTGAGTTTCTGTAAAATTACGATGATTGCGAAGCCCAGCAATGCAAGAAGTGCAGGAGCAACAGAAATAAGACCTGCATCACCTGTGATTGCACCGTGAATGTCGACAAACTGTGTTAATGTGTACTGATTTGTCTGAATTATTCCAACATTCTGGAAACCTATGTAGGTGATAAATAAGCCTATGCCTGCCGGTATAGCCTTTTTTAGACACTCAGGCATTGCTTTTGCAATGTATTCTCTTGCGCCTGTCAAAGATAAAACCATAAAGACAATACCTGAAATAAGAATAATTACCAGACCTGCCTGATATCCCTGCACACAATCTCCGCCAGCAATGACTTGCGGAAGAATAAAACTTACAAAGAAGAAGGAGTTAAGACCCATACCGCAAGCCTGTGCAAACGGTTTCTTTGCGTACAAAGCCATCAATAGCGTACCGACTGTAGCAGCAAGAATTGAAGCTACATAAACTGCGTTCCAGATTTCGCCAAGACCTTCCGTGAATCCGGTAACCTGATTAGGGTTAACGAACACGATATAGGCCATTGCAAAGAATGTAGTAAGACCGGCTATAATCTCAGTCTTTACTGTGGAACCGTGCTGTGAGATTTTGAAGAACTTGTCCATTTTGTTTTCCTTTCAAAAAATAAAAAAATGCAATACCGAATATTGTACTATTTTGTTATAGCATGATAAAGGGGTTTTTTCAACAATTTACGAGAAATTTTTGACAAAAAATTTTTTTCTATTCTCTCATTCCCTATCCGAATTGCATGCAATCTCAACAGCTACACGTAGATACAATTCGCTTGCTGACGTGGGAACGCTGCCCATAGTACGCGGCTGCCACTCTATCCCGTCAAGATTATCTTCTGCATATAAAAATTGCCATGCTTTTATGCTGCGAAACTTCGCTGCCGCCATTATGGCAGAACATTCCATATCCACTGCTCTGCACCCGTCTTTAATTCGTTTTTTCATATTATCGGAAGTTTCTCTGTAAATTCCATCTGTTGTCCAAACTTTAGTTTCAATCGGAAAAAGTCCCATCGACGATATTATATGGGCTGTCTGGGATGCTGTGGGAATTTCAACGTAGTCTCCCTCCCAAACGGGCATATAGTGATAACTGGTTCCTTCATCGCGATACGCCCATGTAGGCACAATCAAATGACCGGCAGGAATGGAGCTGTCCAATGTGCCGCATGAGCCAAAAAACACAAAGTTTCTGCCTCCCAGCGCAATCACTTCTTCCATAAGGGCTACGGTCATAGGCGCTCCCATGGTAGTCTTGTATATGGCAAGCCGCTTTTCACCCACAGTAAATCCATATATGGGCAATTTTCCCCCGCTTTCCAAATATGCTAATATCTCGCAAGTATACTTATCCTTGGCAATGTCGATAATTGCTTTTCTAAATGTTACCAGAACCGTTTCCGGAAAATCGTCTATTGGTTTATACACATTTTCAGGGTTTAGTACAGCCTTTTTCGACGGATCGAACGTATCGAATAAACTCATCTGCAACTCCTCCTTATACGAGTCTTTGCCTTAATCAATAAAGGTTGATGCGCCAAAGATTTACACCCCGTGGCACGTCAACCTCATATTCCAATAAATATAATGAACCTAAAATATTGTAAAGTTTAATTCTCTTCGCAGGTTTTCATCGCTTCCAGAGTCTGACTTAAGAGTTCGTCAAGTTCCCAGCCGAGCATTTCTGCACCCTTTATTATCACATCTCTGTCACATCCCGCCGCAAATTTTTTATCTTTAAATTTTTTCTTAAGAGATTTAAGTTCCATATCCTGACAGCTTTTGGAAGGCCGCATCAGAGCCGCAGCTCCTATTAGACCTGTAAGTTCGTCACAGGCAAACAAGACCTTTTCCATCTGATGTTCCGGCTTAACATCACAGCAAATACCGTATCCGTGGGAAACGATTGCATGGATCATATCATCATCGACGCCCGCCTCTTTTAAAAGCTCTGGAGCTTTCTTACAATGTTCTTCAGGCCACATCTCGAAATCTATATCGTGAAGAAGTCCAACGATTCCCCAAAACTCCTCCTGCTCTGCATATCCCAGCTTATTCGCAAAATATCTCATAGTGCCCTCCACCATTCTTCCGTGGTGAAGGTGAAAATCTTCTTTATTATATTTCTTTAATAATTCGTAAGCTTCACCTCTAGTTATCATTTTTAAGTCTCTTCTCCAATCTTTCTTCTTTAGATGGCAACTGTGCAATAATTACAGCCGCGAAAATAACAACGCATCCCGAAAGTTCTCTTGCAGACATGGTTTCGTGAAGTAAAACAGCTCCTGAAATCACTGCAAATACCGATTCCAAACTCATAAGAAGCGACGCTACCGTAGGTTCTGCATGTTTCTGAGCAACAACCTGCAAGGTATATCCTATACCGCAGGATAATACTCCAGCATATAAAATTGGAAGCCAACAATCGAGGATGGCATTAATATCAGGTGCTTCAAATATGAACATACATATTATTCCCAAAGTTCCGGAAGTTAAAAATTGAATACATGAAAGCTTAACCCCGTCCACTTTAGGCGAAAAATAATCTATCACCATAATATGTATTGAAAAAGCTACCGCGCAAAGCAATACCAGCATATCACCGAATTGTAGCTTAAACGACGCGTCCGTCATACATAGTAAATAAAGCCCGGCAGCACCCATTAACACACACAGCCACATAACAGGTCTTACTCTCTTGCCTATGATAATGCTGATAATCGGTACTATTACCACATACAATGTCGTAATAAATCCAGCTTTACCGGCAGTTGTGTAGCTCACACCGAACTGCTGGAGAGAAGATGCCACAAACAGCGCTGCCCCGCAGCATACGCCGCCGATAATGAGTAATTTGTTTGCTTTAGTCTTTTCTTCATTCGCCTCCTTGGCATCGGTTTCGCCATCACTGTCAATAGCGGTTTCCGCCTTTTTTCCTCTATTCGTTAACAAAATCAAAGGTATAAGCACAAGCCCGCCGATGAATGTACGAATTCCGTTATAGGTAAAAGGCTCTATATAGTCCATTCCACTTTTCTGGGCAACGAAAGCTGAACCCCAGATGAAAGCAGTAATTAGTAACAAAATGTTACTTTGCATTTTTTTGCTCATAATTTTCCTCCAAATTTAAATTACTAAGTCACGATTTCATTCTACCAAAAAATAAGTATTCTTGCAATACAAGGAAATTTTCTCAC
>CAZYWO010000135.1:0-4386 GCA_964651095.1 uncultured Oscillospiraceae bacterium | reverse complement strand
TAGGTAAAAAGAAAGAGTATGAATCACAAAAATAGCCTGTAACTAAAAGTGAAATCATATCGTTTTTACCGGAGGACTCATCGGAGTTTCTCGGTCGTTTTATTCTTAATGGAAAGCAACGTTTACTGTATTGACAGTAAAAATTTTATCTGAACTGTAGTTTTTTCTTTGCTTCCCCCCGTGGAATGACAAATATCTATCTTAATTAACTTAATTAATGACACGCAATTGCAATAAATACACATATTAGATTAGAAAAATCCCCAAAAAAGGACAAAACATATGAAATTAACTGAACTTTTTAACTCCCAGCGTCTCTCACTTTCCTTTGAAGTTTTTCCGCCAAAAAACAGCACTTCCTTTGAATCGGTAAAACAAGCAGTCGAAGAAATCGCACAATTACATCCTGCTTTCATGAGCGTAACATACGGTGCAGGTGGTGGAACAAGCAAATATACGATTGAAATTGCCCAAAATATTAAAGAGCGCTATGCAGTCCCAACTCTTGCACATCTAACATGCGTTTCTTCTACTCGCGAGACTGTACGCGCCAAAATTGCTGAGATGAAAGCTGCTGGAATTGAAAATGTCATGGCATTGCGGGGGGATATGACACCTGAGATGGAACAAAGCGACCGAAGCGGTTGGGACTATCACCATGCCGTGGAGTTAATTCGTGATATTAAAGAATCGGGAGCAGATTTTTGTATTGGTGGTGCTTGTTATCCCGAAATTCACCCTGAAAGCCGCGACCAAGCTGAAGATATTCGCTATCTTCGCGAAAAGGTAAATATGGGTTGTTCTTTCTTGACTACGCAAATGTTTTTTGACAATAATTTATTTTACAACTTTATGTATAAAATTCGAGAGGCCGGAATTACCGTGCCCGTGATGCCTGGAATTATGCCAATCACCAATAGTAATCAAGTGGCACGCTCAATCAAACTATCTGGTTCTTTTATGCCACAGCGTTTCAAGAGTCTTGTGGACAAGTTTGGCTCTAATCCTGCCGCTATGAAACAGGCAGGCATTGCTTACGCCACCGATCAAATTATTGATTTATTTGCCAACGGAATTAAAAACATCCATGTTTATTCCATGAACAAATCAGATGTAGCTATGAGCATTTTGCGTAATCTATCAGATATCGTGGGGTGAACATGAACCGAAGTATTTGCGTCAAAACCTATGATGCACCAGTTTTCAATCGTTCAGAAATACTTCGCTATGCGGGAGTTCGTGGTGAGCTGCCAGAACTTGAAGCTTTACTGACAAGTTGTCTCAATGAAGTCGCGGACAAGCTGATTTATAAGGTCTGTTATGTAGAATTTCCCGTTTCTCACGAAGATGGTACTCTTGACCTCGGTTTTGCTAAAACAGTCTCAAAAGATTTGAAAAAGAATCTTACAAGATGCAGCCGCGTGGTATTGTTTGCAGCAACAGTTGGTATTGCCATTGACCGCCTCATTGCCAAGTACAGTGTTCTATCTCCTTCAAAAGCTTTAATGCTTCAAGCGATTGGCACCGAGCGAATCGAGAGTCTTTGTAACGTCTTTAATATTGAAATTACCGAGCGCGAGCAGAAACACGGAGCTAAAACGGTCGCACGTTTTAGCCCCGGTTACGGTGATCTCCCTCTTTCTTTACAAAAAGAAATTTTTCAAGTGCTGGATTGCCCGCGAAAAATCGGATTGACACTTAACGAAAGCCTTTTGATGTCACCTACTAAGTCTGTCACAGCACTCATTGGAATTAGAAATTCGTAACAGGAGAACCAAGTGAAAATTACCGAATACGCAAAAGAACATATCGTTTATCTGGATGGTGGAATGGGTACACTGTTGCAAACCATGGGACTCTCACCTGGAGAACTGCCCGAACGGTGGAATCTGTCTCATCCTGATATCATTACTGGGATTCATCGGGATTATTTCGCCGCCGGCAGTCACATTGTGAGCACCAATACTTTCGGTGCAAACTTGCTGAAATTCTCCCATGAGGAACTTGACAAAATTATAAAAGCCGCGGTGGATAATGCTAAGGCTGCGAGAGAACAGAGCGGAGAAGGCGAAAGGTGGATTGCCCTTGACATAGGTCCTTCTGGCCGGATGCTTGCGCCTTATGGAGATTTTGATTTTGAGGATGCTGTTACAGTTTTTGCTGAGACAGTGAAAATTGGGGTGAAGTACGGTGTCGACCTTATTTTCATTGAAACCATGAATGACAGTTATGAAACTAAGGCTGCGTTGCTCGCCGCAAAAGAAAATTGTGACCTTCCGGTGTTTGTTTCTAATGCTTACAGTGAAGATGGTAAGTTAATAACCGGAGCAACTCCTGCAGCAATGGTAGCGATGTTAGAGGGGATGGGTGCTGATGCAATCGGTTTAAATTGCTCTTTAGGACCGAAAGCACTTCGGGGGGTGGCAGAAGAATATCTTCGTTGTGCCTCTGTTCCTGTACTTTTCAAACCTAATGCAGGTTTACCTAAAGCAATAAACGGCATCTCCGTATATGATGTGCTTCCAGATGAGTTCGCTGAGGATGTGACTGCTCTGATTCGTTTGGGAATTCGAATGGCAGGAGGGTGCTGTGGAACAACTCCAGAATATATTACAGCATTAATAAAACAATCTTCTAACCTCGTGCCGGTTCCAATTATAAAAAAAGAAATTACCTGCGTTTCATCTTATACCCATGCGGTGGAATTCGGTAATCGGCCGATTCTCATCGGTGAAAGAATTAATCCTACTGGAAAAAAGCGCTTCAAAGAGGCTTTGCGCAAAGGAGATATGGATTATATTCTCAATGAGGGGATTGCACAGCAGGACAAAGGCGTGCATATTTTGGATGTCAATGTGGGATTGCCTGAAATTGATGAGGTACAGATGCTGAAGCGGGCAGTTTGTGAATTGCAAGCCATTATTGATTTGCCACTACAAATTGATAC
This sequence comes from uncultured Oscillospiraceae bacterium, assembly GCA_964651095.1. Lineage (GTDB taxonomy): Bacteria > Bacillota > Clostridia > Peptostreptococcales > Anaerovoracaceae > SUG1106. The sequence continues at coordinate 1,439 of CAZYWO010000135.1, read as the reverse complement.
CTCTGACATAGTAGCTATGGAAACTGCTCTCCGTCGCTATAATGGTAAGGCGATGATTAACTCAGTCAATGGTAAGAAAGAGAGCATGGATGCGATTTTTCCGTTAGCCAAAAAATACGGCGGTCTTATTGTTGCCTTGACCCTTGATGAGAACGGTATTTCCGAACGTGCTGAAGATAGAGTAAAAATTGCCGAAAAGATTCTTAAAGAAGCAAAAACTTATGGGATTGATAGAAAAGACATTCTGTTTGACACGCTGGCATTGACTGTCAGTGCTGATAAAAATGCCGCAAAGGAAACCTTGCGTGCAGTAGGACTGATTCACAAAAATTTGAAATGCCATACTTTGTTGGGTGTATCCAATGTTTCTTTTGGATTGCCGCAAAGAGAGATTATCAACAGTAATTTTTTCACTCTTGCTTTGTCACAAGGATTATCAGCAGCAATTATGAATCCCTATTCTGAGGAAATGCGAAAATCTTATTTTGCTTTCTGTGCTTTACAGGGACTGGATGATAATTGTGGAGATTATATTGCGTTTACCGAAACTCTGCCACAAACTGTAACCATAACCTCTGGTCAAAAAGCCACGAGTGAGTTCCATGGAGATGGGCAGTCGGAATTACAGTGGGCAATTTTAAAAGGACTGGGAGAACAGGCTGCACAACTTACCGCAGAGCTTGTCAAAAAGAGACAGCCCTTAGAAATTATACAGGAGGAGGTAATTCCGGCATTAAATACAGTAGGTATAGGATTTGAAAAGAAAACCGTCTATTTACCTCAACTTCTTATGAGCGCAGAGGCTGCAAAAGCATCCTTTGAGCAAGTAAAAATTGCCATGTCAGGGCAAGCTGCGACGGATAAATGTCCTTTTGTAATTGCGACAGTGAAAGGTGATATTCACGATATTGGGAAAAACATTGTCAAGCTTTTGCTTGAAAACTACGGCTTTGCTGTCACTGACCTTGGACGGGATGTTACTCCTGAACATATTGTAGAGACTACCGTGGCGCTCCATGCTCCGCTCGTAGGTCTCAGTGCCCTGATGACCACCACTGTCCCTGCCATGGAGGAAACCATTCGCCAACTTCGTCAGCACGCACCGTGGTGCAAAATCGTGGTAGGCGGTGCTGTTCTTACTCAGGAATATGCCGATGCTATCGGAGCAGATAAATATGCCAAAGATGCCATGGAGACAGTACGATATGCTGAAGAAATCAATAGAGAAATCAACTTATAATTACTCGTTTTTTAAGATTTATGGTACGACTATTTATCTCAACAAACATATAGATTTGATGCACAGATAGATAAACTAAATTTAAATACACCTCATTGAAAAATGAGCCCCCATATGGTATAATAAGTATGCTATATATGGGGGCTTAATTTTAAAGATATTTATTTTAACTGCCATATGTTAGCTCTCAATAGGTAAA
>CAZYWO010000134.1:0-4388 GCA_964651095.1 uncultured Oscillospiraceae bacterium | reverse complement strand
GCGCTTGTTTCATGACGCATTGGTGCCTTTCGCAGAAAGGCGGATTATAGACATGGAACAATTTTTTATAGCGCTGACACAAATAGGCATTTTTCTCATATTGATTTGCGCCGGAATTATAACGGTGAAAATCAAAATATTTGATCAGCACTCCTTGGAAGCTGTATCAAAATTTGTAATACAGGTTGCTCTTCCTTCTTACATTTTCATAAATGCTGTTATAAGCGCAACCCGTCAAAGCCTTTTGGACAGTCTTATAGTCGTACCCATCGCTGTTATTCTGTATATAATTCTTGTATTAATCTCTGCTGCCATTGAAAAAGTATTTCATCTTCAAGAGAACCGAAAAAATATATTTAGAGCCTCTTTAATTTTCGGTAATATCGGCTTTATGGGGATCCCACTCGTCTCTGCACTTTATCCGGGAACAGCTCTCCTTTACGTTTCCATATTTACAATTGTAGATCAGATTTTTTTCTGGACATATGGGGTTATACTAACTAAATCTGTATCAGATAATAGTAAAAAAATATCTTTCGCGAATTTTAAAAATTTACTTTCTCCTCCCCTTTTAGCCATAGTTTTTGCAGTTATTTTCATCATTACCGGGATACATATACCCGAAGTTCTGTCTTCCACATTAACCGCAATAGGCAATACAAGTATGCCTCTTGCGCTGATTTACATTGGAGGAGTGCTTTGTGCGTCGGATATAAGGCCTGTTTTAAAATGTGGTGAGTTATATGCCGGAATAATTATAAAAATGATTTTATTGCCTGTAATATGCTATGTGGTTATGAGAAATATTGGCATTGCCGGTGATTTAGCAGGAACTCTTGCATTTATAGTGGCTCTGCCCGGAATTGAAATGGTACCAATGCTTGCAAAGACCAATGGCTCAGATGGAACTTATGCGGTTTGCGCTATAATGATGACCACACTGGCTTGTCTTATAACCTTGCCTGTGGTATCTCTGTGTATTTCGCTGATTCAATAATGGCGAAATTTATTTAACGTGTAAATAATATTGGACTTCTCTCACTGCTTTGCCGTCAAAGTTATCATCAATATAATTGCCGCTATGGGTAAATCCCGCACTTTCGTAAAAATGCCTTGCTCTATGATTTTCTTCAAGAACCCATAAGAATATATCACGGCAGCCGAGGGCACATAAATTCTCTATAGCTGCTTGCAGCAACGGTCTGCCATATCCCTTACCTATGTATTCAGGCAATAAATAAATAGATATAATTTCACCCCAACCAATGTGGGTTTTAAGTCTCGATATACAATAGCTGCTGGTTCCTATGATCTTGCCTTTTTCCAGCATTATAAGATTTTTTATTCCGTCGCTGTCCAGATGTGAAGCCCAGCGACCATTGGGGATTCTGTCAAGATAACTTTGCGGAATAATTCCCCTATATGTAAATTTCCAACTCTTTTCGTACACGTTACTTATCTCAAGTCTGTCATCTGTAAGTTTAATTTGTCTTATATTCATAGCGCTATGTCCTTTCGCTTAACGTCCCTTTGAGAACGCCGCCGTGTTTGCGTTAAGCCTATCCACATTGGAATTATGAACGGCATCCCCCTTATACTCCTAAGGGAGAAAGCTCGTCTTTTCCGTCCATCGCCGGCAATATATCTTTACTTTACCGGTTTTGTTCTTTTTCTCTGTCCGTATTTAAAACTTGTTCCCTGCATATATTACTTTTTTCCTCAAAAATAATAATCAACATATATTTTATATATTGGTATTATAACCCGACAGTCTTTATAACTCAATTAATATAGTCTCTTTAATTGTCAAAATTTTACTAATAATCACACCTAAAGTCAATACCAAATACAAAGTTAATCTCACATGGGGCAAATCACATAACCCAGCCTTGATTCAGTCTGATTTTAATGTTAAAATATATAAATGTTGATCTAATCAGCAAAGCGGCGGAAAAAACAGCATGAGCCGCAATGCTTTAAGAAGCAGCGAGAAAACAGCAACAGAGGTGACTTATGCCAAGTAATAACCCGTTTATTACCCTTAAACAATTTGATAGCGTCAGTAATCCAAACTCGATGCACGGACTGTATCCCTATCGAGGCAAAATATCTGCTCTTGATGCAAAAAGCATAATTTCACAACTGCCTAAATCGGGAACGCTGTTGGATCCCTTTTGCGGTTCGGGAACAATTGTATATGAAGCCCAGCAACACGGGCTTCGCACAATAGGCGTCGATAACAACCCTCTGGCTGTTCAGATAGCAAAGGCGAAAGTGTTTAAAGACAACAAGTTCTGTGTCGAAAAATGTCAGAAACTGATTGAACTCGCTGACAAAAACTTAAAAAGCGGCAATTATGAGCCTATGCCTACTGCTCCCCTTCGCAGCTTCCACGTTGACACAGCAAACCAAATAATGAGCATGAAAAATCATTTTGAAGAAATGGATGATTACATAAAGGGCGTCTTTTACGGTTCTATAGCCCTTGCAGCCCGTGGATGCAACGGATATAAATGGACTTCTACTACTGTTGGAAAAAATATAGAGCCAAAGACTTATATAGATTTCTTTGAAAAAATGCTTTCTAAAGCGAAAAAACATGCCAAATATTTCGCTTCTCCCGATTCTTTTGATGCTGAGATAATCGGCGGCGACAGCCGTCTCTTATCCAATTATATAGAGCCTAAAAGCGTGGATTTCGTCTTTACCAGCCCGCCATATTTTAACGGACTGGACTACACCGCTTACTACGGCAAGTTGATTTACGAGATTTTTCAGGTGGATAGAGTTGAAATAAAGCAGCAGCTCATCCAATACGTGGATTCATACGGAGACGACATGAAGGCAGTCTTAGACGAGCTTGACAAAGTTACTACTGACAATGCCTTAATTATTTTCGTCGTGGGTGATAAAAAGATCAAGAAAGAAATTATCAACGGCGGAGACTTTTTTAATAAAATAAAGCCGGCCTCCTATATTATGGAGCGCGGATATACGGGAAGTTCCAGCCAAGTTTTTGACGTACTGAACAACACCGACAGGAAGGAACAAATCGTTGTGTGGGACAAACATAATGGAAAGGTAATAAAGCATGACTGAATTTAAGCCAAAAGCAGAGATATACATAGGCGATAGCCGAAATATGAAGGAAGTCGCCAATGAATCTGTCAATCTGATTATAACAAGTCCTCCTTACGGGGCTCTTAAGGATTATTCAAGCGACGAGCAAATCGGACTTAATCAGTCTTATGCAGATTATATTAAGGATTTAAACGACGTATGGAAAGAATGTATTCGCGTTCTGGCTCCCGACGGTAAACTTTGCATAAACATTATGCCTTTGTTTGAATCGGGCAGCGCAACACCTTTTAACAGAAGGGTTACCCATACGGTAATTTCAGATCTTGAGAAATTTATGGACAGTACCGGGGAAATGTTCACCTTTGCCCTTTACATTTGGGATAAAAGAAAAATCGTCAGATTCAGTTCTTTCGGCAGTTACCCCTATCCCACAAATATTTTTTCCACTTTTCCTTACGAATGGATCATCGTTTTTTGCAAAAAAGGAAAACGTCGCCCTGTAAGCAAGGAAATTAAAGAAAAATCCAAACTCACGCAGCAAGAATGGGCTGATTGGGCGATAAATTCATTTTGGGAAATGCAGCCTGCTAAAGCTAAGGCGGAAGGTCATCCTGCGCCTTTTCCAAAAGAGCTGCCTCACAGACTCATAAAATTGTACAGCTTTTACGGAGATACCGTACTCGATCCGTTTATGGGAACAGGTACTACTGCCGAAGCCGCGCTGGAACTTGGCAGAAACGCCATCGGTTATGAAATCAACGATGAGTATTCAGGTCTTATTAAAGCTAAAATTCAGCGTGCCCAGCAAACTCAACTGACTTTAGATGATTTATAGGGATATAATATCATAGCCGTCGTCTTTTTTCACGATTTTTCCTGCGGAACACAGTCCCACGCACTCCGGCGAGCTGAATATGTCCACTATTACGTTATCCCAGCAGTACGACGCGCCTTTATCCATGTATCTGCAAGTCAGACACCAAAGGGCGTCGGCTGTGATAAATTTAATGTTATTTTTGTCTATTATATCGTAAAATCTTTTTGTTTTATCTCCGATTTTCCCCGTGCAGTATGGGCTTAGCGGCGGAAACAGGTCGGTCTCTTTGCCGCCGAACAATGTCAGATAAGTATATTTTTGAGTTGATTTTTCAATTTCAACAGTATACTTGATATGCTGTTCTATGAAACGTTCGTCTTTCAGTGCATCGTCAAGGCTGGTCTTGGATTCTATCGCAAGAAAATGATTTTTAGCTATTATGCCTATATCAAGTCTGCCGTTTCTGTCGTAGTTTGTATTAAATACAGGT
>CAZYWO010000133.1:0-4408 GCA_964651095.1 uncultured Oscillospiraceae bacterium | reverse complement strand
CACATCTCTCCTGCTTCTCAAAAAATTGGGTCACATCTATTTACACCACAGAATTCCCATTATTACTTTTTTATATCGTTTCTTGCTTTTCTAAGGTGCTGGTGATATACTTTTCAAGATACAAATAAAAATCAGAAAAAGGGGTACAGCATGAATTGCGAACAGAAAAGTCCTTACGAAAATCAAGCCAATCAGACAGGTCAAGCCAATCAAACAGGTCAAGCCAATCAAACAAGTCAAGCTACACAGACCAGCCAATCCGGCAAAACGGCTCAAGCTGCTGAGGGCAAACAAACTACCCAGACCTATCAAGCCAGTTACAGCAATCAAAATTATTATTATGCTAATCAATATGACAGCAATTTAAAAAAACAATACGGTGTTTATAGGACTAACGACGGCAACTATCATATTCCTATATGGCTGATAGTGGTAGGCTTTATTATTCAGCCGCTTTTAGGATTAGGATTTCTTATAGCGCGTTTATGTGAAGAAAAGCCGGCAAATAATTCAGCCGGTCAAAGAAAGTCTTCCGGCCCGGTGACATCAAAAAACATCTCCAAAAGTTACGATGCACCGGCAAGGAAAATAAAGACCAAAAAGAATGTATCGTTTTTTATCACGGCTTTAGGCGTTATCGCCTTGATTGGCGGAATATCGGACCTTTCAGATACGATTTCCTATCTAATATGGGCTATTAACGCAAATGTTGGCGCTATGTACGCAATAGAGGATATGATACATAACATTTTGATGGCAGGCTCAGGTATCGGTATGATTATAGCAGGCCATTTGATGCGTACAGGAGACAGTAAGCGGAGAAAAATCGTTGCAGTCGTAGGAAACGAAAAGAGTATGCCGATTCAGGAAATCGCTGACGCCCTTTCACTTTCACAAAAAAAGACGATGAAATATTTGCGTCAGTGTATAGATTGCGGTATGTTCGGTGATATGGCATATATTGATATGCGATCTGAAAGTCTTGTAGTAAGCGGTCCGGCGCCTATGTCCAAGAAAGAACAACAGGAGCAGGAAAAAGCAAAAGCTCAGGCCGCTGAAGAAGCTGCTAAGATGAGCGAATATGATAAGATTTTGAAGGAACTGAGAGAAGTAAACGATAAAATACCGGGTGAAGAAATGTCTGCAAAGATTGACAGACTGGAACAATTAACTGCTAAAATTTTTAAACTTTTACAGCAGCATCCTGAGAAAAAGTATAAGATGAACAAATTTATGGACTATTATCTGCCAACCAGTCTGAAACTTTTAAAGCAGTATGCACAGCTTGATGAACAGGATGTGGAGGGCGCTAATATCACTAAGTCAAAAAAACAAATTGAGGATACTATGGATGTTATGGTTACTGCATTTGAAAAACAGCTTGATAAAATGTTTTATTCTGACAGTATAGACATATCCGCAGATATAGCCGCCATGCAAAAGATGATGCATGCAGACGGTCTGGTAAAGAATGAACTGTTTGATGATTTGGACAGTTTAAATAACTAAGACAGTTATTACATTTAAGATAATTGAAAATTTAGAGCTTTTTTAGAATTTTAAAAAATCAAAGCCGGCGAATCTTGATATTTCACCTGTCTGCGGGATAGGAGGCATATCGGTCTTAAAGATTGCCGGCTTTAAATTTAATTTTTATCTCTTTCTCATCATCGCCTTACCGCCACAGTACATCAGGGTATTCGCCCTTATCTTTTAATGACTGAAGCGCATCGACAACACTTTGCTTATCTTCTTTGTATGTTACTCCATACCAGCGATCAACAGACTTCAATACTTTAACTTGCGCCTTATCTTCCTTAATGAGTTTATCCACTACGCTTGGTAAAAAGTATTCGCCTTTCATAGGATTGTCTTTCAACGCCTTGTCGAGAAACTCAGGAAAGCCCTTTTCCATTTCTTTAAACATTGATGGCGTAAATCCCCAGAAATTCATGGAGACTACAGTGCCTTTAGGCAGTTCAACCCAGCTAGCGCCATCATCTTCCGTAAACATGATTTTATCTTTTTTCCACTGGATTTTAGTTCTTTCAGTTATATGGCTCAAAGAACTATTATCTGCGATTTCGCATACGCCCCGTGAAACGTGACCGTTTTCTGTGAGAGTGTTTTCAATCCTGTATCCCACCATACAATAATGATACTTTTCATCATCTTCTGCCTTTTCCAAAAAATCATAAATGCTTTGAAAAGCTCCTGCACCGTAATAGTCGTCAGCATTTATTACTGCAAAAGGGCCGTCAACAACCTTGCGGGCAGCCATTACTGCATGAGCCGTTCCCCATGGTTTTTGACGATTTTCAGGAACGCTATATCCCTCCGGCAAGTCCTCAAGTTCCTGATAAACGTATTGAACCTGAATGTGTTTACCTGATTTATCGTCGATGAGCTTTCTAAAATCTTTTTCATTCTCCTTTTTTATAACAAAAACTACTTTTTTAAATCCTGCCATAACAGCGTCGTAAAGAGAAAAATCAAGAATGATTTCTCCTTTGTCCGATACCGGTTCTATCTGTTTAAGTCCGCCAAATCTTGAACCCATTCCGGCAGCCATTATAACCAATGTAGGGTCTTTTTGCATTTCATTCCTCCATAATTTCATGGTTTTAAGAGCTTGAATATCCTAACATCCAATATGCTAATTGACTTTATATCATGCCCTTTCACATTATAATAATTATATTATACTAACTTTTCAAAACCTGCAAGGGGTGCTATAATTATAATAGTCTCAAACGGAGGTGTATTATGATAAAAACTATGCTTCAATCGGAAAAAGATGCTTTGATGAATGTTGCCGACTTAATGGTTATGGCTGCCAAAACAGCCCCTAAAGGCAGCGGCAGAGACACAATAGTTGCATTAGTTGTTTCCGGAGATGAAAAAGCTGCGCTCAGAGACGCCATGATTGAACTGGGTAATGAATATAAAGAAGATTTCATCATAAGAGATGCTGGAAATGTGGACAACAGCCAGTGCGTGGTGCTTATCGGATGTAAAAGCAAACCATTTGGCTTGAATAACTGCCACATGTGCGGATTTAAGAATTGCGGTGAAATGCAAAAAGCCGGCACAAATTGTGTTTTCAATGTGACCGACCTTGGCATAGCTGTTGGCTCCGCAGTAGCTGTGGCTGCTGACCACCGCGCAGACAACCGTGTAATGTACTCAGCAGGTAAAGGCGCTATCAAACTGGGTCTTTTTCCAAACGATGTAAAAATCGTTTACGGTATACCTCTCAGTGCAAATGCAAAGAGTATATATTATGATAGGGCGCCCGGCGCTGTACTACTATAGCGCATGAACTCTTTATTGGGTAAATTAATAAAATTATGTAGCTTGTAAATAATTATAACAACAAACAGCCCTCTTGTTTTTAGATTTATAAATAAAAAATAAGGGCTGTTTTCGTATTTTTTATAACAATTTTTACTTTTTTACTCTCCGTTAAACATCGGTGTTGATAAGTACCTTTCTCCCGTATCAGGAAGAAATGCCACCACGTTTTTACCTTTGTTTTCCTCTCTTAAACCTACCTTTACCGCAGCCCAAAGAGCCGCCCCTGAAGTAATTCCCACAAGCACGCCCTCTGCATGAGCCATAATCCTGCCTGCCTTATAAGCATCTTCTTCTTTAACGGTTATAATCTCATCATATATTTCCGTATTCAATATCTGCGGCACAAAGTTGGCTCCTATGCCTTGAAGTCCGTGAGAACCTGCGTAACCACAGCTTAAAAGCGGTGAATTTGATGGTTCTACTGCAATAATTTTAACATCCGGCTTCCTTTTTTTCAGATAACTGCCGACTCCCGAAATTGTTCCGCCTGTACCTATGCCCGCAACGAAAACATCCACTTTTCCATCTAAATCCTCATATATTTCCGGACCTGTGGTTTCGTAATGAATTTTAGAGTTTGCCGGATTTTCAAACTGACCGGGAATAAAACTTCCTTCATTTTCAGCCGCAAGTTCATTGGCTTTATCTATTGCGCCTTTCATGCCTTCTGCGCCTTTAGTCAGGACTACTTGCGCGCCATATGCTTTAAGCAGATTTCTTCTTTCTACACTCATCGTTTCCGGCATGGTTAAAATAATCTTATATCCCCGGACCATGGCGGTCATTGCAAGACCGATACCCGTGTTGCCGCTGGTAGGTTCAATAATTGTAGCGCCTTTTTTCAAAATTCCTCTCTTTTCTACTACAATATAAATATGGTTAATATCCCTTACAGCCAGTAAGGAATTATCCATCTTGTTGCTTAAGCTGTATAATGATGGAGCAATCGGTATATCGGCTTCCTTTCTTGGACTTCGCGTCCGTATAACAGACTGATAACCAGCTCCTCATTCGCAGCGTTCGTTTTATGCAGGTTGAATCGCCTTAGGTG
>CAZYWO010000132.1:0-4422 GCA_964651095.1 uncultured Oscillospiraceae bacterium | reverse complement strand
TTCCTGAATATGTGCTCCAACGCCCGCAAAAAGGCTTGATTTCAGGGCTTTTGTGCCTCTTATGTATCTTTCCTTGACATCAAGACTACAGTCTCCACATGCCTTGTCATAGGAAAATTATCAAAAGGTTTAAGATATTTACACTTGTATCCATAATAATCCATATATCTTAAGTTTTCAGCCATAGTCTTAGGATTGCATGAAATATATATTATTTCCTCTACTCCATAACTTATAATCTTGTCCAATGCTTTTGGCTGAATACCCACTCTGGGAGGATCAACTACGATTACATCAGGCTTTTTATCCACGCCGCTCAATACTTCAAAAACATCTCCGGCTATAAAATGGCAATTGTCAAGTCCATTCAATGCAGCGTTCTCCTCTGCTGCCTCCACTGCTTCTTTCACCAGTTCGATTCCCAGCACCTCCTTTGCCCTTAAAGCGAGAATCTGAGAAATAGTGCCCGTTCCACAGTAAAGGTCGAAAACTGTCTTACCTTGAAAAGAACTAATCAGCTCAAGGGCTTCTGAATAAAGTCTTTCTGCTGCTTCCACATTGGTCTGAAAGAAAGAAAAGGCGCTGACTTTAAAATCAAGGCCTAAAATTCTCTCTGTATAGTAATCCCTTCCCCACAGTATTTTCAATGATTCAGGAATCACCGCATCGGCAAGGCTGTCGTTAAAAGTTCTTAAGATACCTACGACCTTATTCTCTAAAGTTAACGATAATATTCTATCAGTAAACTCTCTTTCATCGAATCCATCTTCAGAGCTGGTAACAATGTTTATCAGCAGTTCTCCTGTGTAAACGCCTCGTCTTATTATAAGATTTCTCATAAGCCCCTTGTGACTTCTCTTATGGTAAAACTTATACCCTTTCTCATTGACAAAATCAAGCACGGCTTTAAGTATCACATTAAAATCTGGATCAACAAGCTGACAGTTATCCACCGTCACAATGGACATGAAATTCTTTTTTCTGTGCATTCCCAGAGTAATTTCTCCGTCTTTTATGAAATCTCCAAAGGTGTATTCCATCTTGTTGCGATAGCAATACTGATTGGAACATCCTTCTATTTTGTCGATTTTTTCCACACTTACGCCTTTGGCATCCAGAAGTCTTAAAACCTCGTTTTCTTTTTCTTTAAGCTGCTCCTCGTAAGAAGTTCCTTGATAAATGCAGCCTCCACAAAACTGACTGTGTGGACAAATTGTCTTAAAATCTGCCATATTTATCATAAAACTCCTTCTTGTATTCTAAAAATCTATCTTCTTCTATGGATTTTCTTATGTTTTCCATCATATTAACAAGGAAATGAAGATTGTGATTTGAAAGAAGCATCGCAGAAAGGATTTCGTCTGCCTTAAATAAATGTCTTAAATAGGCTTTAGAGTAGTTTCTGCATGTATAACAATCACATTCAGCATCAAGAGGTTCCCAGTCTTTTTCGTATTTAGCATTTTTAATGTTCACCCTGCCATGTGAAGTCATAGCCAGTCCATGTCTTGCAATTCTCGTTGGAAGAACGCAGTCGAACATATCTATACCACACTCAACTCCTTCAAATAAGTAGTCAGGACTTCCTACACCCATAAGGTAACGCGGTTTTTCTTCCGGTAAGTATCCTGAACATTCGTTGAGAATCTCCAGCATCAATTCCTTGGGTTCTCCTACGGAGAGTCCTCCGATGGAATATCCGGGCATGTCCATTTCTACTATTTCTTCCGCGCTCTGTTTGCGCAAATCTTTATACATTCCTCCCTGCATAATCCCAAACAAGGATTGCCTTTCCCAGTCCTTATGGTAATCTTTACAGCGCTTGAGCCATCTTGTAGTGCGCTCCAAAGAGTCTTTAACATATCTTCTGTCAGCAGGATACGGAATACACTCATCGAAAGACATCATAATATCCGAACCTAAAGCATTCTGTATTTCTATTGATTTTTCAGGCGTCAGCATGTGGACTGAACCATCGATGTGAGAACGGAATTTAACGCCTTCTTCGGTGATTTTGCGCATTTTCCCCAGTGAAAAAACCTGAAATCCACCGCTGTCTGTAAGGATAGCTCTATCCCAGTTCATAAATTTATGAAGTCCGCCCGCTTCTTTTACAATTTGGTGACCTGGTCTTAAATACAGGTGATAAGTATTGGAAAGAATAATCTCAGCGCCCATTTCCTTTACTTGCTCAGGTCTCATTGCCTTTACGGTAGCTTGAGTTCCTACAGGCATAAAAACCGGCGTTTTGATATCACCGTGAGGTGTATGCAAAACGCCGCGTCTTGCGCGTGTACGCCCATCTTTTTTAATTAATTCATAAGTTACTGCATGTTTCATTTTAAGCTGCGCCACTGATACCTGCGGCGCCCTCCTCTTTTTTTGTGATAGACACCGATTTTATAACCGGTGTCCATTGAATTTTATCACAAATATACAGTTTGTTCAACTCATTGATTTTTATCAATTAATTATTAGTTTATTCGTTGTGAGTATTCTGCCAAAGTTCGTCTGCCACAGGGCTCCAGTCTCTGGCGTAGGCAGTGCATTTGCCGCACAATGCTTCTGCTGCCTCCGGAGCTTCCAGATCGGTTGATACTGCTCCTGTACGTTTAACCAATTCCTGAAGGATTTCAGGGTTTTCAAGCATAGGACAAGGTTTAAGCAGATTGTCATTGAAAGGCTGACCTTCTCTATATGCCAAGAATAAAGGCTGTCTTAAACAATCAAGCAAAGATTTTTCTTTTATATTTGCGCTTGAATAATGAATAAATACGCAAGGTTCCATATCGCCGTTAGCGTTGATATGACAGTATTTCTTTCCGGCCGCTATACATCCGTTTACAAATTCGCCGTCATTTTGGAAGTCAATAGCAAAAAGCTCTTTACCTCCTTCAAGGTCTCTTATCTCTCTAACTTTATGATACATATATGTTCTCTGTTCAGGAGTGAGCAGTAAATCGGTGCTTGCTCCTACACCTACCGGCATGTAGTGGAAATACCAAGCAAATGCACAGCCCTTTTCAATAAGCATGTCTAAAAATTCATCGCTTGTTACGGTAAGATAGTTCTGTGATGTATAGCAGATCGATACTCCGAAAGGAAGTTTATAGGAATGCATTAAGTCCATGGCTTTAAGGGCTTTTTGATAATGTCCTTCGCCTCGTCTGCCATCGTTGCTTTCCTCAAAGCCCTCGATGCTTACCGATAATACGAAATTGCCTACCCTCAAAAGGTCCTGACAGAACTTATCATCTATGAGAGTTCCGTTGGTGAAAGCATGGAACGCTACATCCTTATGTTTTTCACAAAGTCTGATTATATCGTCTTTTCTGATTAAAGGTTCTCCGCCGGTAAACAGATATGCGTGAATTCCCAATTCCTTTCCTTCGGTGATGACCTTATCCATATCCTCATATGACAGGTTCATTCTGTTGCCATATTCTGCCGCCCAGCAGCCCGTGCAATGAAGGTTGCAGGCTGTAGTAGGGTCCATTAATATTATCCAAGGAATATTACAGTTGTACTTTTCGGACAATTCAAGTGATTTCTTAAATCCTCTGAAGCCGCCTTCATATCCTGCATTAAGAAGAAATGTTTTTAGAACATGCGGATCTGACTCTTTAATTAATCTTTGTGTGTAATGAACCCATTTATTATCCTTAGAACATATAAGCTTTCTCAGTATTTCATATGATGAGGATTGCCACGAATCTCCCAGAACCTTTTCCATCTTATCTATTAATGAAGCGAATACTTCCGAAGCATCTTCTCCGTTATTAATTTTATTTATTATTGAACCAAAGGTTAGTTCAAACGCTTTTCTTTCTGCAATATGTGCAAGACTCTTTGACATATCAAATTCCCCCCATTCTACTATATTTTACTATTTATAATTATTTTATTAATCATATATCCCTTTTTTACATTTTTCAACAAACAAAAAAGTTCTATGTACTAAATTTGTGCATTTAATACTTTTTGTACTATTTTAGTGCATATTGTTTTATGTATAATTATTTTTCTAATATAATTTTATTTAAAGATTTTTCCAAATTGCCTTCCAGTAAGTAGGCGGCTTTTTCTACTATCTCATCTGTAACGCCTTCCATTCTATTGTCAAGCCATTCTTCGATTAATCCTATCATGCCATGTTTGTAAAAAACTATGAGAAGATTAAAATCAGTTTCGGGTATATTCATTTCTTCTGTTCTCTCCTTGATATACTTTCTCATCGCTTCTTCAAAAACTTTACGCAGATATGATAACACATATTCTTTTCTTGAGGAATTATGAATATGAAGAATTGCCTTTTTATTTTCTCTGGCAAAAGCGGTGGATAAAATAATGATTTCGTTTATTGAATTGAAATGTTCTTTTCCCTTGATAACTGTTAAAACTTCAGCATTTAAAATATCTTTC
>CAZYWO010000131.1:0-4453 GCA_964651095.1 uncultured Oscillospiraceae bacterium | reverse complement strand
AAATAGCTTCACATTTTTTAAAATTTGAAGGAGTTTATGTAAAGGTTTTATATGGAAGAAAGAGAATATGTCTACCCTGTAGAAATAGATATGCTTATGCGCGGAGAAAATAATGAGATCACTCCGGTTGGTTATGAGCGCATGGTCATTGACGTTATCGAGAGGCATTTTGCCATAAATAAAAAAGAAGAATCAGAACAGACCCTTCTTGAAAAGGGCGTATCATGGGTCGTTGTTTCAACAAATATCGAGTTAAAAAACAAAGTAGACCCAAAAGAGAAACTTTACGGCCGCACCTGGGTTGTGGAAAAAACAGGCCCTATTTTTCGGCGCGAAGTAGGAATCTATCATGAGGATGGTTCAATTGCGATAGGCGCAGCAACATTCTTTGTGCTTATAGACAGGGAAAAGCGTCGTATACTGAGAAACCCGGAAGAATATGTGTGCTGTAACGTTGGCCATGGCGAAAAACTCACACAGGGTGAAAGCAGAATAAAATTTAAACCCGATGGCTTTGCCCTTACAGAAAAGCTGAACGTCCGCCCAAGCTGGATAGACGCTGTAGGTCATGTCAACAATGTGCGCTATCTTGAAATGGTTTATGACGCTCTTTCAGATGATGAACAGGCTGACATGCCAAAGCTGAAAAGACTTGAGGCTTATTTTATGAATGAGCTTCACAAGGGTGAAATTATATCTCTTAACCGGCTTTCATACAACGGTATAACTACAGTGGCAATAATGAAATCCGGCGAGGGAAAACCAGCTTTTGTGGCAAGGCTGTTTTTCAGCTAAATTTTCTCCTGGTAATCATAATTAATTTTGTTGATAAAAAAACTAGCAGGGCTTGTCTATTGGCAGGCCCTGTTAGTTTTTTTATGGACTTAAATACTAATTCTTTGCCTAAACATAGTTTCAATGCATATTTAGAAGAATTGCCGCCCCTGCCCTTTCACCATAATTCACCACATCTGCAAGGCTGTCTGTGGCGAATAAAATTTCTCCCCAAACCACACTGCGCATTTTTGCGCAGGCTGCCAGCACTGAAAATTTCATTTTCATAGCGTAACAGCCCCCATTTTCCGGTACTCTATACTTTTTCTGGTTTCTATATAAAATCCATCTTTGGTTCAGGTTGTGACCTAACTATAAAGCAGCCTGCGGATAATGCAACATATAGTATAAGAGTTTTTCTGGTCTCTTAAGGCCCTTTGTGGCTCAATAAAGTACCTGATATTTTTGTTGCCCTACGGGAATTCCATGATATAATTCCTTAAACATCATAACTCATAAGCCAATCTAAAAACTTAACTGCCAAGAACACGTCCCCTGCACTTGGCATGTGCAATTCGCTCTTATATTCGGTAAAATAGATCGTCCCCTCTTTGCCGCCGATATAAAAAACTCAGCCTTTTGGCATCCTTTCCTTTTGGTATAACCGTCTTATATGCTTCACCCAAAAAAGCAAAAACAGCTTTTCGGGGAAGCCTTACGCAAAGGCATTAGTGGCCGGGCATAATGACTGCCAGTGTGTCTAAATTTAACTCTAGAATTAGTATTTCATTTTTATAATACTCATTTTCCTTTTTATTTGGCCTCATAAACACACTTGCCGCCTATAAAGGTTTTCAGCAACTTTGCTGACAGTATATCCTTCGGCGGGCATTTTGTAAGGTCACGGTCCAGAAGTATAAAATCTGCCTCCATTCCTGGTTTTATCATTCCTCGAATATTTTCATCACCAGAAGCGTAAGCTCCGGCGGCGGTATAGGCATAAAGAGCGTCATATACCGGTACTGCCTGCTCAGGAAGATATGGGCCGCGGCCCTTTGTGTCCCTGCGTGTGACAGCACAGTATATTCCACGAAAAGGGTCAAAACTTTCCACTGGACAGTCGGTACCGAAAGATTCATGAATGCCAAGTTCAAGGTAATCTTTCCAAGCATAAGAAGTTTCTGCAAGTTTATCACCTACGCGCTGGCGTACTATGTGCATGTCATAATCAATAAAGACCGGCTGGGTATAAGCCATTAAATCGAGTTCTTTAAAACGCTTTATCTGCTCTTTCGATGTTATTTGACAGTGCACTATTCCATGGCGCGGGTTAAATTCCGGATATTTTTCTTTTGCGGCAGCAAAGGCATTTTGGCACATTTCGAGTGCGCCGTCACCAATAGCATGAACAGCTACAGGCATATCATGGCTGTGGCTTTCTTCAATCAAATGGTCAAGCTCGCCCTGAGTGTATATTGCGATTCCGCTTGTGCTTTCATCATCTGCATAAGGCCTTTTGAGAAGTGCTGTGCGAGCCCCAAGACTGCCGTCAGAAATGAGCTTGACACAGCTGATCTTGAAACTTCCATTGCGCCAGTGCCAGCAGTTGTGTAAGAAAAATTCATCAAGCTCAGCATCAGTTTGTGAAAGTGCTTGTTCTGCATAATGCACTTTAAGCTGCCCACTGATCGAAGCTGCTCTGAGTCTATCAAGCATGTCGTAGGCCTCACCCTCTGGGGCATATTTCATGTCGTCGGATTGAATCGCAGTTATGCCTTTTGCAAAAAGATCTTTTTGACAAGAGAGCATCATTTCAATTAGAGAATCAAGATTCGGGTAAGGAAGCCTTGATTTAATCTCATCAAAAAAGTTCTCTTTAATGACACCTGTCGGTTCACCCAAACCGTCTGTTTCCACAAATTTGCCCTGTCTGGCCGCCTCTTTTTCATCGATCCCCATAAGCTCCATTGCCTTGGTGTTGAGCACGCCAATATGGTAACATGTACGCATTATGAGCACCGGATATTCTGTGGTAACTTTATCAAGATCTGCCGCAGTTGGAAAACGGTGCTCGCCCGCAGTAAAATAGTCTTGGTTCCAGCCCTCACCCACAAGCCAAAGGCCACTTTTAGGGTCATAGTCTTTCAGTGCGGATGACATCCTTTCCAAAATATTCTCAACAGAAAATGTTCCAGAAAGATCCACCGAAAGCTTAGATTTCACATAGTGGAGGTAGTGCATATGGGAATCGTTAAAACCGGGCATTACAAAAGCACCGCCACAGTCGAGAACTTCTGCATTTGACGAAATATGTTTCTCCGCTTCTTCGACGTTTCCGCAGAATATAAATTTACCGTCTTTGACGGCGGCGGCCTTTACAAAAGGCTGTTCCCTAGATATAGTTGCAATAACTGCATTCTTGATTATATACTCCATAAATTTTCCTCCATATGTGATTAATAGAATGATTATATTATAAAAAAGCACAAAGGTCAATGTACTTAAAATTTGATCATAACACGATTTACATAATATTTAAACTCAGAAAAAACAGTTTAATATTCAGCTATTTTGCTAATTGATTTTCTTTCTTGTATTATGTATTCTTTTTTCAAAATAAATAGGAGGAATAAACTATGTGTGGTTTCAGCGGAGCAAATATAGATATCAATTTGGAGGATTTCAGCATTGTTTTTGACAAGGAGCACAAAGGTCCTGAGATGGCAGTTCACGCAAGTCCAAGCGGGCATGTTACATTAAACAAATACTTTATTGAGGACATAAATAAGCGCACAGGTTCATTGGAGTTTGGGCTTTATACTTATGACAAAGACAAAACGGTTTTTGTTCTGAGCACAAAAGGACCCTTTCAGTTACAGTTTCCCGCCCAGCGGAATAAAAAAGATAGCAAATTTACTCAATCTCTTATTGCAAGTGGGGTGATTCTTCCAGCAAAATATGAAATAAAATGGAACGATACGCTCTCATCATGGGTAGGTGTACTTTGCAGCAACACAAGTAAAAACGCTTTATGGGATTCTATAAAGGGTAAGAAAGATGTAAAAGAAAATGAGGCCCATAAGTGAAAACAAATATATCCTTGCAGACAAAATGATAAAAGCAGTCATGTCACGCCATAAACTTTGTAATGGCCCTGAGGATTGTTATTCTGAGTCGTGGCGAAATTATCTTGAGGCAAGAAAAACATATCACAGGTTTGAAGGCTGCTGCAGTTTTGAAACTTATGCAGAATTCCTTGTTGAAAAAGGGTTTGAAGAGATGCGAAAAAGGCATAACGATTTAATATCTCTTAAAAGTAAAATCTCTTTAGATGAATGTTATTTAAATTCCGGCGAAAGCATAATAGATCATCTTCCAGGAAGAACGGGAGATTGCGTAAAATATGTAGAACTCATGGATTACATCGGTAGGCTTCAAAAAGATGAGCGTAGTGTTGCTATAAGCCTTTATTATGGAATGACCGATCAGGAAATAATGGAGGAAAAATACATAAAGCCAAAGCAATATTATAGAATAATTGAGCAGCTTCAGAAAGATTTCACAATCGGGGAGCAGTTTGTCAAGACATTTTTTCTGATTTTTTGAAATTGAATTTGCAGGGGACAAAATCAGGGGTAAAACGGCTCACACTGGCCTTGTGAAATCTTCGCTCATGTGC
>CAZYWO010000130.1:0-4503 GCA_964651095.1 uncultured Oscillospiraceae bacterium | reverse complement strand
CAATTCCTTTAAGAAAGTCTATTCTCACATCACGCATAATACTTTCTGTACCTCAACAGTAACCATAATTTATATTTTTTTTACTTTTCCTAAATAAAGAGTTTTTCAAATTCCAAAACGCCATCAAACTCCTCTTCATATCACTCGGACTCTTGATTCCCATCCAAAGTCTGTACATAATATAAGAAAACCGCCAGTAATATTTCTTTCGTGCGTATGAGCAAAAGTCAACAATCTCCTGGGAAGTCATATCCGGTGTGCGGATCACACAATTGATAGTTCCATCTTCCTGCAAATAATCTTCATATTTGCCGCTTATAAGCCCTTCGTCCTTTGCCCACGCATAGGCCTCTGTCCCCGGATAAGGAATAAGAGGGAAAAACTGCACAGTATCGCAATTAAAGCGGAGCGCTGACTTCAATGTATTTTCCATTGACTCACGTGTTTCCCCTCTGTTCGCGACCATATAGCAAGCATGGACAAGAAGTCCGACTTTTTTAGCATTCGTCATATAAATGTCTATCCATTCTTTCTTAATGCCTTTTTTAATATTCAAAAGAATCTGTTCATTGTAACTTTCAACACCGGGAATAATAAGATAACACCCGGCTTTCTTCATTTTCTTCATGGTATCAAGATCGGTATTAATACGCGTATTACAGGCCCATTTAAAACGTTTATTAAGTTTCCTTTCTACAAGCAAGTCACAGATTTCAGCAACACGTTCTTTATCTACAGCAAATGTATCGTCTTCAATAACAATCTGACGAAGTTTAGGAAAATTTTTTGCTATATATTCAAATTCGGCTACAACATTTGCAGCAGAACGCTGGCGATAATGATGCCCGTGTAAAGCCTGCGGATACACACAAAAATAACAGTGCGCAGGACAACCTCGTCCTGTAAAAAACTGGATCATCGGATAATCTGTAGCGGGGAATACATAATCGTATTCGTCAAGATGATTATGGATAAACTCTGCCGCAAATGGAATTTCATCAAGGTTTTCGATATGCGGGGCATCCGTGTTACGTCTTATAGAACCATCAGATTCACGATAGGTAAGCCCTTTTACTTCTGAAACAGGAGCATTTTTATCTAATGCCCTTACAGTATCACGAACAATAAAATCATACTCATGACGTGCTATAAAATCGATTGCGTCGCTGAATCCCATAGTCTCCTCATCCATTACGGAAGGATGGGTACCGACAAGCATGAATTTAGACTGAGGGTAAATTTTTTTAAGAATTTCTGCAAATTTTACATCGCTATAAATAGAGGGTGTCGATGTGTCAAGAACAAAGAGTTTTGCATCGGGCGCTTCATTTTTAACACGCTCAAGGGTTTGCTCCTCGTTCAGACATTTCGCGGGTGCATCTATAAAAACAATGTCATAGCCGTCCCGTTCCACAACTGCGGCCGCATAAATAAGCCACAACGGATAATACAATACACCGCTGTGTCCGATAGACGGAGAGCGGGATTCTCTTGAAAACTTTCCATATTTAGCTTTAAATGGCGGATTAATAAAACAAACTTTCACTTTCACTTTCTCCCTTTCTTATTTAATAAATTTTAACAGTCCCTTTATTGCATAAAAGGAAAAGTAATATATGGACTTCAGAAAACCGAGCTTCAATTCGTTGTAGTAAATACTCCAAGTCCATTTGAAAGCGTCTCCCTTATTGCCAGAGATTGATGTGTTTACCTGACGATAACGAGCCTCTACAGTTCTTGTATTGGTTGCCAGAAAACCAGCCTTTAAGCAGTTCAACCAGAAAAGATAGTCTTCGTGACCAATCTGCTTTTGAAAAATCTTTCCTGTTTTTGACGTATCAAACATTCCCGTAAGGTTTCCGATACAGTTTCCCTTGAGAAGCCTTTGATAAGTAATTTTTTTCGGAGCCTTTACCACCCTGTTCTGAGCGAAATTAGCTTCGTCAGAAAACTTTTCGTAGTCACTAAAAACGACCGCAACCGCATCATCCGCATTTTGAAAAACAGCAATCTGATGTTCAAGTTTTGAAGGCAACCATAAATCATCACTGTCAAGGAAAGCTATATAGCGTCCGCGTGCATTCCGAATTCCCATATTGCGAGGTTCGGCAGGAGATCCCGACTGGGCAGATGTTCTTAAGTGCCTTATACGACTGTCCTTGGAACAATATTCATCGATAACTTTAGTCGAATTGTCTGTAGAACAGTCATCAATAATAAGTAATTCCCAGTTCTGGTATCTCTGCGCTATCACGCTGTCTATTGACCGCGCCAATAAATTCTCTGCATTATAACAGGGCATTATTACCGATACGAACGGATTTTCTTGAGTCACGGGAGCGTCCATCATACTTGAAAAGAAATATCTCTTATGTAAACGAAAGTCAGACGGTTAAGGATTTATTCTCTTTCCGTGAATTTACAATGACGTGGAAACTCAAACTCAATCGTCTGTCGCAGACCCTCACACAGAGAGACGGGCGGCCTGAATCCAGTGCGATCCTTTATGTTTCTACCCACGAAGTAAGTGTTCTCGGTGAATTTTTTCACTCGAATCGAATTTATCGTGAATTTTTTATGAAATATCTTCGCCAGTAAATCAAAGCAAAGTCCGCCGAAATAGGCCAAATGATAAGGCCAGTGGAACAGGCGTTTTTTCGGATGTCCTAAAAATTTGTTTACGTCAAGCACCAAATGATTCATGTCGTAGACAGGTTCGTCACAATAGTTGTAAAGATGCTCGCCGGATTCTGTGTCATTGCACAATTCGTATTCGATAAAGGCCGCGACATTCTCCACATAGTTCATAGACTTGCGGTTTTTACCGCTTCCGACCATCGGGAAGAATCCGTCTGCGATCTGGCGGAGAAGATTGTAAACATTGCCGCGGTTTCCTTCGCCGAAAATTACAGTCGGGCGAACAATTACAAGTGAATTGCGGGAATCTTTTTTGAGCCACTCACGGTAAACACCTTCCGCCTCATACTTAGTGCGACCGTAATCATTAAAATAGTTGATTTTACCGGCCTCATCTGTACCGGCAGGAGCGAATCCGTAGACTGCAACAGAGGAAGTAAAAATGATTTTCCTGATTCCAAGTTTCCCACAGACCTCGCAGACATGACGAGAACCTCCCACATTGACTTCATCGTAAAGGGATTTCGGTGACACATCGTCACGGTGCTCCGCAGCAAGATTTACAACTACGTCAGATCCACGAAGTATGTCGATGAGTTTATTCATAGGCTGTGTCGCACGGGCTTCGTATTCAGCGCCCGGAGCCGTTATCTCGTCTGTAAGGCTTGCCTTATACTCTTTTACCCCTTCAATATCGTTGCGGACATCAACTCTATGCCACAGATTCGGATAATCCTTGCTTGGACGCTTATCCGCAATCACAATATCATAACCGCTTGCAAGCAGTCTTTTAACCAATCTTGCTCCTAGAAATCCAGAACCGCCGATTATTGTCACTTTCATGCTGCGGCCTCCATCTGCACTTCATCGGAGATACGTAGCGCACAAATTACTCTACGTTTGCACCCCCCCCCCATATGTATATTCTGATTCCTATACTCTCTCTCCATTGCACTTTTCCGATAATATATTCTCTTCCACAGCCAGCATAAAACATTTATTACTGTAAGAAAAAAAGCCGAAATTACAGCCTTCTTTTCACTAAGCCGATACATTTTGTAATTCTGAATAAAAAGGTTCATCTTGCTTTTTCGCGACAAAGAATTCCTGTGAACCCGATACTGCGCTAAAATCTCATCCAGACAATAACAAGTCGCTCTCTTGGACACTTCCAGAAAAACCGCGTAATCGTCACGGGCTTCCGAATCAACTGTAAGCAAAACTTTGCCTATAGCCAAGGCATCGTACATTACGGTAAGACACCCTATCCAATCGTAACACAGCATATTAAAATAAGTTATTCTAACTGGAGCGGAAACTACCGCACACACATTGTCGTTATCGTCAATCTCCTGATACTTAGTACATGAAAAACTACATTTTCTAGTTTTCATAAAGGTTATTTGTTTTTCCAACTTATCTGGCATCCATAAATCATCAGAATCCAAATATGCTATATACTGTCCTCTTGCCTGTTCAACTGCATAATTCCTAGAATACGCGGCACCGCGATTCGCATTGTTAATAAAAATCCTGATCCTCCGATCACCAAATGACTTCACCACATCCACAGAGTTATCCCTTGAGAAGTCGTCCACAAAAACAAGCTCCCAGTTTTGATAAGTCTGGCTGACAACAGAGGCGACGGTCTCACCAATATACTTTGAACCATTATAATTGGGCATAATAACAGAGACCAATTCTGCGTTTAAAAATTCTGAATTATTAATCATAAATTTGAAAAAACACCAAATAAATGCGTATATAATTTTTTCCTTTTCGGCATATGAGATTCAGTAAAAAAATTGGCGGGGGTATATCCCCCGCCTTTCGGTGAACCAGGAGCGCGTATTGCCCAAGGCCGAG
>CAZYWO010000129.1:0-4863 GCA_964651095.1 uncultured Oscillospiraceae bacterium | reverse complement strand
CTATATAAAGGCAAATGCAAATTTTACAGTCGCAGAAAGACAATTATTTGATTTGAGGAATGAAGAGCATTGTCTTGAAGAGTGTGCCGAATTGATGAATGTCAGCGTTGCAACGATTTATAGGGTTAACAAGAAAATGAAGAACAAGATAATCAGGATAATTTAAGGCAACAGGGCTATCTTATCGCCTGTTCTTCATAAGCGATAAAAACGTGATAATTTTTTGATAGTTTTTAGAGAGATACTTGATATAGTATCTCTCTATTTTTTATGCCAAAATTTAAACAAGAGGAGGGAACGCCGATGCTGAAAGAAGAAGTTCTTGAAAAAATATTTTCGCATCCAGAAATGCAGAAAATACCGATTGGCTGTCAGTCAACAGCAGTTCGTGTGTTTCAGGAAATTTTGGAAGAATTAAGGGAGGGGAATCCGTATGCAACCATATCCGAATTATTATCCGAATAATCAGATGCCTATGTACTCACAAGGATATAATCCGATGATGAACGCACAACAGAGACTTGCGCAGATGGAGCAGCAATATCCACAACTTGCACAGCAAAATTATGTACCACAACAGCAAATGCCTGTAGGGCTGAATGGAAAAATTGTTGATGATTTTTCCACTTTGACAGCAAATGATGTGCCAATGGACAATATCGGGGCATTTTTTATCAAGCGTGATGGCTCCGAGGTACAGCATAGGATTTGGGGAAATATGGGAAATATCGAAGTTACCTCGTATTTGCCCCGTAAAGACGAAAATAATTCACAAGTGGTAAATTCTTCAAGTGAAGCAGAAAAAGCGAAATTTGACCTATCAGACGCTTCTACAGAGGCATTTATGAAAAGGTTTGACGATATAGCAGAAAGAATTGAAAAGTTAGAGAAAACAATCGTACCTGCAAAAACCGCAAGAGCAAAGAAGGAGGCTGATGCTGAATGAATCCTTTAATGGCAATTATGCAGATGATGAAGAGCGGAGGAAATCCGCAGGCTATGTTAAACCAAATGATGAACAATAACTCGATAATGCAAAATCCGACAGCAAAAAATGCTGTAGAAATGTTTCAAAAAGGTGATATGAATGGTTTACAGGAAATGGCTGAAAATCTTGCAAGAGAAAGAGGAACAACCGTAGATGACGTAAAAAATCAGATTATGGGGCAGTTTGGAATGAAATAGCATATTGAGGAGTGCACGCTCTTTATGAAATAAAATTTAGGAGGTAAAACTATGTTTAATTCAGGAAATTGTACCTCAATTCCACTTGTAGCATCAATCAATGGCGATGGTGGAAATGGAGGAAACGGAAACAACGGAGCATGGGCTGACGGCGGTTGGCTATGGATAATCGTTGTATTTGCGTTGCTCTTCGGCTGGGGTAACGGCGGCTGGGGCAACAATGGAGGAAACGGCAGCGGAAATGCTACACAGTTTATTCCATACGCAGTAGGCAGTTCCTACACCGATTCTTCCGTACAGAGAGGATTTGACCAGCAGGCGGTAATCTCTAAGTTAGATGGTATCAACAACGGGATTTGCAGTCTTGGCTACGACCAGTTAAACCAGATGAACGGTATCAACCAGAATGTAAGCCAGCAGGGATTTAATTTGTCAAGCGCAATTGCAAATCTTGGCTATCAGAATCAGCAGTGCTGCTGCGATATTGAAAGGAACATTGACAGCGTAAGATATGAAAACGCAAAGAACACTTGCGACATTATTAACGCTGGAAATGCAAATACGCAGCGCATTATTGACCACTTGACGGCTAACGAGATGCAGACACTGCGTGACCAGCTACAGACAGCGAATTTTCAGTTGTCTCAGCAGGCGCAAAGTGCAAACTTAATTAACCAGTTAAGACCTTGCCCGATTCCCGCTTATTTGTCTTGCAGCCCATATACTTCATACGATCCGTTTCGCAGTGGATTCGGCAGTTGCGGCTGTAATTCCGGCTGTGGTTGCGCATGACAGGCAATCAGGACTACTATAACCGCTTGACGGTACTTGACACACTTTTGCAAATTGTCACAATGATTCTGGTGTCAAATGACGCTACAAACAACGATTTGATGAACGAATTGCAGAGACAGAATAAGGAGTACCTCGAGCAGATTTTAGAAAACCAAAAAGAAATATTAGAGTATCTTAAGCAAAAATAGCTTATGTCTGCTTATTTATGGCAGTTTTACGATAAACCGAGGGCAGATTTCAAAAAGAGGTTTGCCCTTTATTTTATGAATGGAGGTAATTATATTATGGCTGAATTTAGTGCAGTCTTGCTACAGAACGTAGCAACAAACGGAAATGTGTTGTTTACTGACACAACATCACCTTGCAATAAAGGGTATGTAATTCACAGAACAGGGAGCGGACAGTTTACGCTTAGAGGGTGTACGCCAAACTGTAGAGCAAAATATCGGGTTGGTTTCAATGGAAATATTGCCGTGCCGGACGGAGGAACTGCAGGAGCAATTTCTTTAGCAATCGCCCTTAACGGTGAAGCCGACTTGTCTACACAGGCAATCGTGACTCCAACTGCAACCGGAGCATTTTTCAATGTTTCAATGGGTACAGATGTATGGATTCCGAAGGGTTGCTGCTTTGAAGTTTCCATTAAAAATACTTCCGACCAGTCCGTTGACGTGGAAAATGCAAACATCACGATAAATAGGATAGGTTAAGGGAGGTGGACGATATGAGTGAAACAAAAATTGAAATGAAACTAGAGGAAGAGACAAAATCCCTGAAAAAAGTATGTGAAAAACTGGAAGAAGTTGTAAAACACCAGTTCGATGGCGGAATTGAGCAGATTGACACAAAAGAAATGGGCGAAGTCATTGATATGTGGAAAGATCTTTGCGAGGCGAAAGAGAAAATCGTAAAATCCTGCTACTATACTTATATCCTGAAAGCGATGGAGAAAGAAGAGAATGAGGACGAAGATTACAAGAAAATCATGGAGAAAATGCGTATGAGCGGCGATACGGAAGAAGATGATATGGAACGCCGGTATTATGACAATTACCGCTATGCTAACGGACGGTTTGCACCCAAAGGCAGCGGAACATATCGCGGGAGAGGTAGCAGGAGAGGATATGCGGAGCCTCCGTACTACCACATGACGCCTGAAATGTACCGGGAACATGATCCGGAATATTACCGGGATATGGACAGAATGAGTGGGAAAATGTACTATACAGAAACATCACCGAATAGAATAACTGGTCAGAGTAGCAACATGAATAATATGCGTGACAGCCGAGAAGGTAGAAGCGGACAAAGCAGAAGATCATACATCGAGACGAAGGAAATGCACTCCGATAATAGCCCAGAAAGTAAACAAGTGAAAATGAGAGAACTTGAAAAGTACATGGGTGAACTGTCTGCCGACCTTACAGAAATGATTGCAGGAGCAAGCAATGAGGAAAAAACTATGCTTAAAACTAAACTGCAAACGCTGACACAGAAAATTCAGTAAAACGGATTAGGGGCGATTCTAGCCCCTTTCCTCAAAGAGGTGGTAAAATGTATCGAATGAATGGCTATCTTTGGTCTGTGAGCCTTGTACGAAGCAACAGCCCTATGTTAAGAAGAAGCAACGGCAGTTATACAGTAGGAATGTGTGACAGAGCGACACAGACAATTTACATATCGGATATGGTTCAAGGAGCCTTTATGAGAAAAATCCTCATTCACGAGGTATGCCACTCCGCTATGTTCAGCTATGGCATAGATATGAGCGTGGAGCAGGAGGAATTGTTCTGCGACTTGGTAGCAACTTACGGAGATGAAATTTTTTCGGTAGTAGATGATTTGTTTATGGCTTTAAGGAGAGCAGCATGATTGATAAGGTTGATAAATTACTTGAATATGTTCAAAAAACCAACCCAACCATGACAAGGGAACGCTTGATTGAAGAATTAGGAAAGTGCCGATATTCAACACTGGGATTGATTATAGTTTGGGAGAACAGCGAAAAGCAGGCAACTTAATTAACTCTTGTTTTTGTTTTTCTCGTAATGTATAATATAAAACAAATAGAATAACAGGAGGCGTATTTCATGCCTTATACAAATATAAGCACGGCATACGATGTCTGCAAAGAAACTTTAATATATGGTGCAGAATTAGACGGGAAATATGGTTTTCCTGTTTTAGAATCCTGTGAAACTATTCCTGCAAAGACGGTAAATTTCAGAAAGTCTCTTAAACTGAATAAGGTCAGGGATTTGAATATAAATTTCTTCATGCACGACCAGCAGTTTTTATCCGTATGGAATAATCCTGATAAATACATGGAACACTTTAGATGCTTTCATAGCATATGCGGATTTGATTTTTCGATTGACACAAAATCACCGCTTGCATTGCAGATTTACAATAAATACCGCAATCATGTTTTGAGTTGGTATTTTCAAAGCAATGGTGTTAATGTCATCCCAAATGTTGACATTCTTCCCGGCTGTTCCGATTGGATTTATGACGGTCTCCCGAAAAATTCTTTACTGTGTTGCGGGACAAAAGGAAGAGTAAACACTTTGAGAGCAAGGAGAGAATTTAAGGAATGCTTTGCGGAGATGGAATCTGTATTGCGTCCACATACAGTAATACTTGTTGGTGGGGAAATTGACATTGATACAAGTTGCAATCTAATTCAATTTGAAGATTTTTGTAAAAATGAAACAATATGAAAAATGCAGTAGTTGTTAATATTGCACAAACCAAGAGAGGTGAACCATGGGTGGCAGAACATCAAACACAGGCTCAAAGCAAGCTTTGACAAAATCGCAAAAGGACAGGATTGCGCCAAATTCAGAGGGCGGTGAGTGGGTTGCAACCATTGACCCAATAACA
>CAZYWO010000128.1:0-4930 GCA_964651095.1 uncultured Oscillospiraceae bacterium | reverse complement strand
AATAATTTAATATGTCTCCGTAGTTAAATGGATATAACAGTGCTCTCCTAAAGCATCGTTGGCGGTTCGATTCCGCCCGGGGATACCAACAAAAAACAGGTTTAATGATGTTAAGCCTGTTTTTCTATCTTCCTTATACATAGCAAGAAAATAGTAAATAATTGCAATATAACATAACTTTGTCGAAAACCAATTGAATAATATCACAGTTTTAAACAATCATTGGGAATAAAATAATTAGTGGTAAGATGAATTATTATTGCTATCTGGTATCAATTAATGTATTTAAATATGATTTATGCTATATTGCGGAACCTGTCACCCAAAGAACGTAAATAAAACGGCTAAAAAATTATGCAGGCAAACTTAAATGTCAAATATAACAAAACATGCAATAGAAGCGTCCCTAAAACACTTACTGCTTAAAACCCCTCTTACTAAAATCACCATTAGCGATATAGCCGAAGACTGCGGTATCAATCGTATGACTTTTTACTATCATTTTAAAGATATTTATGACCTTGTAGAGTGGTGCTGTTTGGAAGATGCTACAAAAGCGCTGGAAGGTAAAAGAACATACGACACATGGCAAGAGGGATTCTTGAATATTTTTAACGCTGTTCTCGAAAATAAGCCTTTTATTTTAAACGTTTACCACTGTGTGAGTCGCGAACAAATTGAAAGCTACTTATATAAACTTGTCCATCGCCTCATCATTGACGTCATTGAGGAAAAGGCGCAAGGCATGGAAATAAACGAAAAAGATAAGCAATTTATTGCAGATTTTTATGAATACTCATTTGTCGGCATCATGCTGAATTGGGTATCTAATGATATGAAAGAAGATCCGAAATATATCGTTGACCATGTAAACATACTGATTCACGGTAATATATCTCATGCACTAAATTAGTTTCGTACTGATAAGCCTTTATCAAATTCCCCTAAATGATAAAATTTTCTTCAATTATTTTGCCATGATAAAATTTTTATCATGGCGTTTTTTCTGTTTATTGTAAACCGATTTAAGCTGCCATAGAATAAGTACATAAAAAGACATAGAAAATAAGGAGGTTTTTATATGTATTATTCAAGCGGAACTTATGAGGCGTTTGTTCGCCCATTAAAACCAGAAGGTGTTGAACATAAATCGGCTTATATCATCGGAACCGGTCTTGGCGCATTGACTGCCGCATGTTACCTTGTGAGAGATGGTCAGATGAAAGGTTCTCATATTCATATCTTTGAAAAAGAACCAATCCCCGGCGGAGCATGCGACGGATGGGAATATCCCGGTTTAGGCTACGTTATGCGCGGCGGAAGGGAAATGGATAACCATTTTGAAGTTATGTGGGATTTATTCCATTCCTTCAATAGAAACCGAGGGACTCAGCGTGTTGGATGAGTACTACTATCTGAACAAGAAGACCCCAATTATTCACTTTGTCGTGCAACGGTAAATCGCGGGGAAGACGCTCACACCGACGGTAAATTTAATCTTTCCGATAAAGCTGCTATGGAAATCATGAAACTTTTCTTCACTCCGTATGAGGAGCTTTATGACAAACGTATAACAGATTACTTTGACAACGAAGTTTTGAATTCAAACTTCTGGCTTTACTGGCGTACCATGTTCGCCTTTGAAAATTGGCACAGCGCGCTGGAAATGAAGTTATATATAAAACGCTTTGTTCATCATGTGGGAGGACTTCCTGATTTTAAAGCATTGCGATTCACCAAGTATAATCAATATGAATCAATGATCCTTCCTACGGTTAAATATTTAGAGTCTTATGATGTTCAGTTTCACTACAACACTAAAGTAGTTAACGTGGAGTTTGATATAAAACCGGATAGGAAACAGGCGACACGCATTGAATTGATAGTAGACGGAAAAACTGAAAATATTGACCTGACGGAAAACGATTTAGTCTTTATTACAAACGGTGGCTGTGTTGAAAATTCCTCCCTTGGTTCCCAAAACACACCTGCTGCTTTCAATACGGAAATTAAACCCGGCGGAGGCTGGGACATGTGGCGTAAGATTGCCGCTCAGGATTCTTCTTTCGGTAATCCGGACAAATTCTGCTACGATCCTGAACAATCTAACTGGATGAGCGCTACCGTCACTACACTCGACCAGAAAATCATTCCTTATATCAAGAACATCTGCAAACGCGATCCTTTCAGCGGCGGAGTGGTTACTGGAGGTATTGTTACTGTTAAAGATTCAAGTTGGCTCCTGAGCTGGACTATTAACCGCCAGCCTCAATTCCGTAATCAGCCTAAAGATCAGTGCCTCGTATGGGTATATGGTTTATTCTCTGACAAACCGGGTGATTATGTAAAGAAACCTATGAGGGAATGTATAGGTAAGGAAATATGTATGGAATGGTTATACCATTTAGGCGTTCCTGAAGCAGAAATCGAAGAAATGGCAGAACACAGCGCTAACACTGTACCTTGTATGATGCCTTATATTACTGCTTTCTTTATGCCTCGTTCCGCTGGAGACAGACCTGATGTAGTGCCGAAAGGATCCGTCAACTTCGCTTTCCTCGGACAATTCGCTGAAACCAAACGAGATACTATCTTCACTACCGAATACTCATTGCGTACCGGTATGGAAGCGGTTTATACGCTGCTTAACATCGATCGTGGAGTTCCCGAAGTTTGGGGCAGCACTTACGATGTTCGTGATTTGCTGAATGCCACTGTCCAGATGAGAGACGGTAAGCCTCTTACCGATATGAATTTAAATTTTGCTGAAAAAATGGTTCTGAAAAAAGCATTAGAAAAAATTAAGGGAACGGATATTGAAAAATTATTAAAGAACTACAATGTAATTTAACCTATTTTAAATTAATGTTGAGTTGCTCTATGCCGATACGAAAGTATCGGCTTTTTCTTATATTCCAACTTAAAATACACTACGGTTTGACTTGCGTCGTAAAAAAAGATAAAATTTCTTATTAAAGAACTTTGGAAATACCATTGCCCGCAGTGAAGGAGAACATCAAATGAGCAACATCGTAATCTTGACAGGAAGCACCAGAAAAAATGGGAATACAAACACCTTAGCACAGGCGTTTGCTGAGGGCGCCGCACATAATAATCATGTAGATATCATTTCTGTAACAGATTATAATGTAAATTCCTGCCTAGGCTGCAACTCATGTTTCAAATGCGAAAACAATAAATGTTCTATAGATGACGATATGCAGGTTATCTATGAAAGACTTGCCCAAGCTGATATTCTGGTTATCGCTTCTCCGGTATACTTTTATGGCATAAGCGCCCAGCTTAAGGCAATAGTAGACCGCCTTCATACTCCGCTGCGCAACCGATTTAAAATTAAGAAGATGGCGCTTTTACTTGTGGCAGGGGCTGAACTTCCCACAGTTTTCGATGCAATAAAAGTTCAATATCAATTAATCTTAAATTATTTCAATTTGGTAGATGCGGGAAGCGTTCTGGTAAAAGGCGTTCGCCACATAGGCGATATTGATAAACATCCGGCTTTGCAAGAAGCTTATGAGCTGGGAGCATCCTTATTATAGATATAATTAAAAAACATAATATAAAAATTAAACAAGAATTTAATTTATTTTGCGATGACACTTAATCGCTTACAACACTTTTGGAGGCATCATAATGAATTACGAGGAATTGAAAACCGGAGTTTTTGGTGAACTTTTAGAGGAAGGAGAGGAGCTTTTATGTTCTTTTCACGGCATTTTGATACAAAAACACTGGAATCCATTTTGTTTTTTTGCTCTTACCGATACTTGCCTGCTGATTTGTTCTCTTCCTGACAGTAATAAAGAACGCCATTGTTTTTATCGTATTCCGCTGGATATAAAAAACGTCGAAATCAAAAAATGTTTTTTTCCGGGACAATATATTATAAACATTGAATTTAATAATAATGACCTTTACTGCATAAGAGCATCTAAAAAACTATTTTCCGATAATTTTGACTTTCAGGAAAAAAATCTAACAGAATTTTTAGATTACATGTCATCTTATGTGCATTAATAATACATTTATACCATAGATTATAATGTAAAGTCCTTGACAGTATTTGTAAATTATGTCATAATGACAATAATTTAATATGCCTATGAAGCCTCTAGAACCATGGTTTTCCTTGGAACTGGAGGTGGAGGAAACTCTGGAGAACCCCAAAATACCCTTTGGGTGCCGAAGGTGCAAGGCTCATGCTGAATCTCTCAGGCAAAAGGACAGAAATGCGAATAAGTATATACTTATCCCCTGCGAATGGATGTTTCTTTTACTCGCACTTAGATTTAACACTTGTTTTGCAGCACGGCTTGGTTCTTCAATGCCGTGTTTTTTATTTACTCGGCTGTAATTATCTATTATTTATAATCATCTCTAATTAAGGAGGAAAGTTTTATGGATTGGTTATACAATGTCTTTGCAGGTACTCTTAATACAGTTGCATGGATGTACATTCTGCTTCCATGTGTATTTATCGGAGGTCTGTATTACACCATCGCTTCCGGTGGCGTGCAGTTCAGGCGTTTTGGTTACGCCATGAAAAACACTATAGGAAAAATTTTTAAGAAGTCCGAGGCAGGAGCCGGTGAGGTAACACCTCTACAGGCAGTTTCCACTGCATTGGCAGGTACGGTAGGTACAGGTAATATTGTAGGTACTTCTCAAGCCATAGCTTTGGGCGGTTACGGCGCTATTTTCTGGCTGTGGCTCTCTGCACTTCTTGGCATGGTAATTAAATATGCCGAAGTTACACTGTCAATTCGTTATCGCGAAAAGGATTCTAAAGGCGACTGGGTCGGCGGTCCTATGTATTACATAAAAAATGGTCTGGGTAAAAAATGGGGCTGGCTGGCAACGCTGTTTGATATGCTCCCTTCCAGGTAGACAAATGAAATAATATAATTTT
>CAZYWO010000127.1:0-4934 GCA_964651095.1 uncultured Oscillospiraceae bacterium | reverse complement strand
CCGATAATCGAAGCAGCGAACACTCATAAGGCGGTTACAAACGCTGACGGAGAAAATTGGGTGAAATAATTGTCGAATACTTGCAGAAAAGCAGTCTTAGGGGATTGCTTTTCTGCGGGAGGTGTGGTATAATATAAATATATTAAAAGATTTCACTACAGTTAGTAAATAACGTAAGCTGTAAAATGTAAGGAGATATAGAATTATGTATATTTTTTGGGACAATTCAAACATACATATATCAGGTATGGAAGCAGTAAGACCTAAATTAGAACCTAATGCAACCAAAGAGCTATTTAGAACCGATTTTACAAAATTATTTCAACTCGTTTGTAAAAATAGACATGTTGATAGTGCTTATTTATCTGGAAGTATACCTCCACCAAGTGACGCACTATGGGGATTTCTTGAGAATATGGGTATCAAACTTCAATTACTTAATAAAACTGCCGATGGAAAAGAACAAGAAAGTGTTGATATGTCATTGCAAACCATGATGCTTCGTACGGCGATTGACAATGAACCATCAACTATGGCTATTATTACAGGTGATGGTGCAGGAAAACAGTTGGGAGAAGGGTTCTTATCAGACTTAAAACGCATTAAAGAAAAGTTTGGATGGGAAATAGAAGTCTACGCATGGGAAACTACTTGTAATAGGTATTTAAAAGAATACGCTAAAGAAAATGGTATGTTTATAAAATTGGAAGATTATTATAATTCTATAACGTTTATAAAAAGAGATCGCTATGGACAAATTCCATACTTTCGAAACTCTGAACCTATCTCACTTAAGATTGAAAGCAACAAGTAAATAACAAATACAAGGAGTAATCTGAAAATTGATTGCTCCTTTTTTGATGCCTGAAGGAGGTGATATTTATGCAGGAAGAAGTTGAAAACAGAACAGTCACGCTGACGGCAGTTTCAAGCCGGACAACACATCACTCGTGTCGAGGTTGCAGCTACCTACCCGATAATTGAAGCAGCGAATACTCATATGGCGGTAAAAGGTGCAGACGGTGAAACTTGGGTAAAATAATTTGCGAATACTTGCAGAAAAGCAGTCTTTATGATTGCTTTTCTGC
This sequence comes from uncultured Oscillospiraceae bacterium, assembly GCA_964651095.1. Lineage (GTDB taxonomy): Bacteria > Bacillota > Clostridia > Peptostreptococcales > Anaerovoracaceae > SUG1106. Next base: position 3,846 of record CAZYWO010000127.1, on the reverse strand, counting down.
GGGGGGTGTGGTATAATTTAACTAATACAAATTATATTTTAATATGAAAGGGATCATCAAGGTAGAGTTTATGAATGAGCTAATCAATAATAATGATATGATACAAGAAATTAAAGAAATTCTTACAACAGCCCGAAATCGTGTAGCTGTTACAGTTAATTCAGAGCTAATCTCTACTTACTGGAATATAGGCAGAATTATTGTCACATATGAACAGAAAAATAATACTCGTGCGGATTACGGAAAGCAAACATTAAAAGAATTATCAAAGATTCTAACCTCCGAATTTGGAAAAGGTTTTTCACGCTCAAATCTGCAAAACATGAGGGCGCTCTATTTGAATTATGAAAAATGCCAATCACTGACTGGCAAATTATCATGGACGCACTACTGTGAACTGTTATCAATATCTGATAAGAATAAACGGAGTTTTTACGAAAAAGAGGCTATAAATTCCGGTTGGTCTGTTCGTGAATTAAAACGCCAGATTGCAACATCATTATATGAACGATTACTTCTATCTAATGGTAAAACGAACAAAGAAACTGTTTTAGCTCTTTCTCAAAAAGGCATAGAAATGGCGAAACCGGAGGATATGATAAAGGATCCATATGTGTTCGAGTTTTTGGGTCTACCTGAAAATAAACCAATGCTTGAAAGCGACCTTGAAAAGGCTCTTGTTATACAAATCGAAAAATTCCTGCTTGAATTAGGCAGAGGTTTTATGTTTGTTGGAACACAGCAGCGTATAACACTTAATAATATCCATTATTATGTAGATATGGTATTCTATAATAAAATACTTCATGCTTATGTGCTAATTGAACTAAAAACAACAAAACTGATGCCTGAAGCTGTTGGACAGCTCAATATGTATCTTAATTACTACGAATCTGAGGTGAATGATGAACATGACAATGAGCCTATAGGTATTATATTATGCACAGATAAAGATAGTATTGCTGCCTAATATGCTTTGGGAGGATTATCCAATAACATATTTGCTTCAAGATATGTTTCATATATTCCTAATAAGGAGCAGCTTATAAAGCAGGTTGAAGTCGTATTGAATGAGTGGCATCATAATAAAAGCAAATAAAAAAAACTGCACATTTTAACCGTGTGCAATTCGAGGCGGTTTGGTAAGGAGCGTATGACGCAGCCTTTTACGTGTTAAACATTATGTAATATCTTAAATATGACCACAAGGAGGAATAATCAAATGACAGATACAATCAATACATTAAAATCTCGCCGTTCATGCAGAAAGTTTGACGGCAGACGTATTACAGAGAAACAGCTTGATATAATTCTTGAAGCGGGTATGTATGCGCCTACAGGAATGGGCAAACAGTCTCCGATTATGGTAGTGGTTCAGGATAAGGAAACCGTTGCGCAGCTTTCCAAAATGAATGCTGCGATTATGGGAAGCGACGGTGATCCGTTTTACGGAGCTGCAACCGTGATTATTGTACTTGCCGATAAAAATATTCCGACATATCTGTATGATGGCTCATTAGTAATGGGTAATTTGATGAATGCCGCTGAAGCGGTAGGCGTACAGTCCTGCTGGATACATCGCGCAAAAGAGGAATTTGAGAGTGATGAAGGCAAAGCCTTACTTAAAAAATGGGGCATTGACGGTGATTATGAGGGTATCGGTCACTGTGTGCTGGGCTATGGAGAAAAAGCTCCGTTAAAGCCGCGTAAGGACAATTATATATACAGAGTATAAATGGACAGATTAATATTTCATGTTGATGTCAACAGCGCATTCTTGTCATGGGAGGCGGCACGCAGAGTGGCGCAGGGTAAAACGGATATACGCAACATTCCGTCTTGTATAAGCGGCGATCCGGATAAGCGTACAAGTGTGGTGCTTGCGAAGTCAATTCCGGCAAAGAAATATGGAATAAAGACAGGAGAGCCTTTAACGGCGGCATTGAGAAAATGTCCGACTATGTATGTTGCAAAGCCGGATTTTAAGCTTTATACGAGATTATCAAAAGAGTTTAAGGATATATGCAGGAAATACGCGCCTGTTGTAGAGGAATTTTCAATTGATGAATGTTTTCTTGATATAACAGGTACGAAATATATTTATCCAAATCCAATCCGGACTGCTTATGAGATTAAGGATACGATTCGTGATACATTGGGATTTACCGTAAATGTAGGTATCGGTTCAAATAAGCTGCTTGCAAAAATGGCAAGTGATTTTGAAAAGCCTGATAAGGTACATACTTTATTTACAGAAGAAATCCCGGAAAAGATGTGGTGCTTGCCGGTGTCAGACTTATTTATGGCGGGACACTCTGCTGTGAACAAACTAAAAAAGGTCAGAGTCAGGACAATCGGAGATTTGGCGAAATTGGATTTAAAGACATTGCAAAGTATTTTGGGAATAAAGCTCGGCTTATTACTGCATAACTACGCAAACGGTATAGATAATTCTTTGGTATCAGATGAGCCGGATGCAGCAAAAGGCTACAGCGTATCAAAAACCTTTGATGAGAATGTTACAGCAATAGACGAAGCAAATAGAATTCTTCTTAGTCTTGCAGACAGTGTTGCAGCTCGTATGCGAAGGGATCATGCAAAAGCTTTATGCGTGTCAGTGAAAATCCGTTCTAACAGCTTCAGAAATCAATTGCATCAGAGGAATTTATATGATGCGACAGATATTACATCTGAAATCTATGAAATATCTAAACAGCTCTTTAAAGAGATGTGGGATAAGCATACACCGCTTCGACTTATTGGAATATCTTTGTCAAAGGTAGTATATGACGCTACGGAACAGCTCTCATTGTTCGTGGACGAAAAAAAGGAGCGTGAGAAAAAAATAGATAAAACCGTTGACAGTATACGAAACAAATTTGGCATGAATACAATAATGCGCGGATCAATGCTTAATTCCAATATAGAGGTGGGAAAGAAATACAAAGCCCAAATGGAAGATACAGACTGAGAATATGATGAACGAACACAATCTGGCTTTAAAATAGCGGAAGAATTGATTAACAGAATAGAAAGACAAAAAATAGCGAATAAGTAATAAAAACGGTTGTTTAGAAATAAGCAGCCGTTATTTTTATGCCTGAAGGGAGTGATGAATATGCAAAATCCATATAAAAAGGTGTGTGACAGTAGTTGAAGCAGCAAAATACAAAAACAACTGTACTGCTGCTTGGTGCTTTATCCATTGTTGTGATATGGCTTGCCCTCATTACGGCGGGCTGCTATGAGGACGGAGTAAAGCTGTTTGATTTGCTGGGGCAATTAGCAGAGGCTTTGAATCAGCCACTAAATGTCAGTATCAATCAATACAGCTTGAAATTTGTCCTCTTATTTCTGTTCGCTTATGCAATGGGCATCGGCATATATTTTACCTCTCGTGAAAACCGCAGACCGGGCGAGGAACACGGCTCGGCTAAGTGGGGAAATGCTTCTGCACTTGCTCGTAAATATGCTGACAGGAAGCATAAATTCCGTAATATTATCTTATCACAGACGCTTGCGCTCAGTCTGAACGCAAAAGCTCACAGGCGGAATTTAAATGTGCTTATAGTCGGCGGTTCCGGCGCAGGAAAAACCCGTTTTTACGCAAAGCCCAATATTCTACAGTGTAACACATCATTTGTAGTCAGCGACCCGAAGGGAGAGCTTCTTCGTGCGACGGCTCCACTGCTGCTTGAAAAAGGCTATGACGTTAAGGTTTTTAATCTTATTAATCCCGAAAATTCAGATGGATATAATCCGTTTAACTACATCCGCACCGATGAGGATGTAATAAAGCTAATTTCAAACCTTATACAAAATACCACACCGAAAAATGCGCAGCAG
>CAZYWO010000126.1:0-4970 GCA_964651095.1 uncultured Oscillospiraceae bacterium | reverse complement strand
CTTCCTCCTCCTCTTTTTTCTCTGCGTCTATTCTTTCCTGTTCTTCCTGTTCCAGACGTTCGATTTCTTGCTGTGCCATCTGTTCTTTATATTCATCCGTCTGCCCATAGAGATATCCGCCAATACATATAAAAGTCAAAGATATGATTAGTGAAACAGGAATACATATTGCAGAAACTATAACTTTCTTTTTCTTTTTTATTGCAAAGATAATTGTTAAAACAATTGAAGCGGGAAAGCAAACTATTAACAATAAAATTCCAGAAACCATCAAAAAATTAATCATTTAATCTTCCTCCGTATATGTAATAAATTAATACGATTATATCACATATGCGGAGGTTTGTCATTAAAATTCAAACGCTGGCCTTCCTGTTCATCATTTTCCTATTTCTTATTATGTTTAAAACCTTTTATAACAGGATTGCACGCATAATTTCATGATAGTTTTTTATTCATTCTTAATAAAATCCACCAAAAAATTTGTTACTTTTTCTCCGTAATCACTTTCGTGATATTGTTCGCCTGCAATCCACTCTGTAGAAAAATAATCTTCCGTGCTTATAATTTCTCCGCTTTCTAAAATAATAATCAATATATCCTTGGCTCTGGTTATTAAAGTTCCATCACCAACAATAATACTATATGAAAAGTTCATTGTTTCCGTTATTGCTTTTAACGCTTCTTCATCGCTATTAAAAATGGCGTTTAAAGAAATGTGAGTCCAAAAAACATCAGATTTATCATTTATATGGCACAATAATGTAAAACTATATTCCCCATTTCCTCTTTGCCCAAACGAAAAGTCGAAAGTGTCTTCCCCTATATTGTATGTCTTTTGAGCAAGAACATTTACTTCTTTCTCTTTTTCTAAATGCTCATAGTACGCTTCATCTTTGTACATAGACCATTCATCAGAAAATTCAACATAAACCTTCTTGTCTCCGTAATCGCTAAGACATATTTTATTATATCCGAACGATTCTGTTTTATCTTCTGGAATTTCCCATACATAAGCTATTTGATTTGAATATTCGTGTTTTTCATATTCTCCATATTTATCTTCAAGTTGTGACAAAACATCTTCAAATTCTTTTTTATTTAACTCAAAGCTACATTCAAAACTGGATATTGTTTCTTTGTTATCTCTTACATGAAAAAAAGCTTTACCATCATATCCATATAAATTCAAGTTTTCATATTTATAATATTCCCCTCCAAAAGTACCCGTTTCTAATTCTGTCTCGCCCAAAACATCAAATACCGTCTGAATAGAATCCTGACATTTGAATTGTTCAATGTCTGTAAGTTTTTCTTCGCTTTTATGCCCGCATCCGCACATTCCGAACATCGTAATAATTATAACAATGGTTCTTACTATCTTTTTCATTTGATTCCTCCCATAACGTAATATTTTGTGGTGTTTTATCACATTACCAATGTATTTTCAATTAAATTCATCAAGAACTTTTTCTATCGCATCGTCTATTCTGTCTGCATCTCCAACCCCTATCTGTATACCATTTTCAAACATTTCTTGCCATTCTTGCGGAAACATGTTTGCGAACTCATCATTGCTCTCCGCTTGTGCTTTACTTATCTCATATTCCTTTCCATTCCAAGTAATAAGAAGCGTTTTTTCTTCTATTTCATCAATCAGTCTTGTTGCTAAATAGAACGCATTTTCCAGATTGCTTTCGATATAAACCAAATAAACTTTTTCTTCGTCCACCTTTATGCAGGCGATATCGGCAATATTTTTATACCCTGCTAATTCCAATACTTCTTTGGAAAATTCGTCTGATATTTCATCAATACCCATTCCATCGTCATTTTGAAGTGCATTTCGTATTGTTTCTCCTGTAATAGCGCTTAGTTCATCTCTTGTTCTGTTTTCCTTAACAATTACCCCTATGACAATTCCGCAAAATACCAAAAATACTAATAAGCCAAACGCAATCTTCTTTTTCATTTGATTTCTCCCATAATGCAATATTTTATAAAATTTTATCACATTATGGGAGTTTTTTCAATTAGTGTTGAAACATTCCTTTCCCCGTTCTTTTATAATAAGAATTATCCTCTTTCTGCATCTCTCTTCCGACTTCTCTCCCGTTTAACTCAATTACTTTCCCTTCCTTTACGGCTAATAATAGTTCTCTTAAAAGAGTATTGGTCTCAGCATTGTCATTGGTATAAGAATTACCAAGATAAGCACTTTCGCTATAACTCGGTATACTTGCATAGCCTGACTGATAACTGCTATATAGGCTTTCTGCCGTCTGTGCCGGAGATGCTTGCAAATCGTGACTAAATTCATTTACGGAAGATATAATGGGCTGATATAGATTTTCCAATCCATTTTGAAAGCCTTGCATGGTATAATCGCCTAACTCGAACATAACCCTTGAAGGAGAATGAATATCAAGTGCTGTTTTTATAGTTTTGGCGATATTATCGGCAATTTCTTGAGCCTTATCATAAAGATTTTGCTCCATACTTTTCAAACCATTATAAAGTCCAGACATAGCATCTATGCCAATCTGAGAAAACGGACTTATCATTTCTGAAAACTTGGAAATAATTTTTTCTGAAAATGTTTTTATTATAGATAATACGCTATTTTCATTTTCTGTAATTCCAAGGCCATAACCGTCTACTGCATCTTTTCCAAGAGCTTGAGTGACTTTTGATGGAGAGTGTGAGTCTTGAGCTTCTGCAATTGCTTGCATAACTTTTTCTACAAAAGTAGTTGCTGCCGTTGTTGCAGTTTCCTCATTTTCAGAAAAACTATTTGCATATCCAAAAACTGCATCTTGACCTCTTTCTGCCGCTAATTCTGCAATTCCCTCTGTTGCGCCATTGATAATATCTTCATAATCCTCATTGAGCGAATAAGAAACTCTGGAACCTGTAACGGCATCAGCAATTAAATATTCGTCAAATAGTGCTTTATATATTTCACTTGCCGCATCAGAAGCCCATACAACGCCGTCTTCGCTTAAATCCCCGAAAGAACTTTCCAAAGCTTCTGATAGCTTGTCAATATTTTCTTGATGTTGATCTACGGCTTCTTTGACATATTCTGCGCCCGACTTTGGGCCAAATATTCCGCTTATGAACTGTTCCCATGGGCTTTTTTCCTCCCACTCTTTAATATTATCATCAATAATCTGGTTTGTTCTTGCAATGAAATCATTTTGAATCATATCAGTAAAGCCTACTACTTGTAATTCCGCATCTGATTTCATATCTTCTATTGCTTTCGGAATATAATAAAGTTGAGCTTGTGCAACTGCTTTTTGTTCCTCTGTTGCTGTTGTGCTATTTTTAATCTCTTCCCATTGCCTAGATATTTCTTGTCCTGCTGCATCAATAGATTTTTCGTAATCGCTTAATGCTGTAGCTACTTCGTTAAAATAACTTTGCAACGCTTCCGTATTTATTGAGCCGCCTTCCGGAAAAATCTCACTATAATCTATTTTCCCTTGCAAAGAATTCATGTCATAAGTAAAATCACTTGTTGCCTTATCAAAATCTGACATTTCTCCGGTTAAGGATGCTAATTCAGAGACTAAACTTCTATATTCCTCTGAATCTATATCCATACCGACAAGCTCTTCCGCTATTTCCTTTGCTCTTTCACTACTTTGATACCCATAGGATATCATGATGTCAATGGCTCCTTCTGTATCTGCTCCAATGTTTTCTAATGCCGTTCTGAATGAACCTCCTTCACCATAAGCAGACATAATAGTAGAATTCATAGCGGAAAACTTTTGCTCTGTAAGAGTAGCCAATTCCGAGAACAGAGTCTCCAATTGTGCTTTCCCTTCCTCTACAGACAAAACTCCATTTTCCATCGCTTCTTGTATTTTGTAAATTTCCGTCCATGTACTTTCTATATTTTTTTGAACAGAGTCCATTTCGGAAGATTTCTCATTAATAATATCAAAGCCGCTTGCGGCATCAGAAAATGCCGTTGTAAATTGCGAAACAATTTCGCTAAGCGGTACACCTCCCGGCGTTGTCATAGCATTTTTGATTGTGTTTCCAATTTCTTCTGCTCTTATTTCGTCAAACGCATCATTTATTCCTTTAATAGCCGCTACAACACCCGTTATTGCCGCAATAGCAAGTCCTGCCGGGCCAAATGCAACATACAGCGCCGCACTTGCAGCGCCAGCTCCTACGGCGATCTGCCCTATGGACGCAGCAAGATTATCTGAGCCTTTGGCTATGTCGTAAAAACCATCTTTAAGCAGCAAAAATTCTCCGGCAACTGCCACAACTCCAACAATACCTTTCTGGAGTCCCGTCATATTATTGCGAATCGCCTCTATGCCCGTATTGAATGTCAGAACTTGCCCTGTTGCATCAAGATTCTGCAAATAACCGGAAAGATTCTTTCCGAGAGTCTTGAAATTGCCGGCCAGTTTTGACACTCCATTAATAAACTTGCCTGCAGTTATGGTTTTAAGCAGTTTAGGTATAGCCACAAGAGAAACAATGGCAGTCTCCAATGGTGCAACAGAAAACGCACCTGCATACAATTCAAGCGCCGCCTTTAATGCTTGCCATATCAAATTCCCTACTGATTTTAATACTGAAAGCCAATCAACGCCCGCAAGAAAATCGCCTATTTTTTGACCGATACCATACCAATCCACCTTGTCAATGGCATCTGCGAAGAAGTTGAAGATACTGGTCACCAGTGCGGAAGTATCTTTCCCGGCCTGAAAGAAATCGCCCAGCGAAAAATCCTGAATGATTTTCTTAATCGGCTCAAACGCTTTCTCAATCTTATCAGCCATTTCCTGCGCACGGTTTTCCATATTTGCAAATGCTTCATCCCATACCGCCTGATATTCAGACAAGGCATCCTCAAAAGCAGCATCCAGAAGTCCGCTTGTTAGTCCTGTTCCCGTGCTTGTTCCGCTGTCAGAAGTATCTTGTGTTGTAATGACGTT
>CAZYWO010000125.1:0-4997 GCA_964651095.1 uncultured Oscillospiraceae bacterium | reverse complement strand
CTTTCTTTTGTTCGCAATTCACTACAATAAATTTATCTTAAAGGGCGCAACGCTGTTCGCTACGATGATTTCCATTATACACAATTTTTCGGAAACGGTACATATTTTTTTTAATCTTATTTGCATTTACCTGATTGGATTTTTACTCATAGATATAATCAATAAATTATGTCTATTTATATAAAAAAACAATTTGTCAAATTTAGAAGATAAGCCTATAATTAAAGAGAATAATACAATTTTACACGGAGGAGAGATTATGAAAAAAACAAAAAAAATCTTGTCAATGCTTCTTGTGGCAGTAATGCTTTTGTTACTTACGGCATGTGGAAGCACCACAGAAAACTCAGACGCAGATGCAGATACTGCAGATGGAACAGAACAGGAAGATACAGGAGAGAACCTGACTGCGGACGGAAAAGCGAAAAAAGCATGTTATATTACAAACTCCCCACTTGGAAATGATTTTACAGATTCTATCTGGGAAGGATTTACAAGTATGGAGGATGACGGATGGGAAGTAAAATCTATTGAAGTCAGCGAGGAGGGCGAGTATGCTGAACAGATCCGTGCTATGGCTGCCGATGGATATACTGCTATGTTTACAATGTTCGATGAGGTCAGTGACGTGGCGTTAAGCCTTTCCGATGAATTGGCAGAGAATTATCCTGATCTTCATGTTTTTATGCTGGATACATACAGAGAAGACAGCACGGAAAATTGCACAAGCGTATCTGTTGATCCATTTGAATCTTCATTTGTTGCCGGATATATTGCGGCGAATATGACTGAGACAGGAACCGTTGGATGGATCGGACATTCCGATATCCTGAAGATATGGCGATTCCGCGACGGGTTCATCGCGGGCGTCAGTTACGCAAATAACGGGACAGAAGTTGTAACCGCATTTACCGGCGATTACCAAGATCCGGTGAAAGGGAAAGAAACGGCAACCGCAATGATTGAAGAAAATCCGGTTGATATTATTTACCAGTGTGATTATTTGGGGGGAACCGGTGTCATTTCTGCATGTTCTGAGGCGGGTATCAAGTGTATCGGCGTTGATGACTGGCAGGGAAATATTGACGATTGTGTATTCTGGTCTGCCGTAAAAGCAATGAATGTGGCAGTTGCCTCCATTTTGCAGGATTTGGACGACGGAAAAACATTTGATAAAGCGATTAACTTTGACTTAAGCGCTGGCGGCCGGGTTTACGACGAAAGGGATTGGGATAATATTCCGGAGGATTTGCAAGAGAAAGTTACCGAGCTAATCAGCGCAATCAAATCTGGCGAAATTGATGTATATGAAGGATTTGATGAGTACAGGCTGGATTATTAGTCCGATAAGAAAACAGGCCAGGACTCAGATAAAGAAAATGCAGCAGACCTCTATGGCAGGAGCAAATAACGCGCCTGCCATGTTTTATAACAAATTTCCTATCGGTAAATTTTTGCGGGAGGGGCGGATGGACAATAAAGAAAAAAATCCATATATTCTTGAAATGAAGGATATATGTAAAAAATTTGGAAGCCTGCAAGCAAACAACGGGATTAATCTGAAAGTCAGGAAAGGGACTGTCCATGCGGTGATTGGAGAAAATGGCGCGGGAAAAAGCACGTTAATGAATATACTGACCCGCGTGTACAAGATGGATTCAGGCGAGATTCTAATTGATGGGCGGAAAATGAATTTTCACACGCCAAAGGATGCGGTAAAAGCCGGCGTTGGTATGGTTTATCAGGAATTTATGCTTTATCGCGGGCTGACAGTTTTGGAAAATGTTATTTTAGGCGATGAACAGACCAAATTTGGAATTCTGTCAAAAAAGAGATGCCGCAGTGATGTGCAGGGGCTTTGCGAAAAATATCATTTTGATCTGCCTTTGAGCCAGAAAATAGATGATCTGCCGGTTGCTGTGCTGCAGCAGATTGAAATCGTGAAAGTGTTATACAGAGAGGCAGAGATTATTATTTTGGATGAACCAACATCAGTACTTACTCCGCAGGGGATACAAGGACTTTTTCAGGCAATCCATTTTCTCACTGAAAAGGGGAAAACCATTATTTTTATCACACATAAGCTCCAAGAGGTGTTGGAAATTGCAGATGACATTACTGTATTAAAAGATGGCTGTGTAACTGGGACTATGCCTAATAAAAATGTAACAGAGCATGAACTTGCAAGTATGATGGTGGGGCGAGAGGTTCTTTTTAGCGTAAAGCGTACTGTTAATTCTCCGGGACGGGAAATATTATCGGTTAAAAATTTAACAGTAAAAGATGCGGACGGTATTGTCAGGCTTGAAAATGCTTCTTTTTCTGTGCGTGAGGGAGAGATTCTTGGCATCGCAGGTATTGCAGGATCCGGGCAGAAAGAATTGGCAGAGGCAGTTGTAGGTCTTTCTTCGCCCGAAAAAGGAGCGTCTCTGCTGCTGGATGGAGAGGATATGGCTACATTGTCTGTAGGAGACAGAAGAAAGCACGGGTTAGGCTACATTCCGCAAGATCGGAATAAAGAAGGTGTAAGCTTAAATAGCAGCATATGGGAAAATGCAGTCATGGGATATCATTTACAACACGGGATCCGTCACCGGTTTCTAATGGATTTTCCAAAAATATATAAGTATACAGACCGTGTTATAGAAGAATATTCTGTTAAAGTCCAGAGCAAAAACGATCCTGTACAGACTCTTTCCGGAGGGAACATCCAGAAATTAATTGTAGGAAGAGAATTTCTCCAGGATAAGAAACTGCTTGTAATTGAAGACCCAACCAGGGGAATTGACATCGGCTCTATAGAATTTATCTGGCAAAAAATTATCGATATTTCAAGACAAGGAACAGCGATTCTACTGATCAGCCATGAATTAAATGAAATCCGGCAACTTTCGGATCGGATTCTTGTAGCATTTAATAAAAGACTGCTCTGCCCTGAAAACTCCATAGATTTGTCTGAGGAGGAACTGGGCCTTTTGATGACGGGAGGGATGCACAGTGCAGAATAAAAGAAAACGAACACAAATGATTGCCATTCGTTACTCAATCGCACTTGTACTGACACTGGCTTTCGGCTGCATATTGTTCATTATGCAGGGTGAAAGTCCGATCACTGCTGTAAAATATATCCTTGACGGCGCCTTTGGAAGCCTGGTAAATTTTGGTAATACACTCCGCTGGGCAACACCATGCCTTTTTACAGGAGGAGCTGTTACCATTGCGTTTCGTTCCGGTATTATGAATTGCGGAATTCAGGGGCAGGTTTATATGGGTGCTATGGCAGCAACAATCATCGGTTACGCATTTTCTATGCCAAAAGGGATCCATGCTGTTGTATGTGTAGCAGCTGCCGGGATTGTTGGAATGATTTATGCAATGATTCCCGCTTTACTTAAATTATATTTTCGTATTGACGAATTAATCACTTCCCTGATACTCTGTTTTGTTGCGACATTTCTTACAGAATATATTGTAATCTGGAAAATGTCTGGAAATAAAGGCTCTGCAGGTTCCCAGGCCAATACATCGCCGCCGATCCTGGATACAGCTAAGATACCTACGCTTATTAAGGGAACTGCAACGAACTATGGAATATTTATGGGACTTCTTATCCTGATTGGAATATTCTTTATATACCGCTATACGCGCATCGGATATGAAATGAAGCAGATCGGCGAAAATATGGCGTTCAGCAAAGCAGGCGGCATCAATGCTTTGAGAATATTTATCTGTATTTTTATGATATCAGGACTGATATCGGGGCTTTGCGGTGGCGTTGAAGTCTGTGGTTCTTATGGCAGATTCAATATTAACTTCAGCAACAATATCGGATGGGACGGAATAATGATTGCCCGGATTGCCGGAAATAATCCGCTGGCTGTAATTGTTGTATCTTTGGTCTGGGGGGCATTAAAGGCTGGCTCTATGAATATGGAACGCCTGACTTCCATGAACCGCTTGACAGTCAATATTATACAAATGCTGTTTGTACTGTTTGTCGCTGTTGACTATGAGCTTCTGTTTACCAAATGGCAGGAACTCCGCCAAGCAAGAAATGCAATGAAGGAGAAGCAAAATGATTAAATTATTATTTGGCACAATAACGCTGGCGGCAACTATAAGGCTTGCGACCCCCATTGTGATTGCTGCTGTCGGGGGCAGTTTTTCTCATAAAGCCGGGACATTTAATATTGCATTTGAGTGTTTTATGCTATTTGGCGCTTTTTTTGGCGCATACGGAAGCTATCTGACAGGAAGCCCTGCAATCGGTTCGCTTTTTTCAATTGGAATTGGATTTCTTCTGGCAGTTGTATTTGGCCTGTTTGTATTCGTGCTTAAAGCCAATCCTATGATAGTAAGTATTGCAATGAATTACGGTGCGTGGGCGGTAACTACACTTTTGTTGACAATCATATGGGATGTCAGAGGATACTTTATCAGTCCGGAGATTGTGAGTTTTTCGTCAATAAATATTCCGTTTTTGAATAAAATTCCTTATCTTGGTAAAATTGTAAACAATCAAATTATATTAGTATACATAGCGTATCTTATTCTCCTGATAGGAGCTTTTGTCATGTATAAAACTAGATTCGGGCTACGGGTAAGGGGAGTCGGTATCAATGATATAGCAGCGCAAACTGCAGGAATTCATGTGTCACGTACCAAATGGCTTGCACTGATTATTATGGGTGTTATGACATCCTTTGCAGGTTCATACTGTCCGCTGTGCGGCATTAGCTCTTTCTCTGAAAACATGACTTCAGGGCGCGGATTTCTGGCGTTCGCTTCCGTATTAGCGGGGGATGGAAACCCTCTTATAACAGGTGGGGTAGCGATAATTTTTGCATATGCAGATGCAATTACCTTGACATTATCCTCTATGGGATACCCGACACAACTAATAAAAACGCTTCCATATGTGGCAGTCCTGTTTATTTTACTTCTCACAAATATAAAAAAATTTCAGAAGAAAGCTGCCGTATAAAATCTATAAATCC
>CAZYWO010000124.1:0-5109 GCA_964651095.1 uncultured Oscillospiraceae bacterium | reverse complement strand
CAGAGGAAAGAGCCGAGAAAGAACAATTTCTCTCTTCATTAAGTGAAGACGAGCGACTTGAATATCTTTGGGCGGAGGACCAGAAGATTAATGTCGAAGCCCAAGATAGGTTTAAGTCCACGGTAAAAATTGTGGCTAAAAAAGATAAGAAATAAATTACGATTTGGTACAAATACAATCAAATCTTCACAAGCGACTTTACCTAAAATAGAGTAAAGTCGTTTTTTTGTTCGTACATAGAGACATAGACAAGCTACCCGCCCAATTTGTTTTCCTTATTATTAGAGGAGGAATAAGAAAAAAATCAAAATTAGGTATGGTTTACCGATTCATTTACTTGTATTTGCCCGTTCTTTGTGTTATAATTAATTATGTCGAATTATGTGCTAATTTGGCGAATTGTAATCTAGCGATAAAAGTGCACTTTGTAGACGGATTATAAGGCAAAAGCGATGATATTGTTTCTTTGTTTGCTCGTAGCTTTGGGCTCGGTAAACTGGGCAATGGACATAAAGTTACTCGATTAGTGCAAGATTACTTGCACGAAAGGGCGAAGCATACCCTTTTCATGGCATTATCTGATTAAGGAGACTCAAATGCAAGAACCATATTGGTGGTATGTTCTGTATGTAAGGGCGAACACAGAGCATAAAGTTGTAAGTAGCTTTCAAAAGGCGTCTATTCAGAAGGGGCTTCCTTATGATTTGGAGGTGTTTTGTCCTGAATCCGAGCATTTTTATAAAAACAAGCAGTCGAGAACACTTGGAAAGCAATATATAAAACGTCCATTGTTTCCCGGATATGTATTTGTAGAAACAAATATGCCCTCAAATGAGTTTCGTAGTGCCTTCTATGATGTCATATATAATTCCGCAGATATAATCAGACTTTTGCGTTACGGCGATTCGGATGAAATCGCACTAAGAACAGAAGAACGGCAGCGATTCGAGTACTTGCTCAGAGGAAAAAGATGTATTGAACATTCTACCGGCTTAATTATTGGCGATAAAATCATCGTGCAAGGTGGTGGCTTGATTGGAATGGAAGGATATATCAAAAAAATAAACCGTCATAATCGTACCGCCGATATTGAGATAAATATGTTTAATCAAAAGCAAACAATTAAGGTGGCATTAGAAATAGTGTCACGACAAAATTAAAAAAATGGAGAGTAAGATGTACGACATTAAATGGAAAAATGACCTTAAAATGTATATGAGCACCTTCAATAGCTTTATTTTGGAGGGAAACATTAACGACTTGCAACCTATCGAAGCCGGAGATGGATTTTCATATTTTCCTTTGGATAAGGCAATAGCTGAATTATATAGCGAAGATTATTGCGTCGTATTTTTTGACCATACCAAGCAAAGTGGTAAAGAGATTCCATCAGCGCAGCAGCAGGATGATGACGATGATGCTGATGAGGGCCAAGGCGATCAGTCTTGCACCATAGACGAAACTTGGTTTAATTCGTTTATATTTTATAAAAATACTATTTTTTCTTCAACAGGAGAAAAAATTCCTTCTCCGAACATTGAATTATTCAAAGAATATTATCGCAAAGAGTACTTGGATGGCATTAAAGAGAAAGATACAAAAGACATGCAAGGTGCTCGGTTGATTGATATTCGCCGTATGTATGATATAATTAGCGATTTCGAAGAAAAGCGCAAAGAAGAGAAATATCGTGAAGCAAAACCGTTTATGTTCATTCTTCCGGGTGTTTCAAGATATATGACTGAGCCTGGCCGTCCGGACGACAAAGAAAATGCTATATTGATGATTTTATTTAATATAACTCAACTTGCGGACACCAACTGCAAGCTAATGATGTTTGTAGATAAAATCAACGACCTTCCGCCGTGGTTTGAGTCTGAGAATAGCAATTCTTCTGTTAAGAAATTGCTTATTCCCATGCCTGATGGCAAAATGCGCGAAACATTCTACAGACAGGAAATGATGGATATCATGGATCCTGTGGAAGATAGTGAGTTAGCAGACAAGGTACAAAAATTTTCCGCCTATACTGAAAATTATTCCTTACGTCGTTTGATGCAATTAAAAGCATTTATTACCAAGGAAGAGGATAATCGTCCTGACGACGTTCCTTCGTACAAAAAGGTCGAAAACATTGACAAGACCGTGCTTAAATTTGATTTTGGTCAAAGCCAAGATCCCTGGAGAGATAAAGAACTGCGTGGAAGAATTGCTGGTCTTGCTGCAAAAATTTCCGAAGAGATTAAGGGACAGGACGCTTCGATTATTCGTGTCGCTGAAGCATTAAAATCAGCGGTTACGGGAGTAAATAGCGCCAAGAAAAACGACAGAAGGCCTAGGGCGATATTCTTCTTTGCTGGTCCTACGGGTACGGGTAAAACTGAATTAGCAAAGCAAATGGCTGAAAATATCTTCCAAAAGCAAGACTCAATGATCCGTTTCGATATGAGTGAGTTTAGGGAAGAACACTCTGACGCAAGATTATTTGGTGCGCCTCCTGGATATGTAGGTTATGAAGCTGGCGGTGAGTTAACTAAAGCAGTAAAGCAAAATCCTTTCTCTATCGTTCTATTTGATGAAATAGAGAAAGCGGCTCCTAGAATTTGGGATAAATTCCTACAAATATTGGGTGATGGTAGATTAACCGACGGTAAAGGTGAAACCGTATCATTTACGCAGTCAATAATTGTATTTACATCTAACCTTGGTATAACGGCTGATCCTGTTGATACTGACTATGCCCGTATTCAGAGGGATGCCAGCATTAAATCCAACAATTCGAGTATCGAGCAGTTGGAGAGCAAAATTAAGCCCTGCCAAGATGATGAAGAGAAGAAAAAACTCGTTAAAGATCTCTACAGAAAGTATTTAGATAAAGCATGTTTGGAAGGACTAACTTGCGATATCAGAAACGATTTTCTTTTCACGTGCTTTAAGGAGTTAGAGGTCAACGATGAAGATGAAGCCTTCAATAAGTTTGTAGCTGAGTGCGTGAGATCAAGAATACAACGTTATTTCGAGAATATTGGAAGACGTGAAGTTCTTGGCCGTATTGGGGACGATAATATCCTCGTATTTAACTTCATGTCGCCCAGTACGGCGGTTAGCATCGCAAAAGGTTCCATCAAAAAGTTCAAAAAGTATCTTAAGAACGAACATGATAGCCAGCTGGATCTCGAAATCAGTGAGCAGGCAGAGCAGTTTATCTTGGCCGAAGTCCAGAAACCCGAAACGCTCAACCTCGGTGGTAGAGGCATTGTTACTTGCGTAGAGAAACTTATTAGTGTTCCTGTCGGTGAGTTCTTATTTGAAAATAGCGGTGTAAAGCTTTCCGCAATTATGAATTATAAGTACGGTAAGCTAATGATTTCGTTGAGGTAACTATGAATATTTCCGACGATATCGAAGTTTATAAGTTGTCGAAACTTTTACATGTATTCGGTGACGAAAAAAATTCCGATTTTCTATTCGAGTATTGGGTAAAATCGAATAAGCTGAAATATCTACCTAAATTTTTGGGGCGTTCAAATCCGTCTGTTTCATCTGATGAGATTCAATATGTGATTGCGCTGGAATCCTTATTGGAATCGTTCATAGATACGCTAGACAGTTTTATCATAGATCG
This sequence comes from uncultured Oscillospiraceae bacterium, assembly GCA_964651095.1. Classification (GTDB taxonomy): domain Bacteria; phylum Bacillota; class Clostridia; order Peptostreptococcales; family Anaerovoracaceae; genus SUG1106. Next base: position 1,484 of record CAZYWO010000124.1, on the reverse strand, counting down.
ATATTGCTCATCGGACATTTTATCGCCAGCTGTGGATGCAACTACTATTCAGCAATGTGATGATTTAATCGTCGAATTAGATAATCTTCAGAAGGTTTCTTTTAATGCTGGGTGGGTTGACCTTTATAAAGACTTGAGTGAAGTTATCGCAAAAATTACCGCTAAGGTTGATAGGCTGATTTCAGCCTATGGCACCGGAAAACAGTTCCATTTTATCACTAATGCTGAGCCCGAAGACTTTATTTCATCTGAGCCTATTAACCTGAAAAGAAAATTAGGAAAGTATTTTATCATAGATAAGCAGGCTGACTAGACATGCGTTCAAAATCATTTGAGATCAAAATTCATTATGATCGAAATTTCAATTTCTACGTTGAGAGAATTCCTGTAGGGAAAAAACCGCTCCCTGCTTTTATAAGCATGTCTACGAGCGAAAAAGAAACTTTGGCAGATACCTATCCTGACAAAGGTGAGATCATAATGACAGCTCAACCGGGCTCTAGATTAGCCAAGGAAGTTGTAGAACCTCTTATAGATGACTACAACAGCGCATGCTTAAGCGGCAACGTCATTCGTAGGTATAAAATATCCAAAAGCTATAAATTTGTACCCATTGAAGTGTCGCAGATGCCAACCTACGGATTACAGCATCCACAATACGACGGCTCCGAAGATCCTGATGACATAATTGCGTTTATTAAAGGATTGGAAAAGGAGTTAAAGAGGGAGAGCTACGGCGTATTTGAGTGTCCGGTTTGCCACAAAATACAATATCAATCGATTGTCAAAAACCGTGTATTATGTTGCGGACAGCAATTTGATGCCGGCATTTGTGTAGCAATTTATACGAGTGAAAACAGTGCTGCACCTCGTACCGTAGCTGTTGATAAGTACATAGAACTGCAAAAGAAGGGCAAAGTAGTTGCCCCTTCCCGTGATGACATAGAGTTAGAAGGATTATATCCATTTACATATCAAGGCGTTGTTTATCGTATTTCCCTTCCGGAATGCAAGTCGCTGCATAAAGTTCTTTATAATAACTTTGCGTGTGAGTTGGTTTTTGAAGTGAAGGGGGACAGTAATATCGGTTTTACTGATAGCTACTTAAAATACCTAAAAAGTCTCTCCGAGAACAACATTCGCAAAGATTTATATAGAGCTGTTAGGAAGATTCAAAACGAAATCAATGCCCAAGCAAACTCCATTAAGTCGATTGAGAGAGCTTTCTACTGGTATATAAATAATTACGATTTGAATGAAGATCAAGCATTAGCATGGAAAGTCAATGACAAGGTCTACAAATTCAAGACCGTTGACAAATATGTGCAGGCATTTATTTCTGCCGGAACGGAGGAAAAATTACAACTCATACAGTTATTTAATGATCTGACTTGTAGAGAGAATAATCTGTTCGATGGCTATAACTCAAATGATGTCAGTGAAATCTCCAGACTTATTTATGAAACATCCAATCAATTCATATA
>CAZYWO010000123.1:4849-5114 GCA_964651095.1 uncultured Oscillospiraceae bacterium | reverse complement strand
CGCTTTTTCTATAATAGAGTCGGTCACAGCAAGTCCTCCGCCATACGTTATTTTTTATTTGAATACTTTTTTGCGTTATTTTTTGCAATCCAGTAGGCTTCGGTTAAGGCTTGCATGGCAGCATCACGGTCATCTTCCGTAAGTTCACCACCTGCAAAAAGGCAGGAGAGATTTTCAACGAGTTCGCGAAGCTCTCTTGCAGAAGTTCTTCCACCTCTCTCTTCGGCGTCCACAAGGATTTCTCCCTCTTCACCGAGCAATTCGC
>CAZYWO010000123.1:0-4839 GCA_964651095.1 uncultured Oscillospiraceae bacterium | reverse complement strand
GCTGGAGGTAACACCGAGTGCAGCGGCAAGTTTTTTAGCGATTTCAATATTTTGGGGGTAACGCTTCCCCGCTTCGTAATTTTGTATCGACCGCATGGTACTTCCCGCTGCCTCAGCCAATTCAGTTTGGGTGAGTCCTGCTTTTTTTCTAAGCATGCGTAGGCGTTCATTAAATTTCATAGTTTACAACCTCTTTTATTATAATTGACATGCTCTGTGATAAAGCACATCACGAAACATTGAGTGTATATATATTATATAATATTGTTTTGACAAGGTCAAGGGAAAGCACACGTAATTTACATTTTATTCATATTTATTTGATATGGAGAAGAAAATTCATGTGGACATAAAAACCTCTTGACAAACGAAAGTTCAGAACATGTATTCTTTCTTATAGAATATCACAGCCTGCTTTCTATGTCAAGAGATTTTACGAAATTTTGAGTATTATTTTATGAAATATAGTGCGGTTTACTTCTCATATAAGTATCCGTAGTTTGCCATATATATTGTACTATCGTCGACTACGGTATCAATTTTGTAAATATCACGGTAAACAAATTCATCAGAAATAGGTTTCATATTGGCATTGTAACTGATGTACTCAAACTCGTTTCCTTCTTCAAACGGGATGACATGTGTGGATTTTTCAGCGGTACGATATGCGCAGAGCATGCTTGTAAAGGCGTATTGCTCATTTGTCTCAATTGAATTGGGATATGTCTTTGAATAATAGACTTCTCCGATTCCCGGACAGATTATACTGCAGCAATTTATAAGAGATTTCAGGGATTCGCATTTTTCGTCCGTATCGATATCTGATATTTCTTCTTTGATTTGAAGTTTTATACATCCGGAAAAATGTCCTGCTGGTGTCGATACTTCTTCGTCTCGTGCCACAACTGTATAAGTTCGCTTTATAAGGACATTGTAGTAATCAAAATATTCATATGTTATTGAATCATTTTCAAGCAGCTCATCCGCAAATAGATATCCCCATCTTTCGAACAACCCAGAAGGCGTATAATGATGATACTGTCTGCCAGGAATATCCCATCCATAGTTGTTATGGCAGGTTATAGTTTCTCCATAGCGGTGGAATATCTGGCAGAATGTGTTGCAGCTTGACCAGTCTCCCATTTCTCTGCCCACATCACGTAGCATATTAAGGGATTGCAGTGCGGCATTTGCCATAGCACGGATTCTGATAACATCTCCCTCGCAGACATTGGCTTTTTCGTTTGCTTTTATCTTTTCATAATGCGCAAGGGCAAGTGCAAGACCTTCTCTCGCTTTCTGTTCGTTGCCTTCTTTGATTTCATTCACTGCTATCCAGTATGCCGCCTCGGCGCAAATACCGTTGAGATCATTGCGTTGCGCAAGCTTGTATGTATCGCGCATTTTATTCGCTTGTTCTGTGCTTGATGCGGCATTAAAAGCATCATCAAGCATATATTCGGCAATGAAAATTTCGTCTTTAGTCAATTTTGCATATTCAAGGGCGCGACTGTTGTCTTCTGTTGCCTTTTGACGGTCTGTCATGAAGATAGCTTTGGCACGTTTGCGATACAATTCAGCAAGAAGGCGGTAATGTTCATGATTCTCACCAATTTCGTTGAGTGCCGAGTCCAGCATTAGCACTGCTGCGTTGTCATTTGTATTTTTCATCGCTGAGTCTGCTTCACTAATGATTTTGCGGATTTTCTCAGTGATATCTGTTGTGTATTCTTTTTTCAATTCAGATTCCATCATGTAGTTTAGTTCCCCTTTCAATTTGCGCCGTCCCTCATACAAACGGCTTTTCACGGTACCTTGTGGAACACAAAGAAGTTCAGAAATTTTTGCCACAGATAGTCCGGTAATATAGTATAGTGATACAGTTTCTGCAATCGGGTTGGACAATCGCGAGATGGCGGACCTGATTTCGCGAATTTTATCGACTTTTTCGTACAAATCCGCTGGGTCTTGTTCGGATTTATGTACCGCAGTATCCAGCGACAATGTAAAACGTGTTGCGCGAAGCCGTTTCAGTGCGATGTTGCGGCACACACCACACAACCACGCGCCGATTTTAGACTTATCTCTTATGGTGTCGTACTTGTAATAAAATTCAATAAAGGTCTCTTGTACCACATCATCAATTTCAGAATTACTGTTCAAATAAGCAAAGGCTGTTCCGTACAAAGAGGATTTATATTTGTTTATTATGTTTTCAAATTCTGCTTCTGTGCCTTTCCACATGATACACTCCCGTCATATAATTGTAAAAAACTCATTGCAACTTGTTTTCACTATATTGTACCGTTACTGCTTGAAAAGGTTCGAAAAATTCCCAATAAATTTTATAAAAAACAGCATCTGATATTTCTGTAAATCAGACGCTGTTTTCTTGAGATATATGTTTAGTTAGTTCAGATATTCGCCCACATCGTTCTGGTTATATTGTTTGATAATTTTTATCATGACCGAACCGTCAGGCTGTTTGGTTTCCTCAACAATTTTGTGCTTGGTATGTGTTCTTTCAAGCCCTGCCTTATACTGTGCAACTTCTTCTTCAACCAACTTTACCGCAAGGTCATGGTCTATTTCTTCTTTTAACATAAAGTGAAGTGTCTGGCAGATGCAAGCTGCCTTTACTCTTTTCATCTCATAATCTCCATTCTTAAATAAATTAAAATCCTATTACAGCAGTAAAACGCATGAATAGAGGCAACGAGCAGCTTCAACCCAACGGGCGCTGAAAACTCCTCATTACTGTTATATTATACCAGATTCAAAAAAGAAAGTCAATTATAGATTTTGAAATTAATTTTCTATAACTTTTTCTTCTTATTGCAGCTTTCAGAAATTCCATATTGAAATTTTTGACAAGATCATATATAATAGGCATATAATATATTTGGAGTGTACTATGTTTCAGAATAAACAATATTTTCTTGATTTTTTAGTCGGTCATGCAAAACAAAACGTGCTGTTTGAGCCGTTTATCCGACGGTCTCATGCTGAGACTTTGATATGGAGACGTGGAGAACACTTGTGGGATACACCGGATGCCTATGTCAATACTTTGGCAGCCTTATCACACAGGACTCGCGCGGATGTGGTATTTTGTGATATAAGATTGTTTGCAGATGATAAAAAGTTTGCATTGATTCATGCTATCGAAAGCTACGACAACATGGATGGAATTGGATTTGGGATTATCTGCGGTAATGAGCATGATTTGAAACTTGCCGAAGACTCTACGACTGTATGTACTGCTGCCGTGTATGGCGGAGCTGTGTCTGATATTCTACCGATAATTCGTATGGATGGAAGTTTAGAGGATGCGATAAAAAGAGGGGATTCCGGCTGGTATGCTCCAATGAACGCCGAAACATATTTACAATATGTTAAGCAGTCAAATAGCAAAATGCGGATACTCGGTGGATTGGGACGGGACTTCATCCTTCGCGGTGCACCGATTGAAATCTATTCTACAGTAGAAAGACTGTCTCATGAATATTTTGGCATGTGGGCCTGCGGCTCAGGTTTTGAGATTCCAGACGACAATTATCTTGAACTGATATCTCTGCTCGGTGCGTTTGGCAGAATTAGATAAATTGTACGCAGTTGAAAGAAATATGAACTTATTATTAATTCGTTCTCCAAGTCATTGCAACGCGGAAGATTTTGTTATATAATTGATAGGAATACAAATTCTAAGGAGTTTTATAAATGTACTATTTTCTTGAAAGCACTGCTGCTACTGCTAGCGGAACAAACACAGCAAATGCGATAACCACCATCGTTATGCTCGTGGCCATGGTTGCGATATTCTATTTTTTCATGTACCGTCCTCAGAAGAAGCAGGAGAAGGAGTCCAATGATATGCGCAACAACCTTAAGGTCGGCGATGAAATTACAACTATCGGCGGGATTATAGGCAAAATAGTTTCTATCAAGGACGAAACGGTTCTTATTGAAACCAGCAATGAGAGAAACAAAATCAGAATTCTTCGTACTGCTGTTCGAAATGTTGACATCCACGCTGAAGACGCGGAATAATGAATGAAAACTCCTCTCTCTTATGACGGTATTTTTCGGCCCTCTGGTGAATAGAATTTTACAAAGAGTAAAATACAGTTCAAATAAGGAGGTTGTATGAAAAATTCTCATGAAGCAAAGAGGAGTATTTTAATCTCATCTATACAGGCACAGGCGGTATGGGCAATATCGGCAATTCTATTACTCCTCATTTTCTGCGCGATTGCATACACAACAGATGATCCAGACGGCATAACCATGCCGTTGTCCCTGTGTGCACTATATTTGAGCGCAATTGCGGGCGGAATTGCGGCTGTTCGTATTTCTGGTGACGGTATTATGTCCGGTTTGCTGTCAGGTGTGATTACGGCGGTAATCATCTATTTATTGTCTTTTCTGCCGCTGCCGGGGTCACAGATAGAGATGCCGCTGTCGCTTCTATATACGCTTCTTGTGATCCCAGCGTCAGTGGTTGGCTCTGCACTCGGACACAAACGAGCAGATAAACCAGTTGGTGTAAAATCCAAATTAAAGAAAAATATAAAATAGGAAAGTTCCATATGTGAACTTTAAAAAACGGAGATTAAAATGATACATACGTTTAAATCTTGTGGTATTCAGGCTGCAATTGACAGTCGTGACGGAAGTGTTAGAATACTTGATTCCCTTATGTATTCTATGATTTCTTCCCTCCCCCCTGTTGCTGAAATGTCGAAAGAACTTCCGATGTCTATTCGATATGCCTTTGCAAAATACGATTCTCAGGACTTGAAACGGGCATATAATGAGTTATATGAGATGTACAAGTCT
>CAZYWO010000122.1:0-5136 GCA_964651095.1 uncultured Oscillospiraceae bacterium | reverse complement strand
AGCATACTTGATACCCTTGCCCTTGTAAGGTTCAGGTTTTCTCCAAGCTCTGATATTTGCAGCATAATTTCCAACAACTGCTTTGTTAGCGCCCTTTACAACTACTTCTGTAGCGGAAGTACACTCAGTAGTGATTCCTTCCGGGTCTTTCAATTCTACCGGATGGGAGTAGCCAAGGTTCATAACGAGAGTGTCGCCCTTCTTTTCGGCCTTATAACCAACGCCTACAAGTTGGAGTTTCTTCTCAAAACCCTGTGTTACGCCGATAACCATGTTATTGATTAAAGTTCTTGCAAGTCCGTGCTGTGATCTTTCTTCTCTTGCATCGCTTTCTCTGGTTACGCTAACTTCGCCTTCTTTAACTTCAACCTTGATTAATTTGCTGATTTGTTCTGATAATTGTCCCTTTGGACCTTTTACTGTAACTAAGTTGTTAGCATCTACAGTAACTTCTACGCCAGCAGGAACAACTACAGGTTTTCTACCTATTCTAGACATTTTTTAGTTCCTCCTACCATACATAACAGATTACTTCGCCGCCAACACCCAGTTTTCTTGCTTCTTTATCGCTGATGATTCCCTTTGAAGTGGAAATGATTGCGATTCCAAGACCTCCGAGTACTCTTGGTACATCGTTAGCCTTAGCATAAACTTTTAAGCCCGGCTTTGAAATCTTCTTGATTCCAGTGATTACTTTTTCTTTTTTAGCACCGTATTTCATTGTAACTTTGATAATACCCTGCTTTCCATCGTCTATAACATCGAAATCCGTAATGTAGCCTTCTTCTTTTAAGATTTCAGCAATAGCTTTTTTCATCTTTGATGCTGGAATCTCAACAGTTTCATGTCCTACAGTATTGGCATTTCTGATTCTTGTTAGCATATCCGCTATAGGATCTGTCATTGTCATTACAGTGTTTCTCCTTTCGTCAAAATATTTACCAGCTTGCTTTTCTTACGCCCGGGATTTCTCCTTTATAAGCAAGCTCTCTAAAACAGATACGGCAGATGCCATACTTTCTTAATACGGAGTGTGGTCTTCCGCAAAGTCTGCATCTTGTGTATGCACGAGTTGAATATTTAGGTTTTCTCTGCTGTTTTATTTTGAGAGATGTCTTTGCCATTCTCGATTCCTCCTATAATTTCCGAGCGTCGTCGAGGAAATTACATAGAAACTTCCTTGCGGCGAGCGCTGTTACAATCCTGAGTTTTTTATTTCTCAAACGGCATACCAAGCAGTTCTAACAGTGCAGCTGCTTCTTCATCTGTCTTAGCCGTCGTTGTAAATACTATGTTCATACCTTTAATTGTATCAACCTTGTCATAGTTGATTTCAGGGAAGATTAACTGTTCTTTGATACCCATAGAGTAATTTCCTCTACCATCGAAAGAGTTTTTGCTAACACCCTTAAAGTCTCTTACTCTTGGAAGAGAGATATTGAAGAATTTATCAGCAAATTCATACATATTGTCTCCTCTTAAAGTAACTTTTGCACCAACCGGCATACCCTGTCTAACTTTAAAGTTAGCGATGGATTTCTTTGCCTTGGTGATTACAGGTCTCTGTCCGCTGATTAAAGCTATTTCTTCAACTGCGGATTCCATAACCTTTGCGTTATCTTTTGCTTCGCCAAGTCCCATATTTATGGTAATTTTAACGAGCTTTGGAACTTCCATTACATTTTTATACTGGAACTTTTCTTTTAATGCGTTGAAAACCACATTATCATAAGTTTCTTTTAATCTTGCTGTCAAAATCGTCTCCTCCTTTCTTAGTCAATTACGTTTCCTGTTTTCTTGGAAACTCTTACTTTCTTGCCGTTTCTAATTTCATAACCGAATTTGATTACTTCCTTAGCCTTTGCATCGTAAAGCATCACGTTTGAAGCGTCAATAGGTCCTTCAATATGCTTGATTTCTGCTCCGGCTTTTCTAGTTGCTTTAGCATGTTTGGTCTGCATGTTTACGCCTTCAACGATTACTCTGTTTTCTTTAGGCATTGCTTTAAGAACCTTGCCATGCTTACCTTTATCTTTACCAGTGATTACTACCACTGTATCATCTTTCTTAATACGCATCCTTGCTCGCCTCCTATAATACTTCCGGTGCCAATGACACGATCTTCATGAAGCCCTTATCTCTAAGTTCTCTAGCAACCGGTCCGAAGATACGAGTTCCAACCGGATTCTTGTCTTCTTTATCTTTAATGATAACTGCTGCATTCTGGTCAAACTTTACATAGCTTCCGTCAGCTCTTCTGGCACCATGTTTAGTTCTAACTACTACAGCCTTAACAACGTCGCCTTTTTTAACTACGCCGCCCGGTGTTGCTTCCTTAACTGCGCAAACAATTATGTCTCCAATGTTCGCATACTGACGGGAAGTTCCGCCCAGAATACGAATGCAAAGAAGTTCTTTTGCACCTGAGTTATCAGCAACTCTTAATCTGGTTTCTGTCTGAATCATGATCTGGTGCCTCCTTTATTTAACCTTTTCTATAATGTTCACAAGTCTCCATCTCTTATCCTTTGACAGAGGTCTTGTTTCCATAATTCTTACTTTATCGCCGATCTGGCATTCGTTGTTTTCATCGTGAGCCTTAACCTTCTTAGTTCTCTTTACGGCCTTACCATAAAGGGAATGTCTTACGAAGTCTTCGATTGCAACAACTACAGTCTTATCCATCTTATCGGATACTACAACACCGACCTTAGTTTTTCTTCTATTTCTTTCAACTGTCATATTACATCCTCCTTTCTATTAAGCCTGAACCTTAGCAAGTTCTTTCTCTCTGATGATAGTTTTTACTCTTGCGATGTCCTTCTTTAACTCTCTCATTTTAACAGGGTTTTCTAACTGTCCTGTAACATGCTGGAATCTTAAGTTGAACAGCTCTTTTTTCATTTTATCCAGTTCAGTGTTTAATTCAACTTCTGTAAGTTCTCTCATTTTCTTTAATTCCATTATGCTTCACCACCCTTTGCTTCGTTTTCTTTGATGGCAAATTTACACTTAACCGGCAGTTTATGTGCAGCAAGTCTCATAGCTTCTCTTGCTTTTTCTTCAGAAACGCCTTCAATTTCGAACATAACTCTGCCCGGTTTTACTACTGCTACCCAGTACTCAGGAGCACCTTTACCGGAACCCATACGTACTTCAGCAGGTTTCTTAGTGACTGACTTATGTGGGAAAATCTTGATATATACTTTACCACCTCTTTTGATAGATCTTGTCATGGCAATACGAGCTGCTTCGATCTGGTTAGAGGTAATCCATCCACATTCCTGTGATACAAGGCCGTATGAACCGTAAGTAATTGTATTACCTTTAGTTGCTACGCCTTTCATTCTTCCTCTGTGAACTCTTCTGCGTTTAACGCGCTTTGGCATTAACATGGCTTTTAGTTCCTCCTTTCCAAAATGCTTATGCTTCAGTAGTTTCCGCAGTTTCTGCTGCTTCTACTTCTTGTTTTTCTACTTGCTGAGCTGCTTCTACCTTAGGAGTTTTTCTTACTCTTGGGTTTGCAGCTTTTGGAGCTTCACTTCTGGCGTCTTTTCCGCCTCTTTCACGTCTGTCGCCGCGATTTCCGTCAGCTCTTCTATCACGTCTGTCGCCGTCTTTTCTCGGTCTTCTTTCTCTCTTTTCACGTTTTTCTTCGCGAACAGCGCTCTGAAGTCCCTTGTCGAGAACTTCGCCGTGGTTAATCCATACTTTGATACCTAATTTACCGTAAGTGGTATCAGCCTCTGCGAAACCATAGTCGATGTCAGCTCTTAAAGTATGAAGAGGAACGTTACCTTCGCTGTATTTTTCGCTTCTTGCGATTTCAGCTCCGCCTACTCTGCCGGATACCATGATCTTGATACCCTTTGCTCCGGCTTTCATTGTTCTGCTGATTGCCTGCTTCATGGCTCTTCTGAAGGAAATACGTCTTTCAAGAGCTTGAGCTACGCTTTCTGCCGTAAGTTGAGCATCCATTTCAGTTCTTCTAACTTCTTCGATGGAAATTTCCACTTCTTTTCCTGTTAACTTCTTAAGGTCTGCCTTTAACACGTCGATTCCGTCTCCGGATCTTCCGATTACCATACCAGGCTTAGCTGTAAGAACGATAACTCTCATTTTATTTTCTGCTGCTCTTTCAATAAGAACCTTTGAAACTCCAGCTACATATAATTTTTTCTTTACATATTCTCTTACTTTATTATCTTCTACAAGGTAATCTGCAAAGTTCTTTTTATCTGCATACCATTTGGAATCCCAGTCTTTGATAATGCCCACTCTTAATCCATGTGGACTAACTTTCTGACCCATTAATGAACCTCCTATCTTATTCCTTTTCTCTTAGAGTTACGCCAACGTGGCTTGATCTCTTTAAGATGATTGATGCTCTACCTTGTGCGCCGGCTCTCCACCTCTTCATTGTAGGGCCCTGATGAGCATAAATCTCTGCAACATATAAATTGTCTGGATTCATATCGAAATTGTTTTCAGCGTTTGCTGCCGCTGATTTAACAACTTTTTCTACAATTTCTGAACCTTTACCAGGTGTGAACTTTAAAATGTTCAATGCCTCGTTTAAGTCCTTACCTCTTACAAGGTCTGTAACAGGTTTCAGCTTGATAGGAGACATTCTTACATATTTAGCAACTGCTTTTGCTTCCATTTTTACTATCTCCTTTCTTATTTCTTAACCTTTGATGATTTGTCAGCAGCGTGACCTCTGTAGTTTCTGGTCGGAGCAAATTCTCCAAGCCTGTGTCCTACCATGTCTTCTGTGATATATACAGGAACATGTTTCTTACCGTCGTGCACTGCGATAGTGTGTCCCACCATCTGTGGGAATATAGTGGATGGTCTTGACCATGTTTTAATAACTTTCTTATCGTTAGCTGCGTTCATTTCTTCAATAGCCTTGAGCAGCTTAGCGTTTACGAAAGGACCTTTTTTAAGTGATCTACCCATTATATTTGCTCCTTCCTATTATTTTTCATTTCTTCTCTTTACGATATACTGATTAGAAGCTTTATTCTTCTTTCTTGTCTTATATCCGAGTGCCGGTTTACCCCAAGGAGTAACTGGGCTCTTACGTCCAACAGGCGCTCTGCCTTCACCACCGCCGTGTGGGTGATCGTTAGG
>CAZYWO010000121.1:0-5186 GCA_964651095.1 uncultured Oscillospiraceae bacterium | reverse complement strand
GATAATTCCTTACTGGCTGTAAGGGATATTAACCATATTTATATTGTAGTAGAAAGGAGTTACTGCAATGTCAACTAAGCTTAGTCTTTTGGAATTGCTTAACGAAAATAGTAATAAATTTGTTTCCGGTCAAGAGATTGCCGACCGGCTTGGCGTTTCTCGCAACGCAATTTGGAAAGCAATTAAAAATCTACAGTCGCAGGGATATAATATAGAAAGTATGCCCTCCACAGGCTACCGTCTTTTAAACGTCAGCGATATTCTAAGCACAGACTATCTCAAGGAAAACATACATCATCCATGTAAAATTCATGTGCTTGAAAAAACCGATTCAACCAACAACGTGGCTAAAACCATTACCGATTGCACGGTTCCTCACATCATCGTTGCTAACGAACAAACCGGAGGGCGTGGCAGGCTCGGCAGGAGCTTCTACTCTCCTGCCGGCAGCGGGCTTTACATGTCCATCGTGTTTAAACCCGTTTTTGGTCTGGATAAAGCCATGCTGACGACTGCCATGTCGGCAGTTGTCGCCTGCCGCGCTATTGAAAAGGTTTCAGGATTGCACCCAAAGATTAAATGGGTCAACGACATATATCTCGACGATAAAAAGATCTGCGGCATATTAACCGAAGCGGAAAGCAACTTTGAAACGGGATGTATTGATAAAATTATAGTAGGCATAGGAGTAAATTGTTTTGAATCTTCACTGCCAGAATACATACAAGATACTGCCGCATACTTGAAGAATCCTTTAAATGAATTTTCCAGAAACCAGCTTGCTGCAGCTATAACTAATGAATTTTTTGAAATGCTAAATAATTTCGACAAATTTGCCATGCTCCGTGAGTACAAATCCAAATCTTTCATTCTTGGAGGTCAAATCATGGTCTTTAATCCAACAATTGCTCGTTCTATCGGTCGAACTGCTGAAAGAGAAAATGAAGGGATACGCGCACGAGCTATCGATATTGACCAAAATGGCGGACTAGTAATCGAATTACTTGAAGGCAGACGATACAGTGAAATGGAAACTCTGACTACAGGAGAAGTGACTATAAGGAGGATATATGACTAACAATTCACGCAACTTAAAAAAAGTAATACTTGCAGCCCTGATGGCTGCCGTTACTGTAGTATGTACATGGATCAACGTTCCATTACCTTTTACCCCTGTTCCTATCAACATGGCTGTACTTGCAGTCTTTTTATCAGGAGGACTGCTCGGTGCATATTACGGTCTTATTAGTCAAGCAGTATACATTATGTGCGGACTGATAGGACTGCCTGTATTTTCCGGTTTTAGAGGAGGTCCCTCTGTACTTGTAGGTCCTACCGGCGGTTACATTGTAGGCTACTTAGTTTGCTCTTTCATCGTTGGATTGCTTATAAAAGAATCTACCAGCATAATTAAAATCGTAGTTTCCTTAATCATAGGTCTTGCCGCCTGCTATGCCTTAGGTACCATATGGTTTGTATATTCCAGTGAAACCACTCTCTGGGGCGGATTAGTGAGTTGTGTATTCCCGTTTATACCGGGCGATATAATAAAAATTATTTTAGCTACGATACTTATTAAAAAGCTGCAACCTTTAATTAAAAAGGAACTCTTTTAAATCAGTTTTTGTTGCAACCATAAGAGTGATAGAAACAATAAAGGCGATAAAAAATGTTGGCAGTAAACTTCTTTTTAATAGTTTCTGCCAACATTAAGTATTTATCAATATTTTAATTTATTTCAACCTAATATCTATTATTATAGACTGCCCTACTATATTCATCTAAAAGCACAATTTTTACCATCTAGCCTCGCAGGCCTACTCGGAGTTGTAATACTAACACCTAGCCCCGCGAACCTACCAGAAGTCTCAATACTTACAATCTGCTTTCGCGAGTCCATAATCTATTTAATAGTGCCGTCCTGATTAAATACAGGAAGCTTTTCAAGGAAAATAATATCGTCTCTGTCTGCTGCTCCGCCTTCCGCCAGCACAGCCATTTTCCCTACAATGTTTCCTCCTGCCTTGTTAACAAGCAGTTCTATAGACTTAAGAGAGCCTCCTGTGCTGATTACATCGTCAACAATAAGCACTCTCTTTCCCTTCAAAAGGTCAATTTCTTTTTGACCGATGCAAAGCGTCTGAATATGAGCGGTAGTAATCGAGTCAACGTCTGTGGTTATTACATTATCCATGTAAACCTTTGCACCCTTTCTCGCTACTACGTAATCATTAACACCTGCTTGACGAGCCATCTCATAAACAAGTGGAATTCCCTTTGATTCTGCCGTAATCAGAATATCAAACTCAGGAGCTTTTTTAAGAAGTTCTGCGGCACATGCTTTAGTAATTTCAACATCGCTGAACATAATAAATGCTCCTATGTATAAATCGTCTGTAACCTTACATAAAGGCAATTGTCTTTTTAATCCTGCTATAGTCATTTCATAAAACATAAGGTACTTCCTTTCCGTCGTCGTATATATTCCTTGTTAAAAACTGCAAAAACAATACTTTATAATTATACGCCTCCGGCTCAAAGGTTTCAAGACAGAAAATTATTTTTTTCACAACCTAACTGTAATCCTTGTGCCGAATTCAGGTCTTGACAGGATTTCAATAACTCCGCCATGAGCGTCGACAATCCACTTTGCAATGGAAAGCCCCAGTCCGGTACCCCCCTGAGAGCTGTTTCTGGCGCTGTCAGAACGGTAAAACCTCTCAAAAACGTGTACAACTTCCGAAGACTGCATACCGATGCCTTCATCCTGAACTGAATAAAATGGTCTGCCGCCATCTGTGCCTACGCGCAAGGTAATTGTATCTCCTTCGCTTGAGTATTTTGACGAATTCTGTATAAAAATCCTTAGAGCTTGCTTTAACATGGCTCCATCACCCATTACCATAACATCGGCTTGTTCTCCTTTTATTTGATATGTGTGTTTGCCGTCAATCATTGCAGACTCCTCCAAGACATCTTTGACTATTTCCGTCAAGTTGATTTCTTCAAGGTGCAGAGTGTTCCTTCCGCTGTCCCCCCTTGCCAAGAAAAGAAGTTGTTCTACCAAATTTTTCATGTGTTCCGATTCATTCTTCAATGCCTCGATGGATTCTTTAAGTACCTGCTCATCATCTTTGCCCCACCTGTCCAGCATGTTAACATAGCCCTGAATTACAGCAATAGGTGTCCTGAGTTCATGGGAAGCGTCGGAAACAAACCTTTCTTGTTGGCGATGGCTTTCACGCATGCGCTCCAGCATATTGTTTATGGCAATTTCCAAACTTTGAAGTTCCTTGTCCCCTGTTGTCACCTTGGCATTGGGCATTTGAGGATTAAGCTGAGAGATTGCTTTTTCCATAGTTTTTAAATCCACATTGGCAGCGGACATGCTGCTCAGTTCTTCCATTCTTATAGCGACTTCGTTTAAAGGTTTCATCTTGCGCCTGATGTTCTTTGTAAAGAATAATCCGAAGAAAAGAAGCAAACCTTCAAATACTCCTATGACTATAGCCGGCATTCTGCAAAGATGTAAAAGCTGGTACATGTAATATTTATATTGTATGCCTGTGGTGGTTTTTATGACATATTGCCATGTTTTGTAATCAAAATTTCCCAAAAAAAATCTATTTTCCACAATCTGATCTGAAGGTACAATCCCTTCACGCCATACAAAAAAAGCTCCTAAAACCACTGTCACCAATACTAAATCCAAAATTATAAATTGAGATAGGTTGTGCATCAGAAACTCCATATTAATGCTGCGAGCTATAGACCCGGTACGGCTGTATCTCTTATCATTCTTTGATGACATATCCTACTCCTCTTACTGTATGAATAAAATGAATTCCGAAACGATCGTCTATCTTGCTTCTTATATAACGCACGTAAACATCGATTATATTAGTCTCACCCACATAATCATATCCACAGACTTCATTCATCAACGTTTCTCTATCCATTACGATATTTTTATTCTGCATCAGCGTGTGAACAAGCTCATACTCTCTATGCGTCAACTCAATTATTTCATCTTTAAATGTAACTTCGTGGCGATCCACGTCCATTGTTACACCGCAGACCGTTATATGTCTCGTCTCCCTTTCGGATACAGCCCGTTTTTTCAAGGCAACTCTAACTCGTGCCAAAAGTTCTTCAATTGCAAAGGGTTTGGTTATATAATCGTCGGCGCCGGCATCTAACCCGGAGACTTTATCCATAACCGCATCCCTAGCTGTAAGCATAATTACCGGCACATCGGAACTTTTGCGCAAACGTCGTAAAACTTCCAATCCGTTGAGAGCCGGAAGCATCACGTCTAAAAGTATCAAATCATAATCGCCATTAACGGCTTCTTCAAGACCATCCCTGCCGTTGTAAACTTTATTCACTTTGTATCCTTCGTGTATAAGTTCCAACTCGATAAAACGTGCAATCTTTTCTTCATCTTCTACGAGCAAAATTTTTTTTGACATAATTTGAATCCTTCTTTTCTGTTTACCATACCTCAAAAGCGGAGACTTTGCTCCGCTTTGAAACCTGTTCGTTGTGTTCCCCGTTTATTTTTGCGCGGCGTAATTGCCTACCATTTGGTGAATTCTTACTTGATTATTTAGTAAATTCTTGCTTGATTGTATCAACCGCCTCGGAAGCTTTTTCACAAGCGGTATTAACATCTACAGCCTTAGTAATATTGCCTTTAAAGCTATATCTAAAACCACAGAACAAACCAACTACCAAAAGAGGCAAAACAATAGCAAATGCAAATAACAACAGCACTAATACCAGCACCGGCATGGAAATTACTTCTTCATCATTCTTTGATACAATAAAGAAATTTTCGCATCCCTTTCTAATGAGTTCGCCGCACCATCTTAAGAATTTTTTCACATGATCGCCGAAAGTTTCTTTTGTTGAGTCTTCATATTTCTTAGCCGCTTTCTTGACTTCCTCTGAAAATTCCGCTTTAGTAGTATATGTTGCCGTTTCCGCACTTTTTGTCTTGCCCTGCTTCTCCAGATATACTAAAGCGTCAAGCATATCTTCACCACATTCTTCAAGGGCTTTTTTAGCTTCTTCGTAAGTAACTCCTGTTTTTTCTCTTATCTTTTCAACCTTTTCTAATAATTCCATAATTAACCTCCAGTTTTTTATATGCGGCTGCTCCTACGACACATTCAGCATCATCA
>CAZYWO010000120.1:0-5314 GCA_964651095.1 uncultured Oscillospiraceae bacterium | reverse complement strand
ATAATTCCTTACTGGCTGTAAGGGGGATTAACCATAAATATATTGTAATAGGAGGCAATTTCAAAATGAAAAAAATAGGTGTATTAGGAACAGGCACTATGGGTGCCGGCATTATTCAGGTTTTAGCACAGAACGGTTATGAAGTAGTTATGAGAGCAAGAAGAGAATCTTCCATCGAAAAGGGTCTTGCTACAGTTAAAAAGAACCTAGATAAGATGGTAGCTAAAGAAAAAATTTCCGCTGAAGAAGCAGAAGCTGTTTTCGGCAGAATTCATGGCTCAACTGACATAAACA
The DNA here is from genome assembly GCA_964651095.1 of uncultured Oscillospiraceae bacterium. Taxonomy (GTDB): domain Bacteria; phylum Bacillota; class Clostridia; order Peptostreptococcales; family Anaerovoracaceae; genus SUG1106. The sequence goes on along the minus strand of CAZYWO010000120.1, from coordinate 5,020 downwards.
TCATCGCTGACGCTGACCTTGTAATAGAAGCAGCAACAGAGGATATGGAAGCTAAGAAAGCATTATTTACTGAATTAGATAAGCTTTGCAAGCCTGAAACTATTATTGCTACAAATACATCATCACTGTCAATAACCGAAATCGCAGCGGCTACAGGTCGCCCGGATAAAATTATCGGTATGCACTTTTTCAATCCTGTTCCTGCTATGAAGTTGGTAGAGATCATTAAAGGATTAACCACTTCCGAAGAGACTAAAACAACTATTCTCGAATTAACAGCAGCTCTGGGTAAAACTCCTGTAGAAGTTGCAGAGGCTCCGGGATTCGTTGTAAACAGAATCTTAATTCCGATGATTAACGAAGGCGTTGGAATCCTTGCTGACGGCGTTGCTGATGCAAAAGGCATCGACACAGCTATGAAGCTTGGCGCTAATCATCCAATGGGACCTTTAGAATTAGGCGATTTAATCGGTCTTGACGTTTGCCTCGCAATCATGGATGTTCTCTACACAGAATATGGCGATTCTAAATACAGAGCGCATACTCTTCTCAGAAAGATGGTAAGAGCCGGCAAACTGGGAAGAAAAACTGGCATAGGATTCTATGATTACAGTAAATAAAAAATTGGAAAAGCAAATAAACTATACGCAATTGTAGCGAACCAATAAAGTCAAAGGGACACTTACCGAAAGGAAGTGTCCCTTTACTTTATCTATACTATCATATCATATCCCCTTTCCACATAGTTACATCACCACACCATACCTTAGAATTTTTATTTGATTTAAAAAAGCAAAGATAGACGAATAAAACACCACCCTAGAATAAAATCTTTTCGACATAATTCGACGATAGGGGGGGCAAAAAGATATCGCAAACAATTTATGGGTATATTCGCGTATCTACCAGAGAACAAAACGAGGATAGAAAAAGAATCGCACTTGATGATTTTCAAGTTCCAAAAAACAATATTTTCACCGATAAACTAAGCGGAAAAGGTTTCGACAAACCACAGTACCGGAAACTTATGCGTAAGCCGCGCCAAGGGTATGTGCTGATAATAAAGGCCATGGACAGACTGGGAAGGAATTACAAAGAAATATTAGACCAATGGAGAATTATTACTAATGAAAAGCAGGTGCATATAGTGGTTATCAATATGCCTCTTTTGGGCACGAGGCAGAGGGAAGGCATTGCGGTGGCAAAACTGCGCGGCGTTCGTTTTGGCAGACCAAGGAAGTACCTGCTTAATTTGAGAAATATAAAGCGGAGTAGGAAAGCCGGAAAATTTCCTCAAAAGAAGCAGCACGCCGACAATCTCACAAGACACTTTTTTCTACTGCCAACGTTACGGCAATTTTTTGGCAAACAATAGATTTTCTTGCAATTTACATCATAAAAGTATATTATAGTTTTATGTAGCGATCTATTTAGAATAAATTCTTGTAAAATACTTGTAGGTTATTTGATTCTTAAAAAATTTAAAAAATTCTATGAAAGGTGCGGCTCCTAAGTTATGCCGCAAAGGTACGTTAAAGTTATGGAAGAAAAAGTTTTGAGTTGTGGCGAGACCTTAGACGGTGAGAGTGCAGACGCTGAAACTACAGAAGCTGAAACTCAGGAAGAAAGTGTGAATCAAACAGAAGCCGTTCAGGCTGTTGAAACCGAAAAACCCAGAAAATCCCCTAATACCATAAACGAAGAACGCCCTGAAGTAGAAGGGATTCTTGAAATTCAGGAAGAAAATAATTTTGGATTTCTGAGGTTTTCCAATTTTTTGTCCAGCGAGAAGGATATTTATGTTTCGCCAACCCAGATTCGGCGATTTAATTTAAAGACCGGTGATAAAATTAAGTGTATCACACGGTTGCCAAAGGAAAATGAAAGATTTGGCGCACTGCTGTATGTGCTTACAGTTAATGGAGATGAGCCGGGGAAGGCCATAAGAAGACCGGATTTTGACGATTTAACGCCCGTTTTTCCGTTTGAAAGATTAAGACTGGAAGACGGCACGAAAGACCTGTCAAGTCGTTTAATTGATATCGTAGCCCCTATAGGCAAGGGACAGCGAGGTCTTATCGTAGCTCCTCCTAAGGCGGGCAAAACCGTGTTGCTCAAAAAAGTAGCCACCGCTATTGAAAAAAATTATCCCGATGTAGAACTTATCATTCTTCTTGTAGATGAAAGACCTGAAGAAGTCACAGACATGAAACGCTCGATTAACGGCGGAGAGGTAATTTATTCCACATTTGACGAACTGCCTGCACATCACGTTAAAGTTGCCGAAATGGTATTGGCGCGCGCACAAAGACTGGTTGAACACGGTAAAGATGTGGTAATATTATTAGACAGCATAACGAGGCTTGCCAGAGCCTATAACATGGTTGTGCCTGCATCGGGCAGAACGCTTTCGGGCGGATTGGATCCGGGAGCGCTTCACAGACCTAAAAAGTTTTTCGGAGCTGCACGTAAGATGGAAGAAGGCGGTTCGATAACTATTTTGGCGACGGCTTTAGTGGAGACCGGAAGCAGGATGGATGACGTTATTTTTGAGGAATTTAAAGGTACGGGAAATATGGAATTGCATCTGGATCGCAAACTTTCCGAAAAGAGAATTTTCCCTGCCATCAATCTGAATAAATCGAGCACTCGCCGTGAGGATCTTCTCATGGATCAGGATGAGATGGAAGCCATATGGGCGATGAGACGTGCTATGGCTAATAAGCCGATGCAGGATGTGACCGAGGAAATAGTTGAAAATCTGGCGCATACAAGAACGAATAAAGATTTTATACAAATAATTAAAAAAGTATTAATCGACGAATAAACTATTAAGAAGATACACAATAAGAGGATACACAAATGGATTTGAAAAAGATTTTCTTAAAGGATGCTTGTCCGACTTCAATAGGCGGGCAGGCAATCATGGAAGGCATAATGATGAGAGGTCCTAAAAGAACGGCTATCGGAATAAGACTTCCAAATGGAAAAATTCACATGAAAACTCAGCCTACACCAAGCGGCAGCAAATGGAGTAAGGTACCGCTCATTCGCGGCGTTATTAATTTCGTGGCGTCGCTGATTTACGGTACTAAAACTTTAATGTACTCTGCGGATATTTTAGAAGCAAATTATCCGGAAGATTACCAAAAAGATAAATTCGACCTTTGGGTTGAGCAAAAACTTGGCAAGGAAAAGGCATGGAATATTTTGATGGTGCTTTCTGTCGTGTTGGCTCTGGTAATGTCTGTGGCTATTTTTATGCTTTTACCTACGGTGGTTGTAGGCTGGTTTGGGGCGATAACGGAAAATATTTTAATACTCAATCTTATTGAAGGCATTGTGAGAATATTAATTTTTGTATTGTATATATGGCTCATAGCAAGGATGGGGGACATCAAAAAGGTCTTTCAGTATCACGGCGCGGAACATAAGACTATCCACTGCTTTGAAAACGGATTAGACCTAACTCCCGAAAATGCCCAAACCTTTTACACGCTGCACCCTCGCTGCGGAACTAGTTTTATGGTTTTTGTAATGGTTATTGCCGTATTGGTGCATGCCTTTATGGGCTGGCCTAATGTATGGGTTCGAGTTATAAGCAGAATTTTAGTTCTGCCGATTATCGCAGGGCTTTCATATGAACTGCTTAAATGGGCGGGAAGAAGCGATAGCTGGATAGTTAAAGTTCTAAGTCTGCCCGGATTGTATTTGCAGAAACTTACTACGGCAGAACCCAATTTCCAGCAGCTTGAAGTTGCTATTGCAGCAGTAAAAGCAGTCCTTAACGATGAAGACGATGTACCATATTTTGAAGGAATCTGCGATCTTGAGGGCAGACCGGTTGAAGGTGAGGTTGAGTATTACGACCCAGCGGTTTCTAAAGAGGCGGGTCAATAGACAGTAAGGCAGTAGGTAATAAAAGAGGAGAGAGAATGAGTTTACCACTTAAAGAATTAATAAAAATCGGTACTCAGCAATTAAAAGACGCAGGAGTAGCCGATGCTGAAATAGATGCAAAAGAGCTGTACTGTTACATGCAAGGCATTGACAGAGTAGGGCTTATGCTCAGGTGGCAGGAAACTTTGCAGGACAATCAGTGTGAAGTTTATTTTGAACTTATTGAACGCAGAGCTAAGAGAATACCGCTTCAGCATATTACAGGGCGTCAAGAATTTATGGGATTGCCTTTTGATGTTAATGATAAGGTGCTGATTCCTAGGCAGGATACAGAAACCATGGTTGAAGACGCAATAGAATTGGCGACTAAAGCTACTCTTCGCGGCGAACCATATTCAAATGTGATGCAAAAAGGCGGCGACGTTCTTGATTTGTGCTGTGGCAGCGGAGCTATTGGCATTTCTCTAGCAAAATTATGTCCTAAGCTCCGCGTGACATGCTCAGATGTAAGTTCAGAGGCTTTGGCGGTGGCGAGGCAGAACGTGCTTCTTAACGGCGTCAAGTCGGTGAAGCTGATTGAAAGCGATATGTTCAATGAACTTAATGGCATACTGGGCAAGAAAAAGTTTGATATGATAATTTCTAATCCGCCTTACATACAACATTCGGTTATAGAAAGTTTAGAACCCGAAGTAAAAGACCATGAGCCTATGATTGCCCTTGACGGCGGCGAAGATGGATTGGATTTTTATAGAAGAATTGCTGCCGATGCTGCCGATTATATGAAGAAAGGCGGAGTGCTTATGGTGGAAATAGGCAATGAGCAGTGTGATGCTGTTAAAGGACTGCTTAGGAGTACAGAACGCTTTGAGCGAATTATCGGACTGACCGATTTGACGGGGAAAGATCGCATAATTGTTGCCAGACTGGCGGGAAAGTAAAAGGATAAAGTTGAATTCTAAGAGTTTATTGTGATTAAACAAAAATTTGGAAATTTAAAAAATAGCTTGCTTTCCGTATATTGTTGTGATATAGTTAAATGGCTTGAGCATGTCTTGGGTAAAAATCTAGATTTTATTATGCCAAAAGATATATATCTTGGCAGGAAAAGGAGACAAAC
>CAZYWO010000119.1:0-5386 GCA_964651095.1 uncultured Oscillospiraceae bacterium | reverse complement strand
ATACCACCAAAAGCCGAACCAACAGATATATATGCGGTTTAATATACCGATCTATGGTTACCCTTAGATACGATTATAGTTATGAACTTGACCTTGTTTCTGAGATATATACTGAAGACAACATAGTTTGGTTTATTTATATTGATGATGGCATGGCTTTTCCGGATGGAACTGAATTCACAGCTTATGATCTTCGTTATTCAACACAGCGTGCCATGGGCGTAAACAGCTACTATGCCTCTTCGCTTGATATAATAAGTTCCATTTCCGTGGTAAATGCCACTTGTTGTAAAATAACGCTTAAATATGCAAACAGATATTTTCCCAATCTTCTCACTTTTCCGGTCATATCCTATGAAACTGAGAACAAGCCGCTCTATTTTCCCGGAAGATTTTCCTTCAGCGAAAGCGGCGATATTCTTGTGGCAAATATTGACTGTGCTGTTGATAACATAGAGCTTATCTCTGCAACTGACACTGATTTGCTATCATATGAAATGAGGATGGGCGTTTACGACTGTATTTATAGGCAGGATCCTCTCAGCCTTGGAACCTCCTCAATAGGAGCGATCTCTGGCCTTCAATCTAACCAGATGGTATATTTAGGCCTTAATAGTAGCGCTACCTTCACATATTATGCTGATTTCAGAAAAGCCATTGCAGCAGCTATAGATTATAACTACTTGATAAATTGTGTCTATAATAATTTTGCCTCAGAGCCAAGAAGCCTTTTTAATCCCGATTTCTACGAAATGCAATACGTTTCTAAACGCAGTCTTGATCTTATGTCTGCCAACCTTTTGCTTGACAATATGGGACTTACTGGAAGGGATAGCGACGGCTTCCGCACAAATAGCCGGGGAAAGCGCATCTCCTTGGATCTTGTCGTCTGCAATGAAAGCAGTGTAAAAGTAAACGCTGCAAACGCCATTGCTGAAATGCTTTATGAAATTGGAATTGAAGTAAATGTAAACCCGGTTTCAGCCTCTGCATTTATGCTCGCTTTGCAAAACTACGATTATGATATGTATGTCTCTGAGGTTAAAATCGATAATGATATGGATATTTCAAAGCTCATAACGCCTTATCAGTATCAAATTGAAAGCATAGAATACATAAATTACGGCATTGCCCCAAGTGAAAGCCTTTACCTTAGCTGGGAAAAGTTCATGCAGGGAACAATCTCGGCTACAGAATTTTACGCTGTTTTTGAAAGCGTTATGCCGTATGTTCCTCTTTGCTACACAAAGGGTTGCGTTGTTTTTTCCCGCGATCTTTCTTTTTCTTTTGGAGGTACTGATTTTGACATGTTTTATAATATTTTGGATTGGGAAAAGCAATAAAATTTCTAATTTTGTGCAATTTTTTCTTTTTTCTCTTTTATATCATGGTACATTTATGCTATAATATGAAAGTATATTTCATTAATTTTTTTATTATATAAGCAAGGACTTATTAAGGAGTTGAGATTTTTGATAAATGGGAAACAGCTTCGTGACGCATTTATTTCCGGAGCTAATAATCTAAGCAACAGAAAGGCAGAAGTGGACGCTCTTAACGTGTTCCCTGTTCCAGATGGTGACACCGGTACAAATATGTCCATGACGATTGGGAACGGAGCGAATGAGCTTTTAAAGCTTGACGATAACGTCACTGTTGAAGAGGTAAGCAAAGTTGCCGCAGGTGCTTTTCTTCGAGGTGCAAGGGGTAATTCCGGCGTAATACTTTCTCTTCTTTTCCGCGGATTTGCAAAGGGCCTCCGTGGAAAAGAGACAGCCACCGGCACTGATGTTGCCAACGCTATAACTCTCGGTGTTGAAGCGGCGTATAAAGCAGTTATGAAGCCTACTGAAGGTACTATTCTTACAGTTTCACGCTGTGCCGCAGAAAAAGCTATGGAGATCGTAAAATACGACGACTCATCCGTTTCTGTTTTTTATGGAATGTACATTCAAAGCCGCAAAACCCTTGAACAGACCCCTGAAATGCTTCCTATCCTTAAAAAGAGCGGCGTTGTCGACGCCGGCGGCCAGGGTTTTGTCTATGTTTTAGAAGGAATGTGGAGCGTTATTTCTGAGGGAATTATTATCCCGCTTAAAGAAGGCTCCTCTGCCAGCAAACCGGCGGTTTCTGCTGCAGGCGCCTCCGAACAGGATATTCGCTTCACTTACTGCACCGAAACCATTATTGACCGTGCAGATACCTCTAAAGATCCCGAAATATTCCGTAAATTCCTTGTCTCTATTGGAGACAGCCTTGTATTTGTTGAGGACAACAGCATAATTAAAATTCACGTTCATACAAATGACCCCGGAAGAGTTTTAACAGAGGCTCTTTCCTACGGCTCCCTTGCAACAGTTAAAATTGAAAATATGAAAATCCAGCACAGTTCTATTTTCGATGGATGCGCAGAGGAGGTCCAAAAAGAGCCTGAGTCCCGATTTCCCTATGCAGAAGTAGACCCCTCAGTTGAATTTGGATTTGTATCGGTTTGTGCCGGGTCAGGACTTACCGCAGTGTTTTCCGACCTTGGATGTGACAATATAGTTTCAGGCGGCCAAACCATGAACCCCTCCACTGAAGATATACTTGCCGCAATCCAGGCAACGCCAGCAAAAAATGTTTTTGTGCTTCCCAATAATAAAAATATTATTATGGCTGCGAACCAAGCAGCTGAGATTGCTGACAGAAATGTTGTTGTAATCCCAAGTAAGACAGTCCCTCAAGGCATTTCCGCAATGCTTGCTTATGATTCTTATGCTTCTGTTATTGACAACTCCAACGCTATGAACGCTGCTCTTTCCGCTGTTGCCACCGGTCAAGTGACTTTTGCTGCAAGAAATTCCGACTTTGACGGCCATAAAATCGAAGAGGGCGAGCTTCTTGCAATGAAAGAGGGTAAGATGATCTACACGGGAAGAGATATGGACACCATTTGCGGAAGGCTTGCCAAAGCTCTTGTTTCTAAAGATACTTCCATGGTAACTATATATTACGGTGAAGATATTACTGAGATTCAGGCCGAGAGTATTCGTGCTGTTATTGAATCAAAACTTCCTTCGAGCATTGAAGTGGCTACAGTTTATGGTGGCCAGCCTGTTTATTATTACATCATCAGTGCTGAATAATCTCTAAAATAAAAGGACGGTCTAAACCGTCCTTTTATTTTAGAATATGATACTCAATATGTGACCATATAATTTTTATATTTTATAGCTTGTAACATTCCTCTATTATTGGTATTGAGCTTGCTACGCCCGACCTTGATACACATATAGACGCGGCCTTGGCCGCCATCATAAGTGCGTCTTTCGATGACGCACCTCCAAGTGTTATTCCAAGATAGAAGCCAATAAAAGCGTCGTTGGCCGCAGTTTTGTCCTTTACAGTAGCCTCATATATATTTTGGTAGATAGCATCGCCCTTTTTAATTAGTATGGAACCTTTTTCCCCATTGTCATTATGACTTCCGCATTTGGAAATACCCTTCTTATAGATGGGATAAAGGCCTCCACATCCATTGGGTTCTCTCCCGTAAATTCAGAGGCCTCATACCTGTTCAAAAAAACATAGGAAAGCTTATCCAGTGGGAGCTTTTTCATTTCTTTTGTAAATGGTGAGGGATTTAGTGCAACTTTTGCCCCCGCCGCAAGTGCTTCCTCTATAATAACATCTACGGAGTTTATTTCGTTTTGCAAAAGAAGAATGTCGCCCCGACGAAGCTGTGTAATAGTAAATTTTATATGTTCATCCGTTATGGTAAGATTAGCCCTTCCACATATGATTATGCTCTTTGTTCCTTCCGGTGTTACTTGAATAAATGCATTTCCAGTTGGTTCCTTCTTTTTTTCTTACAAGGGAGGTATTTACTCCGTTTTTATCAAGAATATTGATAAGATATGCCCCGTCGCCGTCTATTCCAACACAACCCGCATGAAACACATTCGCTCCAGAGCGGGCAATGGCAATAAACTGGTTAAGACCTTTTCCTCCAGGAAAAAAGCTTGTTTTTTTAGCCCGCACAGTTTCCTCGGGGCGAACTATATGATCCACCTTATATACATAATCTATATTCAGTGAACCAAAATTGATCACCTTCACCTAATCATCTCCCTTTTGCGACAATATTATAGCACATATTTGAACTAAAATCTTAAATTTTTGCATTTTATAAAAGCAAAGTTATAATTTTGTGGGCATAATATGGTTATAATTAAAAAAGGAGCTGATACATTTGTTCACTCACAATAAAAAATTATTTCACCCTGTAAAAATTGAAAAGTCCAATCCGCAATATGCTGCACTTCTTCAGGAACAGCTTGGAGGGGCCAATGGGGAACTTAAAGCCGCGATGCAATATATCTCTCAAAGTTTTCGTATAAAGGATCCAAAAATAAAGGATCTGTTCCTTGATATTGCGGCAGAAGAACTTGGCCACATGGAGATGATCGCCCAAACCATAAACCTGCTGAACGGCGAAGAGGCTGATGCGGAACAAGTCACCGCAGGAGAAATTCAAAGCCATGTTGTTCTTGGCTTGAACCCTGGGCTTATAAACGCCTCAGGTTACTCTTGGAGCGCTGACTATGTCACGGTTACAGGTGATCTTTGCGCTGATCTTTTGAGCGATATTGCCTCCGAACAGAGAGCAAAAGTCACTTATGAATACCTTTACCGTCAGATAGAGGATAAAAAGGTTAGAGAGACTATTGATTTTCTTCTCAACCGTGAGGAAGCGCACAACCAGATGTTCCGTGACGCCTTCAACGAAGTGCAGGAAACTGGTTCCAACAAGGATTTTGGTACCACAAAAGCTGCAAAAATGTATTTTTCCCTTTCGAATCCTGGAACTAATGCCTTTGCTGGAAATGACGTACATGCGCCAAAATTCGAATAAAAAAATAGTGCTCCAAACATTTAAAATGCTTGGAGCATTACTTTTTAGTACAAGGCGAAGAACTATCGAAAAAGGAGTAGCATTTTTGACGATATGCTGCCGCTCCTTGAATGTCTATCCGCAAAACCGGAATTTATCATTTTGTTCCTCGTATTATCATTGTAACCGATACCGATGTATCCCACTGCTTTATTCCTTCTCGATACAAGTTAAGCCGCTGATCATATTTGGCATTTACGGCTGATATGGCTTCTTCCGCCTGGTTTGAATGAATAGACTGAATCGCCTCCAAATTAGTCTGTCGCATCGCTTCAATCATTGTTTCCGCCATCTGTGCGGAATACTTCGGTGCGTCCGGGGTAAGATCAATGATTGCATAACCGGTTGTTACATTTAAGAAACCGTTTTGTTCCATTTACGCAGGAAGTTCTGCCTCAGACATTGGAAATCTGCAAACGCCGTACTTATCCTGTTTTTCATTTAACTGCA
>CAZYWO010000118.1:0-5477 GCA_964651095.1 uncultured Oscillospiraceae bacterium | reverse complement strand
ATTCAACCGTTTTTGTATAGAGGTAGGTGTCACATCAATTGTAACTCTACATTTTGCACAATTGAATTTGAGTATTTTCATTTTACTATCACTTTAATTTATGTTAATATATAATAAGCATGTGTACAATCTGCTGAAATAAATGGCCGGCAGGTTAAGCTAAAAGAAGGACATAAAAGGAGGTCAATAAATGTTAAAGCTTGATGGCATCAAGACTGAAATTCCGGCGTTTAAGCCTATTCTAACGGAAGTCGGTGACTCTCTTTGACTTGGCTAAATTAAGAGACGAACTGGATAGAACCAACAGAGAAATGGAACAGCCGGGATTTTGGGAAAATCCCGAGACTGCACAGAAAATCATGAAAGAAAAAAAGTCCATGGAGGGAACAATTGATACTTTCGAGAGTTTAGAAAAGGCTCTGAATGATATTCAGGAACTGATTGAGCTTGCGGAAATGGAGGAATCGGCAGGAGCCGATGAAGCAGAACTGTCAGAAATGGCGGCAGGCATTGAGCGAGATTTTGAGACGTTCAAGGGCAAACTGGAAGAACTTAGACTGAGAACTTTGCTCACAGGTAAATACGACCATTGCGGTGCCATCGTATCGATCCATTCAGGCACCGGAGGTATTGACGCAATGGACTGGGCGTCGATGCTTTACCGCATGTATACCCGGTGGTGTGATAAGAGGGGCTATTCAGTTAAAGTTATAGACTATCAAAGAGACCCGGAGGCCGGTATCAAAAGCGCTACATTCATTGCGGAAGGCGAAAACGCTTATGGTTATCTGAAAAATGAAAAGGGCGTTCACAGACTGGTAAGAATTTCTCCTTTTAATGCGGCGGGCAAGCGGCAGACATCATTTGCGATGCTAGAAGTAATGCCCGAAATAGATGAAGAAATCAATGTGGAAATCGATCCGGAGGATTTAAGGATAGACACATATAGGAGCGGAGGAGCAGGCGGACAGCACGTCAATAAGACTGACTCGGCAATCCGAATTACCCATCTGCCGACTAATATCGTGGTTACTTGCCAAAATGAGCGCAGTCAGCACCAGAATAAGGAAGTTGCAATGAAAATTCTAATGGCAAGGCTTACAGAGCTTGCCGAGCAGGAGCAGAAGGAAAATCTAAAGGAACTTAAAGGCGATTATTCTATGAATACATGGGGGTCGCAGATACGTTCCTACGTTTTCCAACCGTATACTTTGGTAAAAGACCACAGAACCGGGGCAGAAACTTCCAATGTAGGCGCGGTGATGGACGGCGACATTGATTACTTTATAAATGAAAAACTTAAAAATAAAGATTAGAAAATCAAAACTTAAATACAGGGCGTTAAAAAACAAAAGATAAGAAGGAAATATTTAAAATATGGATATTATTAAAAAACTGTCGAGCGAGTTTAGAATTAAAGATTCACAGGTTGAGCATACCGTAGAACTTATAGATGAGGGTAATACAATCCCTTTCATCGCAAGGTACCGTAAGGAAGTAACCGGAGGATTGACAGACGTTATTTTGCGCGACTTAGACGAAAGGCTGAAATATCTGAGAAATCTCGAGGAAAGAAAAGAAGAAGTTATCAGGCTCATTGAAGAACAGGGCAAGATGACCGATGATATTCGCGAAGAAATTATTAAGGCAGAGGTTCTCCAAAGAGTTGAGGACCTTTATAAGCCGTTTAAGCAGAAAAAAGCAACTCGAGCTTCCAAGGCAAAGGAAAGAGGTTTGGAACCTCTGGCAATGATTATATTTGCCCAGCTTAAAACCGAAGGAACCGCTCAGGAAGTGGCTGAACCTTTCATCAATCCTGAAAAAGAAGTCAACACGGCATCTGATGCAATTCAGGGAGCATGTGATATAATAGCCGAAATGATTGCCGACGACCCTGAAATCACCAAGATTGTCAGAGAAAAGACTTTCAGCTCAGCTACGATCGTAACGGAAGCGGTAGATCCCGAGGAAAAGACAGTGTACGAAATGTATTATGATCATCAGGAAGCCTTATCCAAGATTCCTAACCATAGAGTGCTGGCTGTTAACCGCGGGGAAAAGGAGAAAAAACTTAAGGTTAAAGTTTCCGTTGACTCTGAGACCATGCACAAGATTATTGCCGGGGAAATAATTAAAAATGAACGATCTATTTTCTTGGAGCTTTTAAACGATACTATTGCCGACGCATACAAACGCCTTATGGCTCCGTCTATAGAGAGAGAAATGAGAAATCTTCTCACTGAAAGAGCTGAAACCGAAGCTGTTAAAATTTTTGCCAAGAATACTGAAAGCTTGCTGATGACGCCGCCTGTCAGAGGTAAGAAAATCATCAGCATTGACCCCGGATACAGAACGGGCTGCAAGGTGGCAGTTTTAGATGAAACAGGAAAACTTAAGGCATACACGACTATTTATCCTACAGAACCTAAGAAGGACATTGCCGGAACAGAGGCGGTTCTTAAAAAAATCGTAGAGAAATACAACATAGATATTATCGTAATAGGTAACGGTACAGCCTCCAGAGAGACAGAGGAAGTAGTCGCAAACTTTATAAAAAAAGAGGGTTATAACATTCAATATACCATCGTTAATGAAGCGGGAGCTTCCGTATATTCTGCTTCCAAACTGGCCGCAGAAGAATACCCGGATTTGGATGTGACCACAAGGGGCGCAATGTCTTTAGGCCGCAGACTCCAAGACCCACTGGCTGAACTGGTAAAGATTGATCCGAAAAACATAGGAGTAGGGCAGTACCAGCACGATATTAATCAGAAACTGCTGGAAGGAGCTTTAACCAATGTTGTCGAAAACTGCGTAAACAGGGTTGGAGTAGACCTTAACACGGCTTCGCCATCGCTTCTTTCATATATCGCAGGCGTTAATATGGGGATAGCCAAGAATATCGTTGCTTATAGAGAGGAAAACGGCAAATTCACCAGCCGAAAAGAACTTTTGAAAGTTCCTAAACTGGGCGAAAAAGCTTTTAAACAGTGCGCCGGTTTCATGCGTATTTCCGAAGGAAATAACCCGCTGGATGCCACATCCGTGCATCCTGAATCCTATGACGCCGCTCAGGCTATGATGGAAAAATTAGGCGTAGACATGGAAGCCATCAAAAAAGGCGGAGATACAGACATGGAAAAGAAGATTAAATCGGCTTATCCTGCCAAGTCTTTAAACAAAAGTATAGCCGATATGGCTGAAGATTTGGGCGTAGGGGAAATGACGCTTTCCGACATAATTGAAGAAATGAAAAAGCCTGCCAGAGACCCTCGTGAAGACGCGCCGCCTGTAATTTTCAGAAACGATGTAAGATCATTTGAGGATCTTAAGATTGATATGGAGATGACAGGCACGGTAAGAAACGTGGTGGATTTCGGAGCATTTGTAGACATAGGCGTAAAAAACGACGGACTTGTACATATTTCACAGCTAAGCGATAAATATGTTAAACACCCTATGGATGTGGTTTCAGTGGGTGATACTGTGAAGGTAAAGATTATCTCCATCGACTATGACAAAAAAAAGGTCGGTCTGACAATGAAATTTTAGAGGTAAGTTAAATGATAAATACAGTTTTATTTGACTTTGACGGAACACTGGTAAATACTAACGATATAATCATCGCGTCGTGGCAGCATACATATAAACATTATCTCGGACGTGAAGAAAGCCTTGATAAAATAACTTCGTGTTTTGGCGAACCTTTGTTAATCACCATGGCAAGAGAGTTCCCAAACGTTGCGGCTGAAGAATCGGCGGCGGTATACAGACGCTATCAGGAGGAAAACGCCCACATGCTGGTTAAGATTTTTCCGGGGATAGTTGAACTCCTACAATCACTTAAAGAAGCAGGATACCGCATGGGCATAGTGACTTCGCGAACCAGAGAATCGGCTTGCAGATATATGAATATGTTTGGAATCGGTAAGTATTTTGAAGGCATAGTTACTTGCGAAGACACAGATGTTCATAAACCTAATCCGGAACCTATTTTACTATGCCTTAAAAAGATGGGAATTACAGCCGACGAGGCAATAATGGTAGGAGACAGCCCTTTTGATATAAAGTGCGCAAATAATGCTCATGTAAAATCGGTGTTGGTGGACTGGCGCATTACTTCTGATAATTCGCCTCTCATCAGCGATGCAGCCGAAGATTATTCTATTCAGGAACCCAGACAGCTCATTGAGGTGCTTGCTCAGTTGAACTCATGAGATAAACTGATAAGACAAATTCGCAAGATAAACTCATATGACTTTGTGCAGGCAGAAAGGGCAAAAACCTGAAAGGCTAAATTGAGGTAAGTTATGCTGACCATTTTTTACGGAAGAGAAAACATTGATAAGGAAAAGTTCATATTTGATAATATTGATTCAAAAAGTCGGGCGCTGATTATAGTTCCCGACCAGTTTACATTGGAGGCAGAAAAGCATCTCTTTGAAAGTCTTGATGTAAAGGGACTGATGGATATTGAAGTTCTTTCCATGTCCAGATTGGGATTTAGACTTCTCTCCGAACTTGGAGGAAGTAAAAGGACTTTTATAGACAAATACGGCCGCCACATGATTCTTTCTAAGATAGCCCGTGATGAAAAGGAAGACCTTCAAGTTTTTCGAGGTCTTGAGACTAAAAATTCCTTTATAGAACTTGTGAACAATTTTATTTCCGAACTGAAACAGTTTAATTGTGATGCAGGCGCGCTGGAACAGATATCTAAAGAGGTTGAACCGGGATCTTATGTACAAAAAAAACTATCCGATTTGTATATGATGTATAATCGTTATGAAGAGGCCATCAGCGGTAAGTATACCGATTCAGAGGACTATATTGATTTATTCGTAGGAAAAATTGGAAGTTCTCAGCTAATTAAAGACAATACAATATGGATTTACGGCTTTGACAGTTTAGCTCCAAAAGCCCTTTCGGTTATAGGCGAACTTATGGTGTGGGCAAAAGATGTGAAAGTGGTTCTGACATATACGGAGAATCTAAAGGAACCGTCCGCAGAGCTTTTTGAACTAGGGGAAAAAGTTATTTATAATTTAACGTCGCAAGCAACGGCCAGAGGTGTTAAATTTACCGAAAAAAGAATTTCGGATAACTACATAATCAAGGACAGAGCGGCTGCTATAAAACATATAGAAAGGGAGCTTTATGCTGTTCCTGCTAAAGCCGCGGGCAGTCAGGATGAATACAGCGGTCTAACCCTTGTAGCTGCTGCAAATCTGTATAACGAGGCTGAAAGCGCTGCCGCGTTTGTCCTTAAACTGGTGCGTGAAAAGGGTTACCGCTACAGCGATATTAAAGTAATCTGCAACGATCAGGAAGTACGCGGCCCGATTTTGCAGAGAGTATTTAAGGAATATGGGATGGCTCTGTTTTCAGATGCCAGCAGAGATATAATACAGAGCCCTATATTGCAATATATCATATCGTTATTAGACGTTGTAATTGAAAAATACAGGTCTGAAGCG
>CAZYWO010000117.1:0-5687 GCA_964651095.1 uncultured Oscillospiraceae bacterium | reverse complement strand
ATGTGGATAAAAAAGTTAACGTGAAGATTATCGCAGCGATGAACATTGACCCTATGATCGCTATCGAAAAGAATATTATTCGTAAAGACCTTTTTTATAGATTTTCAAGTGGATTGATTACTTTGACCCCTCTTAGAGAAAGAAAGGGAGATATTAAATTATTTACTCAGTATTACATTAAGTATTTTTCTGATATGTATGATAAGAATATAAGCGATATTTCATCAGATTTGATGGAAGCATTTTTAGACTATACATGGGAGGGTAATGTTAGAGAACTGATGAATACTATTGAGTTTATGGTTACTTCATCGGGAGACAGAACTATTTTAGATGCTGATTTATTACCTGCTTACCTTAAACCTAGAATTGTACCAAACTTAAAAAAAGAGGAAAGGAAAAAATCTCAGTTTGATGAAGCATTGTATGACCAATTTTCGCCGGATTCCATACCTTACTATGATGTTATGGAAAAAGTTGAAAAGGAAATGATTACAGCAGCGTTGGAGCAGGCGAAAGGCAATAAAAGCCGTGCTGCTGAGATTCTTGGAATGCCAAGACAAACCTTAAAATATCGTATGAAAATTTTAGATATAAACTAAATTATTAAATAATAGTTAAAAAAATGCAGGAGGTAATTTTTAATGAAGATTGGTGTTGTAAAGGAAATTAAAAACAGCGAAAACAGAGTAGCTATGATTCCATCTACAGTAGGTGCGTTTCTTAAACATGGACATGAAGTCTACATCGAACATGGTGCGGGAGCAGGCAGCGGCTTTTCCGATGAAGAATACGCCTCGGTGGGTGCAAAAATAGTAGAAACTGCGGAAGAAGTATGGACAACAGTAGATTTGCTGTATAAAGTCAAAGAGATTCTTCCTGAAGAATACCATTTCTTGAGAGAAGATTTAATCATAATGACATATATTCATTCCAACGCTCACAGAAATGAAACAGAAGCATTAATGGCGTCAAAGTGTCCAAGCATTGCATTTGAAGATGTTTCCTCAGACTTGCCTCACCGCAAGTGGCCGTTAGTAGCCAATATGGGAGAACTTGCAGGAAAAGGAGGATTCTTGGCGGCTTGTTACTATGCTCAGTCAATTCATGGAGGCCCCGGATTACTTCTAAATAATGTATGCGGTTCAGATACGCCTATAGTATCTATTATAGGATGCGGATATACGGGAATGGGAGCAGCAGAGCTTGCGTCGTCCTTTGGGAATACGGTAAAGATGATGGATATAGATTTTGAGGCGATGGACAGAGCAAAGAGCAAGCTTGGCGGAAACATATCGTTTATGTATTCCAATAGAGACAACATTTTGGAATGTTTAAAGGTATCGGATGTGGTAATCAACTGCGTATTATGGCCAAAGACAAGAAAAGATCATCTTATTTATAAAGAAGACCTTAAGTTGATGAAGAAGGGTGCAATGATAATAGACGTAGCATGCGATGACGGAGGAGCAGTAGAAACATGCAGAAGCACAACCCATGAAGACCCTGTTTACTATGAAGAAGGAATACTGCACTATTGTGTTGATAATATTCCGTCAGCATTTTCAAAGAGCGCTTCGACAAGATTTGCAAATGACAGTCTGCCGTTTGCATTAGAGGTGGCAGACAAGGGAATTGTACAGGCGCTTAAGGACAATAAGCACTTAAGAAGAGGGCTTACTACATACGAAGGAAAGCTCTGCATGGTTGAGACTTCTGAAAAGTTAGGCATACCTGGAGTTTCACCTGATGAATTGGTTGCCTCTCTCTAATTAAGGCATAAAATAACAAATATTATTATAATAAGGGCACACTTTCCAACCAAAGTGTGCCTTGGCTTTTTTTGACCACAAATTTATATAAATGTGCAAAATTTAACCACATAATGATGAAAAAATGGCGAAAATTCGTCACAAACTTAAACATGCGACAAAAAATAAGCGGTATTTTTTGATAAACGGAGGAAAATTTTCACCATATTTTCAAAGCATATCATGAAAAGTTTTGTTGAAAAATAGGGAACTTTAGCATTTCCTTAACGCAAATTGAAATTTTGGTACGGTTCTTGCTATTATCTATTGTACCGGTAAAAACTTTCTTTATACTGAAATTATTAAAAGATTGTATAATTATTATACAATAGGAAGGACGGTTTCATATGGAATATGGAATTTTATGCCTGGTCCCTATCGCTATCGCGCTGGTATTATCATTCGTAACAAGAGATGCTCTGTTATCAATTTTAGTCGGCGTACTTGTAGGTGTTGTTATTCAGGGCCAGAACCCAATCTTCGGATTATCCGGAATCTTACAATCAGCATTAGGTAATGCAGACTTTATCTGGGTAGCTGCTATCGAAGTATTTATCGGTATCATGGTAGCTTATTTCCAGAAATCAGGCGCTATACAAACATTCGCCCATAAGATTTCAGGCTTTAACCTGAGCAGAAGAATGACATCAGGTGCAGCTTGTATCTTAGGTCTGATTGTATACTTCTCAGACTACTTCTCGCCTTTATACGTTGGTAACGTAATGAGACCTCTTACTGACGAAGCTAAGATTTCCAGAGAAAAGTTAGCATTTATCTGTGACTGTACATCAGCTCCTGTAGCTTGTATGCTTGGACCTTTCGCTTCATGGGGTATCTACATGGCAGGTCTTTTAGTAGGACTTGGCACAATCGCTGATGCTGATGCAGGTATGACCGCAGTATTTAAGGCAGTGCCTTTCAACTTCTATTGCATCATCATGTTCTTATTCTGCTTACTCAATTCATTCGGAATTATTCCTGATTTCGGACCAATGAAGAAAGCAGAAAAGAGAGCTTTAGAAGAAGGTAAAGTAGTTCGTGACGGAGCACAACCGATGCTTTCAAAAGAACTCGGAGATATTACTCCAAACGAAGGAGTTAAGACTAACTTAATCCTTGACTTCTTAATCCCTGCTCTCATTATCTTTATAGTAATCCTTGGAACATTCATCGTTTTAGGTTCTGCAAAGACTTTAGAAGCATTCATCACAGTAGTAATGTATCAGTTCATTTTAATGTGGGCAAGAAGAATGGCAACATTAAAAGACCTTATGGAAACAGCAGTAAACGGTATTAAGGCAGTACTGAACGCTATCTTAATCCTTGCAATGGCATACTGCATCAACTCCATCACAAAGGGACTGGGAACAGCAGATTACATCATTAACTTAACAGAATCCTTCATGACACCGGCATTACTGGTAACAGTAACATTCATAGTTTGTGCTGTTATTTCATTCCTTACCGGATCATCATGGGGAACATTTGCAATCATGACTCCAATAGTTGTTCCACTGGCATTCTCAATCAACGCTGGAGCAATCGGAACAATCGTATATGCAACAATCGGCGCAGTATTAGGCGGCGGAACATTTGGAGACCACTGCTCACCAATATCAGATACAACAATTCTGTCATCACTGGCAGCAGGATCTGACCATATTGACCACAATACAACTCAGATTCCTTATGCACTGTTTTGCGCAGTAATTTCTTGTATTGTAACATTGGTAATGGGCTTTACTGTATTATCATAATATATATAGTTATATAATACATACTAAGACAATATGCTCTTATAGACAGAAAATAACGGACAGGAGAAGGAATAAGAGCTAAAAAATTTATTTACCGGTAAAAGGCGGTGAAACCCACCGCCTAAAAAAAGAAATGAAGGCGGTGGTACCACCGCCTTTATGTTATATATATACCAAACAGTAAAAAGGAGATAATAAAAGAAATGAAAATCGGAATTGTAAAAGAGATTAAGGAAAGCGAATACAGAGTAGGAGCAATCCCATCAGCCGTAACAGAACTAACAAGGAGAGGCCACGAAGTAATAGTGGAGACAAAGGCAGGAGAAGGAAGCGGCTATAGCGATGAAGACTATGCTAAAGCAGGAGCAAAAGTAGTAGAAACAGCAGAGGAAGTATGGACAAATGTAGATATGATTTACAAGGTAAAGGAAATCTTCCCGGAAGAGTTCAAATACTTAAGAGAAGACCTGATAGTATTTACATATATTCATTCCAACGCCCATAAGGATCAGACAGAAGCATTGATGGCATCAAAGTGCACAAGTATAGCATATGAGGACATTTCTGACGATAAAGGAGAATGGCCGCTGCTGAGCCCTATGAGCGAACTGGCAGGAAAGGGAGGCTTTTTAGCAGCGCTGCACTTTGCACAGACAATAAATGGAGGAGCAGGAAAGCTTCTTGCAAACGTATGCGGAGTGGCAACGCCGATAGTAACGATAATCGGATGCGGACATTCAGGAATAGGGGCATGCGAGCTGGCATCAGGATTCGGAAACAGAGTAAACATGCTTGATATAAACTATGAAGCAATGCTGAAAGCAAAAGAACATTTCCCGGACAATGTAAACTTCATGTTCTCTAACAGAGAGAACTTAGTAGAATGCCTTAAGGTATCAGATGTAATAATCAACTGCATCTTATGGCCAAAGACAAGAAAAGACCATCTAATCAACAGAGAAGACCTGAAGTTGATGAAGAAGGGAGCAATGATAATAGACGTAGCGTGTGATGATGAGGGAGCAGTAGAGACATGCCGCTCAACATGCCATAAAGATCCAATCTACTATGAAGAAGGAATAATGCACTACTGCGTAGACAATATTCCGTCAGCATTTGCACAGACAGCATCTACAACACTTTGCAATGCAACTCTACCGTTCGCAATGGCGATAGCAAACAAGGGAGTGAAGAAAGCGCTTAAGGATGACAAGCACTTAAGAAGAGGCTTAACCACATATGAAGGAAAGCTTACGCTTCTTGAGACAGCAGAAAAGTTAGGATTTGAATTCACATCTCCTGATGACATTGTTAAAGAATTTTAATTCCATAGAGAAACTAAAAAATAACTAAAATTCGCCACTTTCTCGAAGACGAGACAAAAAATTGGCGATAAGCGACAAATTAAGATATTAAGAAAACTTAATTACTTATAAACGCTGATAAAAAAATCAATTAAAAAAGGCTGTAATCCGTTGTTTAGACAGGATTACAGCCTTTTAAAACATCATAGGAAAATTATAAATTTGGTACGTTTTTTGCTTTATATATTTTAGATTGCAACACGTTATGATACAGATTCTTACTGTTGCTTTTCGGTTTAGCACTTACATTGCGCATCTTCACCGGGATTTTCAGGTATTTTTTTCTTATTGGGAAGCTGAGAAACCACTATTGATACGATTATGAAAGCTATGCCGAAAAGCTCTTTGGCGGTGAAAGTTTCATTGAGAAACAGCACTCCGCATATAGCGCTGAATACAGCTTCAAGGCTCATAAGAAGGGAGGCAACAGTAGGATCGGTGTGTTTTTGGGCTGTAACTTGAAGCGTGTAGCATACGCCTACACCAAGAACGCCTGAATATAATATGCTTACAGAACATTGAGAAATCTGCACCCAACTCGGGTCTTCCGTAAAAAAGGCTATGGTGCCGCATATTAACGACGCAAATATAAATTCAGCGCATGAAAAATGAACACCCACAAGCTCAAAAATATATTTTGCTACTAATTGTATATGTAAAGCGAAGAATATTGTGGATGAAAGTATTATAATATCACCTTTTTCAAATACGAAACTGCCGTCTAAACATAGATTATATAAACCGATGACTGCCAG
>CAZYWO010000116.1:0-5921 GCA_964651095.1 uncultured Oscillospiraceae bacterium | reverse complement strand
GCAGGGTTTACTTTAGATTTACATTTAGCCCGGTGGCCAGAGCATTTTGCGCTTTCCTAAAACATGGAAATGCAAGTGCTTAACTGTCTGAAATGCATCTTCACCGTTATTGCTGACAACTCTATAGCCGTTTTCAAGACCTAAATCTTCAGCAATATCTTTAATCTTAAGCATAAGATGAGCGATAAGTTCCTTATCTTCTTCCCCAAGGTCATCAATGCATTTGATATGTTTCTTTGGGATTACAAGAACATGAACAGGTGCCTGAGGTTCTAAATCGGCAAAGCAAACAATCTTATCATCTTCATAGACAATGTTCGATGGAATCTCATGGTTCGCAATCATGCAAAATACGCAATCTGACATTACTCAATCTCTCCTTTCATTCCGTCTTTATATTCTTCTAAAAGTCTAACTTTTTTAAGACAATTTAAATCGGCTTCACTTCCTAAAGCATATACCTTTATGTAGTTATCCGAATAGCCTGATATAACCGAAAGTTTGTTATTACCGCGGTTATTTCTGACGCTGCTGTCACCATGCATTCCACGATGGCTGTCACAGCGGCTGTCCCAATGGCTGTCACCGCCGGCAAATTCCTCAAAAAGAACTTCTCTGGTTGTATTTCGGCAAAGTTTGAGAAAGTCAGATGCCGCAGCTTCACCTGCTGCAATAAGCTCATCACTTCGACGATTTTTAACTTCTCCGCTTATCTGCCTATCCATGAGCGCCGCAGCAGTTCCCTCCCTTTTGGAGTATTTAAAGGCATGAACTTTACAGAACTTAACTTTATCAATAATATCAAGGCTATCCTCAAAGTCCTCCTCGGTTTCCCCGGGAAATCCACAAATAATATCGGTAGTTATTCCGTAACATGGTTCAAAATCTTTTAGCACTTTTACAATATCAAGGTATTGGTCGCGATCATACCGGCGATTCATCATCTTAAGAACATTATTGCTTCCGCTCTGAATTGACAAATGCAGATGAGGGCAAAGTCTTTCGTACTTTAGTAATCTTTTTACGTACTCTGCGTTTATTACAGTAGGTTCCAAAGAGCTAAGACGTATTCTGAATTCTCCGGAAAGCCTGTTTAATCTTTTTATTATGATCTCAATACCGCTCATGTTTTCCTCGTCAGGTTCCATATTAAAGCAAAATTCTTTTTCAGTACCGTATAGAGCAGTATTTATACCTGTGAGGATTATTTCCTTAAAGCCTTTTTCAATAAGGGTTTTCGCCTCGAGTACGATTTCTTCAGGGTTTCTGCTTCTCACATTGCCTCTGGCAAAAGGTATGAGGCAGTAAGCACAAAATCTGTTGCACCCCTCTTGTATTTTTATATAGGCTCTCGTTCGAGACTCCATAGAGGTTATAATGCCTCTGTCGTCATAGGTTGTCAACTCGTCGTAATTCTTAATATGCTTCTGGCTTTGACGCTTGTCCAAAAACTCCCCGACATATCTTACCAGATTGTTTTTTTCTCCTGTTCCGGCAACAATGTTTACCTCGTCAAGGGCTTCCAGTTCCTCCGGTTTTACTTGGGCATAACACCCCGTTACAGCCACGATCGATTCCGGACTTTTTTTCTTCATGCGTCTTATATACTGACGCGATTTTCTGTCTGCCAGATTAGTAACTGTACAGGTGTTTATAATATAAACGTCGGCAGTGTCTTCTTCGTCTACGATTTCATAACCTGCCGCTTTAAACTGTTCTTTCATCGCCTCGGTTTCGTACTGGTTTACCTTGCATCCCAATGTATGAAAGGCAGCTTTCATTTTATATACTTTATCTTCACACTCTCTGAATATAGGCTCTTGTGATGTCCTTTCAAGCAATGCGTTCTCAAGCGGTTGGCTCTCCTGTAATGTGTTCAGCGATACATTTTCCCTAACTTGGCTGTTCTGAGCCGCGCTTTTACCAGAATCCTGACAAGTTTTAGCTATATCTATACTTTTTGTCATCTTTTTTCCCTTTTTGATATGGTTAATTAAAATTATTTTACCACACAACTTATTTTTTTACAACGTACTTCGGATATGGTATAATAGTTCCTATAATTATAACGGCGTTGCCGCAGGGAAGGAACTATTGAATCATGATGGACCATTGTATTTTTTAAAGGAAGAATCATGGTATAATAGTTCCTATAATTATAACGGCGTTGCCGAAAGGATGGAACTATTGAATCATGATGGACCATTGTATTTTTTAGAGGAAGAATCATGGTATAATAGTTCCTGCAATTATACCGGCGTTGCCGCAAAGGAGGGCATTATGGAAAAAATACAAGATCTCCTAACCCGGATTTTTTTATCTGAGGGAGAAAACAAGCTGGTTAAAATGATTTTCGGAAGCAAACGCAGAAAATCATTGGAATACAATAAAGTAGCCATACGCCCTGTATTGCTGGGCGGCAAATTGGTTTATCAAGCCGAATTCAGCTATGATAAGAAAGTAACTCACAAAAATGTTGCTGCCGATGAAGCGTACAAACTTTCCTTGTCTCTCATAAACGAAGATTTCAAACAAATAAACATCTTTTTTGAAAACGAAGAAGTTCAGGTACTCGCTTCCAAGATAGAAAACCCTCGCATTTCCAGAAGATTTTTGACTGAACAAAATTCGCTGGAATCACAAGAATCGCAGGATTCATCAGAAGCGTTCAATAGTTCAAATACATTAGGGAAGTCGGCTGCATGGGGTTCGCCTAAACTTTCAAATTCTTTTAGAGCCGCCAATCTTGAGCATAACAGAACGAAAAAATACATAATTCCCGATGGAAAACCTTGCGATTTTCTCGTAGAACTGGGCGTTATGGGTCAAGATGGGAAAGTCTTTCCTCGCCATTACAGCAAATTCCGTCAGATAAATCGTTATCTTGAAATTGTGGAAGATGTGTTTAAATATCTGCCGGAGGGCAGAACTTTACGTATAATCGATTTTGGATGCGGCAAAGCCTATTTGACATTTGCACTTTATCACTATCTGAAAATTATTAAAAACCGCAGCGTAGAAATAATCGGTCTCGACCTTAAAGAAGATGTAATAAACTTTTGCAGCGATGTAGCACGTCGGCTGGGTTATGATGAGCTGAAATTTTTTAAGGGTGATATTGCCGACTACACCAGCGATTATGCAGATATGGTTGTCACACTTCACGCATGTGATACCGCTACCGACTACGCATTGATTAATGCGGTCAGATGGAATACTAAAGTAATTTTAAGCGTGCCTTGTTGCCAACATGAGCTTTTCAATCAGATTAATAACGATATTCACCGGCCTATGCTTAAGCACGGTATTTTAAAGGATCGTCTAACCGAATACCTGACAGACGGGCTGCGTGCTCTTAAACTCGAATCTAAAGGGTATGACGTTGCGATGATTGAATTTACCAGTTTGGAGCATACAGCCAGAAATATTATGATAAAAGCTGTGAAGCCTGATTTTGCCTTAGCTTCCGTCAGCGGCGGCACATCGGCAGATAAACGTTCTCTCTCATACAACTCTCGTGCGGCAACGCGGAAAATGCAGCGTGCCAATGAGCAGTATGAAGCGCTTTGCGAGTTTTACCAAGTGCATCCTACTATCGACAAATTATGATGAATATAAAAGCAATCAAAACTGCAATTTATTAAAAAGCGTTGTTTATAACTAAACTATGACAAAAGTCCTGAAATTTTAAAATTGCAGGACTTTTTTATGCATATTTTAAACCAAGCCGATCACAGTGTTTTTTTCTTACGACGATTACTTGCCCGCAATAATTCTACATATTGCAAAGCAGTTTTTTCCCCCCCCTATTATTCTAAATTTAATTTCTTTGTCAGCAATCTTTCCGTTATAACATGGAACA
Source organism: uncultured Oscillospiraceae bacterium (assembly GCA_964651095.1). Lineage (GTDB taxonomy): Bacteria > Bacillota > Clostridia > Peptostreptococcales > Anaerovoracaceae > SUG1106. The sequence goes on along the minus strand of CAZYWO010000116.1, from coordinate 2,059 downwards.
ACACTAGCTGCACCGCTATAATCAAGAAAAGTAAGAAAAATCCAAACTGTCCCGCCGCAAATGTACTCATATCCAAAAAGAAATTCGATATAGCCTCCGCAATTCTTTCATTTATCGGCAGTGTAAACAGCCCTACTAATATTGATAAAACTGTGCTGATACCTATATATGCTACTACCGACATAAGAAGTTTATGATTTGACGCAAGCTGACCTATAGCCATGGAAGCATACATCTGATATATACTTTTTAGAATCGAAATGACAACTATGAATATTATTTCCAATACATAAAGGATATATCGCGGATTGTCTCTTAAGGCGCTCATGAAATTTCCCAGACCATTCATAAATTCTCCCAAAGAGCTACCCGCTATTAGCAATATAAATACTGAAAGGGTAGCTGCGATGCCGCTAACCAAAACTACTATAGCCGCTACAATTCCCTTAGATGTAATAAGCTGCCAAGGTTTGACAGGAAGAGTATGCATCAGATAACCTTCGTCTCTCAAAAGTCCTTTATAAAATCTTTGAAGAATAATTACTACAGTTGCCACAAGCATTATGGCAAAAACTGCCGCATATACAAAAGTAGAAACCACTTGAATAACGGATACAAATCTTTCTGCCCCGCTGAGATATACAATGCTTTGACTGGACAGTTTATTAGTAAATGCCCATACCAACGCCAGTACCGGAGGCGCTGCCCATATCAATCCCATCTGTCTTATCATTGAGCGGATTTCATATTTTATCAGTTTACCTGTCATTTTTCATTACCCCCTCTTTTTCATCGTAATACTGCACTTTCCGGGTGCGCCCTGTCATCCCCTGAGGCGTCATTCTGAAAGTGTCTTTGAATACATCGTCAATGGATTTACCCTCTTTTTCCTTGATTTCGTCTACAGTTTCATGGCGTACAACTTTGCCGTTTTTAAGGAAAATAACTTCATCGAGGGCTCTCTCAATGTCAGCGATAAGATGTGTGGAAATGATCACAGTTCCGCTTTCATTGTAATTATCAATAATCGTAGTTAATATGAAATCTCTGGCAGCAGGGTCAACTCCGGCGATAGGTTCATCAAGAAGATAAAGCTGAGCGTTTCTGCTCATCACTAAAATAAGCTGTACCTTTTCCTTAGTTCCTTTAGACATGGCTTTAATTCTGTCTTCCAACTGAAGCCCAAGCATAGCGCACATTTCTTCCGCTTTCATCCGGTCAAAATCCACATAGAAATCACCGAATAAATCAAAAATATCTTTTACTTTCATCCAGTCGGCAAAATACGTTTTATCAGGGAGATAGCTTACTATGGATTTAGTATACGGTCCCGGCTTTTCTCCATCAATAAGTACACTTCCAAAAGTAGGTTCCAGCAATCCGTTGAAAATCTTTATCAACGTAGTCTTGCCGCTGCCGTTAGGTCCCAGCAGCCCTATTACCTTTCCTCTGCCAATCTGCAAATTTATTTCATCAAGAGCTTTCTTGCCTGAAAAATTCTTGCTCAAGTCCAAGCAATCTACTAACACATTTGTCTTCATTTATTGTCAACCCCCTTCTTGCTTATTTCTTCCCTTCTTATCATATCCGCTACCTCATCGGCGCTGTAACCGATTGCAGCCATTTCAAATAAAAATTTTTGTATATTTTGATGTGCCAAACGTTCTTTTATTTCCTCAATTAATTTCTCGTCTGTCGTCACTGTTCTGCCCGCAGTTCTGTTGGTAATCAAAAGTCCTTCCGCTTCCAGCTCTGCCATGGCTCTCTGCATAGTATTGCGATTTACTCCTGCGTCGGCAGCCAGTTCTCTAACAGTCGGAAAATGTCCCCCCATCTGATAATTTTTTGAAATTATTTGACGCATCAATTCCTCTTTCAACTGTGGCCATATAGGTCGGCTGTCGTCTAAATCCCATTCCATCTGGTTCCTTCCTTTCTTTTGTTATTGTCTTATGCACTTAAGACAATAACATCTTTATCACTGATTGTCAATAGGATTTTCATAAAAAAGTTAAATCTTTTGTGTTTTATATAGAAATAAAAAACCGCTCCATCCTTT
>CAZYWO010000115.1:0-6011 GCA_964651095.1 uncultured Oscillospiraceae bacterium | reverse complement strand
TATACTACTGAGAGTATAAATTATTCTTTGACTTTGTACGGAGGAAAAACATGAAAAAAAGTATATCACTTTTAATAGTACTCGCTCTGATTCTTTCCATGTTTGCATTGGTTGGATGCGGAAGCGACGAAGGTACTGAGGGGGAAGAATTAACAGTTTGTGTGGTAGTTTCTAGTGGATTTGGAGACAAGTCATTTAATGACTCCGCACTTGAAGGCGTAGAACAGCTTAGAGATGATTATGGGGTAACGCTTAAAACAATAGAATGTAAAGGCGAGAACTTTAAGCAATATATGATGAGCGCTGCTGATACAGCAGATATCGTAGTACCGGTTGGTTGGGAATTTTGGGAAATTACCGACGTAGCTGCTGAATATCCGGATACTAAATTTATCTGGGTTGACAATGTGGCAGATGGAATTGAGAGCTTGCCAAACATAATTTGCATTACTTATGCTCAAAATGAAGGTTCATTCCTGGCAGGTTATATTGCTGCAAATATGTCCACTACAGGGGTTATTGGAGCTGTAGGCGGCGAGGATTCAGTTACAATCAATGACTTTATCGTTGGTTATGAACAGGGAGCTAAGTATGCAAATTCTGATATTAAAGTAGAAACAATTTATGCAGGAACATATGACGATCCGGCAACAGGTAAGGAATGTGCTCAGTCAATTCACGACAAGGGCGCTGACGTGATTTTCCAGATAGCTGGAAATACCGGAAACGGTGTATTTGAAGCTGCAAAGGAAGGCGGTTTTTACGCTATCGGAGTTGACCAAGACCAGAAGATTTCCGCTCCTGAATTCGATGATGTAATTATATGTTCAATGAAAAAAGAAGTAGGAATTTCAATCTATGATACAGTTAAGAAACTGATTGAAGATGAAATTTGGGAAGGCGGAAGAGTATGGGTTGCCGATATGTCATCCGGTTACGTATCCATAGCTTACGGCGACGATAGCTCAACTCAACAGGTTGGAGATAAACTTAAAAGTGAAGTTGATGATTTAAGTCAGAAGATTATCTCAGGTGAGATTGAAGTGGAAACTACAAGAGAATAATTGCAGTAACGGAAATTAATTTGTTCGCTTGTGAGGCGTAGCGTGATATGCGCTACGCCTTGTTTTTTATAATGTTTGAAGATAAGGAGCAAAGGGAGGTAGGAACTTTGCAAGAACCTATAGTAAAATTTGAAAATGTCTCTATGCAGTTTCCGGGAGTGCTTGCCAATGATGATGTTTCATTTGATATCAAACGTGGAGAGGTATTCGCCCTTGTCGGTGAAAACGGTGCAGGCAAAAGTACGCTTATGAATATTTTGTATGGGATAAACAAGCCTACTGACGGCAATGTGTATATCAAAGGCAAAAAAGTTGAAAAATACAGTCCGAGCGACGCCATTAACCAAGGAGTAGGCATGGTACACCAGCATTTTATGCTTGTTCCTTCTTTCACAGTTGCACAGAACATCGTAATGAGCAAAGAACCAAGAAAGGCTAAGTTTTTTTACGATTTAAAGGCAACTAATGAAGTAGTAAATAAATTGATTAGCGAATATGGATTGGAAGTGGATCCTGAGGCTACTGTTGAGGAAATCAGCGTAGGATTGCAGCAGCGTGTTGAGATTCTCAAAACTCTTTACAGGGGGGCTGATGTGTTGATTTTGGATGAGCCCACGGCGGTATTGACCCCACAGGAAACAGAGGAACTTTTCCATGTAATCAGGAAAATTGTCAAAGAAAAGGGTATGACTGTAATCATAATAACCCATAAGTTATACGAAGTAATGGCAATATCCGACAGAGTGGGAGTAATGCGTCAGGGAAAACTGGTAGGAGTAGAAGAAACTCGAAATGTTAATGAGAAAGTCCTTGCATCTATGATGGTGGGAAGGGATGTTTTGTTAGACGATATAGAGAAAACAGGAGAACCCGGAGATGTTCTTATCGAAGCTCAGGACATTTATGTAACTGATAACAGAGGGTTAATGGCGGTAAACGGTGTATCTCTTAAGGTAAGAGCCGGAGAAGTACTCGGAATCGCAGCCATCGAAGGAAACGGACAGAGCGAACTTCTTGAAGCATTGACAGGTATGCGTAAAGTGCAGCATGGAAGTTTCTATATTCAGGGCAAACTCAGCAATGATAAGACTCCGGGTCAAATCAGAGAACTAGGTGTGGCTCATATACCTGAAGACCGGGTATCGACAGGTGTTTCGGCAGAATCAACAGTGACAGAAAATTTAATTATTGGCAAGGAAAAGCAGCCTGCCTTTTCCAAGTATAAACTCCATCTTAAACAATCTTCAATTGTGAGATATTCTCAGGAACTTTTTGAAAAGTTTGATATGAGAGGAAGCGGTGTACAGACAAGGGTAGGAGATTTGTCCGGAGGAAATATGCAAAAAGTGGTAGTTGCAAGAGAATTTTCGTTTGATACTCCTATATTGATCATAGCCCAACCCACAAGAGGCGTTGACATAGGCGCTATGGAATTTATACATAAGCAGATTATCGCTAAGAGAAATGAGGGTTGTGCCATACTCCTTGCCAGCGCAGATTTAGATGAAGTTTTCAGGTTGAGCGACCGTATAATTACTATGTATGAAGGCATGATTACCGGCGAATTTAAGTCCGGAGAAATAGATAAGATGGGAATAAGTTACTATATGACCGGAAACAGATGCGGGGAAAGAGAGACTTTAACGGATGCAGGAAATGACCAAGCTTCTGCAGCAGGAAGGAGGCGGCAGCTATGAATAAGATTACAGCAAGCCTTCAGAAAAACAAAGATTATTTAACCTCGCTTTTTCTCAGCATATTGGCTGCTTTGTTAATGGGCGCAGTGTTGATGATAATAACCGGATACAACCCTATTGCAGGATACGGAGCTATGATTAAGGGCGTTTTTGGCTCGTCAAGAGTCTTTGGCAATACTCTTGCCAAGATGCTTACGCTTTGCCTGACGGGTCTTGCAATGGCTGTATGCTCTAAAGCAGGCATGTTCAACGTAGGAGGTGAGGGTCAACTATTTCTTGGCGGACTTGCGGCAACCATGGTAGGAGTAGTGCTGGAAGGTGTATCACCGTTTATTGCAGTGCCTCTGGCATTTATTTCGGCGGCTGTGGTAGGTGGTTTTTACGCATGGATACCGGCAGTTTTAAAGGTAAAACTAAATGTAAGCGAGGTAATTACCACGATAATGCTTAACTCGGTGGCAATTTACCTTTGCACATACCTTACAAACAGCGGCGGACCTCTCAGAACAAGCGACAAAGGCGTTTTGGGAGGAACGGATGCAGTACCGGATGAATTTTTGTTTGAACAGCTTATTGCTCGTTCAAACTTAAGTACAGCAATTATTTACAGTGCGGTTATCGCATTTATATGCTGGTATATAATGAAAAAAACCAGCGTAGGTCTTGAAATGAAAGTTACGGGAGAAAACCAGAGATTTGCGTTCTTTTCAGGACTTAAAAAGGACAAGATTATGATCGGCGCAATGATTGCTTCCGGGGCTATTTGCGGTCTTGTGGGAATGTTTGAAGTTTATGGGTACCAGCATAGATTCCTGGACTCCATCAGCAACGAATTTTATTACGATGGAATGTTGGTTGCAATGATTATGAATTACAACCCGCTGGGAATAATTCTAATGAGTTTCTTCTTTGCCGTTATAGACATCGGTGCAGGTTCGATGGAACTTTCCATCGGAATTTCAGGAGAGCTTTCGGATATTATTTTCTCAATAATAATATTCCTTATGGCTGCTGAGGGAGGCATCTCAAAGGCTATTCAAAACAGACGGGTGCAAAAAGAGGCTAAAGCAAAGCTGCATGCAGGAAAGGAGACACAGTAATGGGACATCTTTCAGACGTTTTTAATATGGGACTTTTACAAAATACTCTGCGTACAGCCACTCCTGTTATTCTGGCGGCGATGGGAGGTTTGCTGACCGAGCAGGCGGGAATTATGAATATAGGTATGGACGGCATAATTCTGATAGGAGCTTTTGCGGCGGTAGCTTTCAGTTATGCATGTGCATCGGCAGCCATCGGAGTTTTAATAGCAGTGCTTATAGGCATTCTGATTGGAATATTCTTTGCAGTTTTCGTAGTAAAACTAAGAAGCGACGAGTTTATTATAGGTATGGCATTGAATACTTTCGCCGGAGGACTTACAGTATATCTGCTTCGATCAATCTTTGGTGTAAAGGGTACTTTTTCGGATGCTGCTATTGTATCATTACCTACAGTGCACTTAGGGTTTTTAGACAATATTCCGATTTTGGGGCCGCTGCTCAACGATAATTCTATTTTCGTATACATAACATGGCTGCTGGTGTTCTTGACGTGGGTATTCTTATACAGAACTCCTTACGGCTTCTGGATGAGAGCTGCCGGTGAGCATCCAAAATCACTTGAGACGGCAGGTATCAGTGCACAAAAAATGAAGTTCCTTGCAAGTATATTATGCGGAATATTCTGCGGACTTGCAGGTGCCCATCTCTCACTTGGCTATTTGACTATGTTTTCCGAAGGAATGAGCAACAGCCGTGGATATATAGCCTTTGCCTGTGTAATATTCGGCATGGCTAATCCTCCTAAGGTATTTTTGGCTGCCATTTTGTTCGGCTTTCTTCAGGCTCTGGGCTTAAGACTGCAAAGTGTTGGAGTTCCCGCAGACTTGACTTCTATAGTGCCTTATCTTGCGACCATCCTTATGCTGGTTTACATAGTCGTAAGCAATAACAATAAAAGAAAGAACAGGACTAGAAAACAACTTAAAAAAATATAAAGAAGAAAAGAGGAAAAAAGAAATGAAAAAAATTTTATCCGTAATTATGATTTTCGTGTTATGCATAGGGCTTGTAACAATGACAGGCTGCGGAGGCAAAGATGTTTTAGAAAATCCTTATGAAAAGTATAATTTGTCCGATTATGTTACGCTTCCGGACTATGACAGCTATACTATAGAAACTCCTGATATTACGATCACAGATGATGATATTGACGAAGCGATAGAAGAGATACTCGAAAATGCGGCGACTACCCAAGAAGTAACCGAAGGGATTGTAGAGAAAGGCGATAGTGTAAAAATCTCCTTTAAGGGTACGCTCGCTGACGGAACTACCAGTGAAGGAATGAGTTCTGATTCAAGCGCTCTGACACTGGGACAAGGCGGATATATTGACGGATTTGAAGAAGGACTTTACGGCGCGACAATTGGTGAACCTGTGACGCTGAAGCTGCAATTTCCGGATCCTTACGAAACTAATGAAGCATTATCAGGTATGGATGTTACTTTCGTTGTGACCGTTCTCAGCAAAACCGTAGAAGTACCGGCAGTTCTTGACGATGAATTTGTCAAGGCTAACAGCGATGTGGATAACGTAGTCGATTACAGAAAGTATATTGCCGATGAGCTTGAACAATCTAAGCATGAGGATGCTGTATATGACATTGAAAGCGATATTTATGAGAAAATAAAAGAGGAAGCCGTTATATCGGAAGTCATTGCAGAGGAAGTAACAGCAGAAAAAGAAAAACTTGACGCTCGTTATAAAGCTGCAGCAGAGCAGCAGGGCCTTGAATGGGAAGATTTCTTAGACCAATATTTCAAATATGATCAGGAAGAATACGATGAGGCCATGAACGAATATGGCGAAAGCATCGTTAAAGAAAAGATGGTTATTTACGCATTAGTCGAAAAGGAAGGCATCGAAGTTGAGTACTCAGAGTATGATGACATGCTGAATCAGATTATGCTTTCGGTGGGAGTATCAACAGCAGAGCTGTTTGAGACCATGGTAGGCGTTTCATTAGAGGAATATGCTGATGTTTATAACGTTAAATTGAATCTGATGCTTGACAAAGTGCTCGAACAGATTTACACCAGACTTTCTGAAAAATAAAATAAATTGTGATCTCCGGCGTGAAGCCGGAGATTTTTTTAGGCTCTGTGTCAAATGTTGGGGTGGAGCGAAAATAAATCGATTAATTGCGGGTG
>CAZYWO010000114.1:0-6020 GCA_964651095.1 uncultured Oscillospiraceae bacterium | reverse complement strand
ATGCCAAGTGACCATTCGTGTATAGCGTCACATATGGAACACCCAAATAATCCTCTAAGACCTTTTCCAGTTCCTTATGCTTTACGCCCATATTGGTAAGCCAATGGCTTTCCCAGACTGGGCGAATTTCCTCAATATACTCTTCTAAACTTGGCATTGAAGATCTCGTAACTAAAATCTTGTCCATGTTAATCCTCTTTTCTTATTCTGAATTATTTCTCTGTTCTATGTAGAAGTTTCAGCATTATAGGCTTCACTATTCCCCATAAATACTGGAACGAATCGAGCTTTATTATTACAGATCCGCCTATGTAGATGGTTGCACCAAGGACAACCTGAATAAGCAATGTTACAATATCCGGCAAGCCAATCAGCTGAATCGGATACACGCACACCCCCATAAAAACCGCCAAAAGAATCGCCGGAAGGATATCTTTAAGCTGATCGAGATAGCCATACTTTAGCAGTTTTCGATTCGGCCATGAGTTAATAATCTGACTTAACACACTGCTGACAAGCAGGCTATATGCCATTGCCATAACACCAAACCACATAGTAGAAAGCAAAAGAGCCATCCCGACAATTTTCTTTGCTATTTCCAGCTTCAGGAACAAATCACTGCGTCCCATCGCCTTTATTGCGTTTAAATTTGCCGTATGAATCGGATAAAACATATATGATATGCAAAATATCCGCAAAAAAGGAACGCATGGCAACCATTTGTCTGTTAGAAAGAGGCTAATTACCGGTGTCGCCGTTGCAACAAGCCCCATCATAAACGGCGCCATAACGTAAGTACTTATCATGATTGCACGACGGGTCATTGTTTTCACGCGTTCTTTACTATCCTGCTCCTTTGACATTGCTGGAAGAAGAACACTGTCTATAGATGTGTTGATATTTGAAATAATTAAATTTGGAAGCTGCTTTCCCCGATTATAAAAGGCAAGATCGGCGGAAGAATACATTTTCCCTATAATCAGCTGCCGTATATCATTATAAATTGTGCCTATTAAACTGGAGCATAATATTTTCCACCCAAACGAAAACAGTGTTTTTAATCTGGAAAATGAAAATTGCTTTTTTGGTCTCCATTTCACAGTCACCCAAAGAATTGCCGTATCAATAAAGGCGTTTACTAGTCCCTGCACAACTAACGCCCATACGCCAAAGCCATATAAAGCCAAAACAATACCCACAATAGCAGCTATAATGGTACCGACTAATGTGGCAAAGAAAAACCGTTTGAAGATCATATGCCGGGATACATAGGACTGCTGAACATTTTTTATTCCTGAAATAACTATCGTAAGACCCAGCACCCTCACTACAGCTGTAAGTCGGATGTTTCCATAAAAATTTGCAATGATTGGGGCTATAACAAACAGTACCGCATATAACATAAAACAAAAGAAGACATTAAAATAAAATACTGTTGAAAAGTCTTTATCATCTGCATCTTTTTTTTGTATTAATGCAGTACCCAAACCACTGTCGACAAACACCTGGAGAATTGATGTGAATACTGTAACCAATGCTATTATTCCATAGTCCTCAGGCACCAATAATCTTGCAAGGACTACAGATACTATAAAACTTACTCCCTGTGCTCCGCAACGTTCAGCGAAACGCCAAATAAAATTTGAAATTACAGATACACTCTTTGTCGAGTTTTGTTTCATAAATTATATCCCCCCTTCTCAAGTGATACATAATTCATTATTATCAGGAATTGAATATGTTGTCCCAAACCTTTTTCTTCGTAGCTAATGATATTGATTTTTCATGTATATCAGAATTACGCATTTGCATATTTTCATTAAACGCTATTACATCGTGCCAATCCATATCTGCAATTTCTTCTATATCATATACTTTGTATCCTCTATCGTTATATCTTTGCCACATTGACGTATCAGAGCGAATATATACCTTGGCTCCCAATCCAAGAAGAATTGAAATGTTTCCCATTCCTTGCTGTCTGTTGTTATTATAAAATCCCGCAATGCATTCATTCAGCAATTCCCAATACTTTTCCAAAGGCATCAGCTCTGTTAACGGTACAAACTTATTTCCGAAAATACCTCGACCATATTCGATTATTTGGTTTCTGTACTCCTCCCCACCATAAGAAAGTGGACAATATATTATAAGATTTTCATCTTTGTATTTTGCCAGCACATCCAAAATCTCTTTATGCTGATTGGTTTCTGTTGCGCTGTTGCCCACGATAATCTTATAAGGATTGCTGCTTTTATTAAACTTTCTCAGTTCGAAAAACTTATCATAATCAGTAGTAGCCATATAAACTGCATAAAAATGTTTTCCTTTTATTTTGGGAATTAGATCGTCTAAAACAGTTTTATCCTTATCTGCCAAAGTGCAAACTGCTTTCACATTTCTGATTTGCCATTTTTGAATTTGAGTATAAATTTTATTCTTTATTCCCGCAGCCTTCTTGCGGTAACAATAGATATCAAATCCCCAGAAAACAATATAGGTTTTTTTAAGCCAAGAGGGCTTCTTTAAATACAGCTTTGTTATCAATAAATTATTGGAATGAACAATCAGTTTTTCTGCATCCTCAGCGAGCCGACAAAGCTTTTTTTCGCGCACTATGTCAACAGGAACGCTGATGAAATTCACACCATTATCTTCATTAATCTTAAAATTCTCATTTGGGCATTTCCCATATACAATAAATGTATGTTCATCAAAGGGATATTTTTCTCTTATAAAATCGATAAAGCCCTTTGTATACAATTTATACTGAAAAATATGAACAATCATTCTTTTGTCTTCCATATCCAATCACTCCCATATAATATATTCGAGATTACATTCCTTGCCAAGTATCTTATGAAGGAACTTAACTTGGCGGATTTTGGCAATAGCCATTCGATAAGTACCGTTTCCGCGATTCTGCAGCCAGTTAGCAGTTTTATAAGAAAAATGTACGCCATCTTTCTTTTTTCGGGAACTAAGCCTCTTCATCAAGCCCATCACTCTGGGATCGGATAATCTAAAGGTTGTTCCTGCATTTGGGTAACTATTATCTTGAAAGGACATACAAGTCTCTATTCGTTCTTTTCTGCGGCACGCTCCTTCTTCCGGAGTGATTTGCTCAAAGCAAAACTCTGCCGAGATAATAATTGCATCGGTTTTATTTTTAAAAATCGACTCTCGGTATGCAAATCCGCAATCTTTTTTAAGATAGGTTTTCAACTTCCCGTTTTCCAAAACATCAACCGAAATCAAATAGTCACTAATCTGTTTCCCCGAACCTTTTCCACGTCCGGCATTCATATATATAGCACCGCCTACAAGCCCTGGTACCGAATACAGGTATTCAATTCCGCCTAAACCGTGCTCATTAATTGCGGTAATCAGCTTTTGAAGACGAACGCCGGCGCTGACCGCAACGCTATTTTCCCAAAATTCAATGCTATCCTTCTTAAATTCACGCATACACAGCACTTCATCATACACGGCTTCGTCATTAATCAAAAGATTTGAGCCACCGCCGAGAATAGGTGCAAGAGGATATTTTTCTACCAGATTTAACAGTTCCTCCAAAGTCTCGGGGAAAAAAAGTTTTTTACAGCATCCGCCTATTTTAAGCGTAGTATAATTTGATAGTCTTTCATTATATAATACCTTCACTTATTTACTCCTTCATACGTCCTCTACATTTATTTATGACACTGTGAATTCCCCAACCAAATAGCATGAACAGGCTTCCATAGATTACATAATACGATATGCTTGAAGTCGCATAAAAAACCGCTATAGTCTTTGCCGCTCCTCCAGACAAATAGGCTTCATATGAAAATCTGCCGATTTTTTGTAATACAGATTTCTTTTTAAAATAGAAATTTGACAAAAAAGATTGTATGGCTACACACTGGGATACGACAGCGATAAAGTACAAAATCAAGCCAAGTCCCATTCCCGATGGAATGATCAGTCTCCCCCCCCCCGAAAGAATCGTTACAATTGAAGCACCTGCTAAAACAGCTTTATGAGAAACAATCTCCCTCAGATACTTTTCATATATTCTAAACGCCACGCCTATCAAAAATGCAGGACAATCAAGATAATATACAGGACTAATTCCAAAATACCGTCCGCAGACAGCAAATCCTGCAACGCAGCCGCAAACAACAATTAGAAGTACATTTTCATTTTTTGAAATATACTGTGCTATTGCAAACACAAAGTACAAAAAGAACAGGGTTTTCGTAAACCATCCGCCCAACGGGATTGATATTGTGTCAAGTGCGCTTTTTCCCACAAAACAAATTTCCAAAGCCTTCTGTAACATATAAGTAATGATTATCGCCGGTGCAAGCTTCAGTACCAACCCCTTTATCATCGAGACAATAACATTTTGTCCTTTTTTATACTTAAACATCAAGCCATAACCGGAGTAAAAGAAAAACATACCAACCAAAGAAGGAAATATTGTTCTTAGAACAGCATTGGCGGCTGCATTAGAAAAATATGCATAATTGCAAAGCATATGGCTGAGCATGATAAAAATAGTACAAAGCCCGCGGATGGACTGTTGCTGTCCTCGATCTGTACTATTATCGTAATTTGGTGCAATCATCTTTTCTGTTGAAATATGTAGCAGAAACATTACCATAATCGGTATTATAGCCAACATAATAACTCTCATATATACCCCCACATCTAACAGTAATAAATACCCATTTTAACCGAATATCTTAACCGAATATTCTCTATTTTGTAACCTCCCCTTTTTTCAATTCGTCTATTCGAATTTGAATCATACTAATAAGTTCCTGTAACGAATCCTGTATTTTCGGCTCCAATAGGTGCTTGACGGCATCAAAATCGATTTTCTCATCGTATGATTCCATGCCCGTCAGCCGATTTTGCAACCCGGTAAGTTCCAGAATATTTTCCAGCCGCCCGTTTGTACCGTTCTTATTTGCGGTCATCGTGCAGAAAAATGTCTTCTCAAAAACAATAGAAAACACCGTGCCATGAAAAGAGCTTGTTACAACATAATCAGCATAGTAAATTAGAGAAAGAAATTTTTCCGGGGTAACACCGTAAAGGTACTCTATGTCGCCTTCTTCTACAAACTTTTGATTTTCAAAAGACTGAATTGAAACAATCCGTTTTCCGGTCTTTTGCGCAAGATAGAGTGCATATTCAAAGCTCTCCTTTATACGGCATATCTCGTAAATCAAAATATAGCCTTGCTGTTCAACCGGTTGCACAAAGTGCTGCCAGCTTTCTGCCGGAAGCAACAGAGTAGGATCAAGCACCAAGGATACCTTTTTCTCCTTGCCTACCATTTCCTGCACAATCTTTTGACCGCTTTCTTCTCGAACATTGATAAAGTGAAAGCTCTCTAATGCTTTCTTAGTGTCCGCCTCAAATTTGACCGGCACTTTGGAATATCCAAAGCTCGCCGCATAAGAGCCCTTTGCCGCATCATCCGTAACAAAATCCAACATATATCGTTTGCTCCCGCGGTGAAGTTGCAGATTCCATACTTGATCGCTTCCCGCAATATATAAGTCGTACTTTCCATCTGCCAAAGTAATCTGCGCTTCTCGATAGGGAACGCTTAATGTAAGCTCACGCTCCAGAAATGTTTTAAAGGCAGAATTCCAACTATGGAACCGTTTATAATACACAATATGACGCAATTTTTCCTTAATGCCCTTCTGTGCTCGCAGGGATTGGTGATAAAACTGCTTCACACGCTCCGGCTGATAGTTCAATATTTCTGACTGATATCCCTGCATTTCTATCGCTTTTTGCAGCGCATATGCCTGCAACACCGCTCCGTAATTGGGCACAGTATGATGTGTGATCGTACAAATGCGAAAATCTTTTTTGTTCATAACTATACTCCTTTATCAAAATACTAGTATTGCATCATCCAAAAATTTTCAACATACTTAGCTACTTCCGATTTTTCATAAGCAGATAATTGTTCTTCAAAACTGTTTCTAACCGCTCCGCCCTCTCGTTTTCTA
>CAZYWO010000113.1:0-6086 GCA_964651095.1 uncultured Oscillospiraceae bacterium | reverse complement strand
AATTCCTGTTCACCGATTAAAATTCATAGTAACATACCAACTCTTTTATTTTTAAAAAGTTGGTGTCACATCATTGACTAATATACAATTTTGCATACATAAAACATGAAAAGTCTTTATGCCTCTCTTATTTGCAAAGTTTTACCGTCAAGCTCAGCTATCCAGTAGCCATAAACGGCAACAGCAGTTTCTTCATCTATATCTTCAAGGTTATCATAGTGTTCTTCTCCGCCTTTTAGAGGCTGCCATAATGTAAATCCTGTTTTTCCGCCTGCCGGCTGTTCTTCAATGAGAAAACGACCCGGTATGCCGATGAAATTAGCATCTCCGCGTGTTCCTATGATAAAATGTCCATGGCGTTTTGCCTGCGCCACTCCCTCTCTGCAAAAGCTCTGCAAAAGTTCTATTCTGCTTTCCCTATGCCATATGGCGCCTGTTTCATCTCTGGCAAAAAAATCGTTCTCTATGGTGATGATTTCCGGAGTTTCAGATGTATTTGGTTCATCAGATCTATTCGGTTCATCAAATGTCTTTGACAATCCTGACATTTCGGGTACTTGCGATAATCCCGATAACGCAGACATTGCCGTCATTGCTTTCTCGTTAAGCAAGCTGCCGGATGATGCGGCTTTCGGCAACACTGATGACAAAGCCCCAAGCATGGATAGAGCCGATTTCGATACTCCTGATGAAGCTCCGGCATTTTCTAAAGTCCCGGAATCCCCGACTGGCGAAGATTTTTGATCCTGTGAATTTTCGCCTGTTTTTTGTGCCTGTTCCATGGCCTGTTTTTTCTGTAAAAGCTGACTCAAAATATACATTACGTACGGTCCGTACTGTGTCCCCATGTTTAGTCCTCCTTAGATAAGGTTGCACCTTTCTGCATTTTTTAGTAAAATATAGTTACATAATATGATTCTGCTTTCAAACCTATGCAAAAGCAGCCGGTCTAGGGGGTATTTAAATGATAATGGATATAGCAATTTTAATTGTGCTGGTTTTGACAATCTTTCTTTCCATGCGGAAAGGCTTTGCATTGTCTGTCGTCAGCTTTTTTAAGGGTTTCGCATCACTGATTTTAGCTTGGTTTTTTTGCGACGATCTGGCTGACTGGCTTATGAACAAAACCGAAATAGGTCAGAAAGCAATTGAACACATAAATGAGGGGCTTACAGCTAAATGGGAAAATTCCGACATATATATGGCTTTGCCTGATCTGTTTAAGGAAAATGGCAGCGGAGATATTTCCTCATCTCTCATCGAAAACGGTTCTGCTAAGATAGCTCAAATGCTTCTTACCATAGTATGTTTCGTATTGATCGTTGTGATTTTGCGCCTTGTACTTACTTTAATCGGAAAGGTCTTTTCTTATAAAAACAATGAGGGGTTTGCCGGCAAAATTGACTGGATGTTAGGATTAATTTTAGGTATTACCTTGGGTATAATATATGTTTTCTTATTTTTGGCTCTGCTTCTGCCTGTTGCCGGGCTGTTTATGCCGCAGTACTGCGAAACCATCATGGGATGGCTTGATAATTCATTTATAGCAGGAGATTTATACAACAATAATCTGCTGCTCATATTTTTCAGAGATTTTTTGAATTAACCAAAAGCTCTGCACAAAACAATTTCAAAGAGGTTTACGCTGTATTTTTCAAGGTTTATAGAATATGTCTTTCAGCGCGCTGAATCGACGTAAAAAAAAATTTAAAATTTATGTTTAAAAATACAATATATAGGTATATAATAATTAAATCAGCAGAATTTCACCCATATGTTGATTAATACTTTAATATAGGAGGTGCCCCATGGCAGTAACAATAACAGGAAATGCTCCTGCTAAAGAGCAATTATCATATGTTTCTTATCTCGAAAAAAAGTATAATAGAAAACTTAAATCTCTCGACATCAAAATAGATGGCGATTATGCTGACTTAAACTATGAGTTTGAGCAGGTTCCTTTTGAAAGGATTCGTCGAATTACAGGATATCTTGTTGGAACTATGGATCAGTGGAACAGCGCAAAAGCAGCAGAAGAAGCAGATCGTGTAAAACACTCTGTAGATTCAGAGATGGAAAGACTGTAGCGGTTACATCTCTGCGTTGAAACCGCTTAGAGTTATGTGAGAAAAAATGCTTAGGCAACTTTAAAAGTTGAAACACAGATTTTCAAAATTTACCGTATGTAAAAATTTTTTTAACATGCGGTTTTTTTATTTAATTAAAATCTCCTTTAACACTTAAAAAATACAGATTTCTTCAAACAATTTACTTGGCATATTTTTTGCGTACATATCTATTACATATAAAAGTATTATTTAAATACAGGAGGGTTTTATGGACTGCACAGATAAAAAAATTATTGATATTGATGCGATTCCCGGAGAAAGATGGTTCCCCAAGGAATCATATTTTGAAGATGATATTACCCAGTATTGGGGCGACTGGGGCGTATGCTCAGAAGTCGATACTCTTAAAGCTGTTCTCCTTCGCCGCCCCGGGAAGGAAATTGAGAATTTTGTCGCTAAGGAAGTTCGTTTCTCCGATGAACCTATCAATATAGACTTAATGAGAAAACAACACGATGAAGTCGCCCAAATTTACAGAGATTTTGGCGCTAAGGTTTTCTACGTGGAAAACCAGCGTGAAGACAGACCTAACGCTGTGTTCTGCCGCGACCTTATGTTTATGACTCCGGAAGGAGCTATAATCACAAGACCTGCCATGGCTGCAAGACGAGGCGAAGAAAGATATATAGCAGAGGCTCTTGCAAAACTTGGAGTGCCTGTTTTAAGAACTATAGCAGGAGACGGCATGTTCGAGGGAGCTAACGCAATGTGGGTAGACAGACATACCTGCGTAGTATCCACGGGAGTAAGATGCAACAAGAGTGGATTTGAACAGGTAAAATATGAGCTTGAGAGAATGGGAGTGGAAGTTTACCACATGCAGCAGCCTTACAGCAACATACACATAGACGGACTGATGAATCCGGCGAGCAACGATATAATGCTTATGCATGCATCACAGGTGCCATATGACATAGTGGATATGTTGAAGAAGAAGGGATATAAGATGCTGGAAGCGCCGTCGAGGACAGAGGTAAGGGAGACTTTTGGGTGCAACTTTGTAGCGTTGGAGCCTGGATATATACTGATGCCGGAGGGAAATCCGAGGACACAGGAGCTGCTTGAGAAGAACGGCATTAAGGTTAAGACGGTTAATATCTCTGAAATAATGAAGGGCAAAGGGGCGCTTCATTGTATTACAGCTTATTTAAAACGTGGATAAAAGCACAAGTCAATGTGCGAACCGAATTGCGAAGTAAATCGCGAACCGATAAAAATAAAGGAGAGAGAATTATGTCAGAAAGAATTGATATTGATGCTATAGCCGGAGAAAGATGGTTTCCAAAAGAATCCACCATTATCGACGATATGAAAGAACTTTGGGGCGACTGGGGCGTCTCATCGGAGGTTGACGACTTAAAAGCAGTTTTAATGCGCCGCCCCGGCAAAGAAATAGATAACTTCGATTGGGAAGCTGCAAGATTTAAAGCTCCTATCGACCCGGAGCTTTTCCGCGCCCAGCATGATGCTCTGGCGCAGATTTACCGCGACCACGGCGTAAAGGTATACTATGTGGAGGAACAGCGTGAAGATAAACCTAACGCCCTCTTTTGCAGGGATTTAGTATTGATGACTCCGGAAGGCGCTATAGTTACGCGCCCTGCTATGGAAGCGAGAAGAGGCGAAGAAAGATATGCTGCCAAAGCTCTTGCTGATTTAGGCGTGCCTATCATCAGAACGATCTGCGGCGATGCTACTTTCGAGGGGGCCATGGTTATGTGGGTCGACAGACACACTGCCATTTTAGCATGCGGCGTAAGAACCAATCGTTCAGGATACGAGATGGTTGAATATGAATTAAAGAGGATGGGAGTAGACGTTTACCCAATGCAAGTTCCTTATGGCCACGCTCACATCGACGGCAACCTTAATCTGGCAAGCCACGAACTTGCAATGATTCATGCATCGCAAGTTCCTTACGATATTTGCGACATGCTCAAGAAAAAAGGCTATAAACTCTTAGAATGCCCTTCCCAGACAGAAGCGAAACAATCCTTTGCAATCAATTTCGTAGCAATTAAGCCGGGATTGATCGTAATGCCTAAGGGCAATCCAAGAAGTCAGGAACTGCTGGAAAAGAACGGAATTGAAGTTATTCCTGTAGAGTTCGACGAAATAATGAAAGGTTTCGGTGCAATGCACTGCTGCACTGCTTTTTTAAAGAGAGGTTAAAATATATCTGTAAGTAAATAATAGCAAAACAAATGGACACTTACTTTTGTTAGGTGTCCATTTTGTTTATACTTTTTCATTTTTATGCAAAGTGATGTAAAAGAGAATCCCAGTTAGCTTTAAGCCTGATAACATATTTTACCGCCGATAACAGTCATTGCAACTGTAATGTCTTTAATTTTATCAGGCTCTACGCTGTAAATATCCTCGTTTAACACTACCATATCTGCCAGCATACCTTTTTCAAGGGTACCTTTAATTTTTTCATCTCTTGACATATATGCGGAAACTTTTGTGTAGCCATCAATTGCTTCATCGAGAGTAAGAGCCTGCTCTTTGTACCAGCCGCCTTCAGGGAATAAATCCAAATCCTTTCTTGTTACTGCTGAGTAAATGTTTTCTAAAGGATTGAAACTTTCAACAGGGCAGTCTGTTCCCATTGAAAGAACTATTCCCATGTCCTTCATATCTCTCCAATTGTAACTGGTCTTAATTCTTTCCGGACCTACTCTGTCTTCTGCCATGTGAAGGTCATATTCGATAAAGATTGGCTGGATGTATGCGCCGATATTGCCTTTAGCCATTCTCTGACATATGTCCTCATTGAGTATCTGTGCATGAACGATTCCATGGCGAGGATTCATTTCCGGATGTTTTGACTTAGCATATTCTATGGCCTCAACGCCTTGAAGAGTTGCAGCATCACCGATGCAGTGCATTACTGCATCTGCGCCGTCTTTTGTGGCTCTTTCAACCAGTTGGAATAAATCGTTTTTATCACTGTAAACGCCAAATCCGCGGTTGCCGAGTTCATCGGAATAATCATCAAGCATCCAAGCGGTTCTGGCTCCCAATGAACCATCAAGATAGAGTTTCAGCGAGCCGTTCTTATAGAACTTATCGCCCTCTCCCAATTTAAAGCCGGCAGCTTCAAATTCGTCATATCTTTCCATTTCAGTTAATGCGCACTGCTGTGTTACGCGTACTGTAAGCTCATCTTCATCAATAAGCTCTCTGTAAGCTTTGATGATTTTGCTGAAATTTCTTCCCGGAAGGGCGTCAAAGTCGTCTGTCTGTATGGAAGTAATACCCACTTTATTGGCGTCTTGACAGGTCCTTTTTATCATTTTCTTTATGTCAGCAACTTCTGCTTCCTGCATACTGTTGTAAATGAAAGTCATCATCTCAGAAACGATACCGTTAGGATCGCCGTTCTCGTCCACTTCATAGTAGCCGTCTTTCGGCTGCGGCAGGTCTTTGTTGATACCTACCTCCTCTAAAGCCTTTGTATTCAAGCAGCAGATATGACCGCAAATTCTAAGAGCATAAATAGGATGTTCAGTTGAAATTTCGTCAAGATCGTGTCTGTTTAGGATTCTCGTATCATCCCAGTTGTCCTGATTCCACCCGGTGGCTTCTACCCAGTGACCTGCCGGAAGTTTCTTTTCTTCGATATAATCCTTGATTTTCTTCTTAAAGTCCTCATGTGATTTGCAATCCTCAAGGTCAACGATTGTCTTGTAATATCCATAGTTGAGCAGGTGCATGTGACTGTCGTTAAAGCCGGGCAGCAAAGTTTTGCCGCCTAAATCAATTACTTCACCGTCTCCTGCCAAAGCCAGTACTTCTTCATTAGTACCGTATGCAAGAACTACGTCGCCATCAACGGCGATTGCCTGCGCCACAGTGTTATTATCGTCTAAAATATGGCATTTGCCATTAATAAAAGCTTTTTTCATGTCTATAATCCGCCTTTCTGCGAAAGGCACCAATGCGTCATGAAAC
>CAZYWO010000112.1:0-6246 GCA_964651095.1 uncultured Oscillospiraceae bacterium | reverse complement strand
CTCCAGATATCAGGATTAAATCTAAAATGGTTAAAAAAGGCATTATACATTATTGCCGTTTTTTGCTCCAAGGAAGGCAAATCATTAACAGGTATGTTCGGATTAAGTGCATAGTTTACTGCTTTATGAAATGTCATTTTTGTTATTGCACGGTAGAATCTATCTCTATAAGGTGAAACAAAGTTTTTGCTTCCATTAATTTCCCATCCATTTCTGCCGAGCCAATGGAGTGGAACCTGATTATTAATTTTTGATATTCCTTCAGGAATAGATTGAAAAAATGCTTTTCCCTTGCTGTTATTAAGCAGAACTGCAGATACTCCTCTTGAAGTATCGTATGGACGGTTTCTTGTTAAAAATTATAGAGAGAGCAGATCCGTGCTGAGAATCTGTGACAACATATTCAGCATTGCTTAGAAAGTAAATCCATTCCTCTTCAATAGCATCACTTACAGTATTTGGTATATTAAGTATCTTATTGTTCTCTTCAAATGTTCCTTTTCTGCCAGCAAGAATACATATTACAGGAAGACCAAAGTGCTTTGCAGTTTCATTGAAGACAAGAGCAATCAAGCAGACAGTTAAGTGGTACACCACAAGAAAGTGCCAGAGGACGGCAGGGTATTTCAGCAAGTGGAAATCCACTAATGCTTTATCGGTAAACTGGAAAACGCCGCAGCATCGAACAATGCGGCGTAGAATCGGGGAAAACGACCTGTTATTTAAGAGGTCGGCTACTCAATTGATGGGCAGCCTCCTACTCCGATTACTCTGCCTGTTATTCAGACTGCTGTTTTCTAAGATATTTCGCCGTTATCGTCCTGCCGTTTTCAAGCATTTCCTTCGGCGTTCCCGTAAATACAACCTCACCGCCTTTTGTGCCGCCGTCGGGACCTATATCAATAATGTAGTCGGAAAGCTTCATAACATCGGTGTTGTGTTCGATAACAATAACCGTATTTCCCCGGTCAACAAAGGCTTCGAGAATACTGACAACCTTTTCAATATCTGCGGCATGAAGCCCGGTTGTGGGCTCGTCCAATATATAGATATTGCCCTTTTTCCTGATATTCTGCGCAAGCTTTACTCTCTGACGTTCTCCTCCCGAAAAGGTTGACAGCGGCTGTCCTAACGAGATGTAAGACAGACCGACTTCCGTAAGAGCATGCAGCATTGAAGATATTTTCTTGTTGCCTGCGAAGAAAGGCATAGCGTCCTCAACGCTCATATTCAGAACATCAACAATGGTTTTTCCCTTAACCGAATACTTTAAAACTTCTTCGCTGTATCGAGTGCCGTTACAGTGCTCACAGACGGTTGTAACAGGCTCCATAAAGATAAGCTCGGTAGTTATTGCACCCCGTCCTTTACAATAGGGACAGGCACCCTTTCCGTTAAAGGTAAAAAGGCCGGGTACTGTATTATTTTCGGCGGCGAAAACTTTTCTTATTTCATCAAAGAATCCCAAGAAGGTGCAGACGGTAGAACGTCCCGTTGCGGTAACGGTGCTCTGGTCAATCAGAACTACCTGTTCTTCGTACTGCTTTGCAAAAACCTCCCTGATAAGGGTTGATTTTCCGCTTCCTGCAACGCCCGTAACTACGGTCATTATTCCGAGAGGAATATCTACATCAATATGTTTGAGATTATGAAGGCTTGCCCCTCGTATGGGCAGAAATCCTTTCGGCTTACGCACTTTTTCCTTGACCTTTATTTCTGAGGATAAGGCATTTCCCGTTTTTGTTCCGCTTAAAAGCAGGTTTTCGTAACTGCCCTGAAACAGTATCTGACCGCCGTTTTTACCTGCCAGCGGACCTATATCAATAACCTCGTCCGCAATACTGATTATGTCCTTGTCATGCTCAACCACAAGAACGGTATTCCCCTTGTCACGCAGGCTTTTCAGAAGCCTTGACATCCGGTGCACATCTCTCGGGTGCATTCCCGTACTGGGCTCATCGAAAATATAAATCATTCCGCAAAGGGAACTGCCCATGTATCGTACAAGCTTCAGTCGCTGGGCTTCTCCGCCAGAAAGGGTAGAGCTTTCCCTGTTCATAAAAAGATATGGGAGTCCGATGTCTATCATACGGTCGAGGGAGGCTTTCAACTGTTGGATAATTGTTGCTGCTCTTTCGTCCCGGATTTTATCAAGCTCCTCACGAAGCTGTGAAAACTCCATTTCGCACATATCGTTTATATTCAGCCCGTTGATTTTACAGGAAAGGGTAGTGCTGTTAAGTCGCTTGCCTTTGCAGTCGGGACATTCGCACTCATACAGAAATCTTGCTATCTTTTTCAGCGTATTGTCTGTCTGTTCTTCTGCACCTTTCATAAGCACAAGCCGTCTGAACTGGTTGTAAACGCCCTCAAGCTTCTTATCAAGCCTTTCGCCGCCCTTTGTCCGACTGCCATATAAAAGAATGTTCTGTTCCTCTTCCGTCAGGTCTTTCCAGGGAACATCGGTTCTGAATAATTCGGGGTGTCTGTAAACCTTCCAGTAATAATTGCCTGTGCCGAATGCGGGAAGATTAAAGCATCCCTCGTCATAGGTTTTGTCTGCATCAATGAGGTTGTTCATGTCGAAATCCATTATCTTTCCGATACCTGCACAGGTGGGGCACATACCGTTAGGATTGTTAAAGGAAAAATAGGAGGCAGGACCTACGGTTGGCGTGCCGATTCTTGAAAACAGCAGTCGCAACAGAGAATACATATCACTGATTGTGCCTACTGTCGACCTTGCATTTCCGCCAAGACGGGTCTGGTCGATAATAACCGAGGGGTTGAGATTGTCTATAAGTTCTGCGTTTGGCTTTTCGTATTTCGGCAGTCTTCCTCTTACCCACGCACTGTAGGTTTCATTCATCTGCCGCTGGCTTTCTGCCGCAATAGTATCAAACACGATACTCGATTTTCCCGAACCTGAAACCCCCGTAAAAACAATGATTTTGTTCTTAGGTATATCAAGGGAAATGTTTTTCAGATTGTTCTGTTTAAGGTCTCTGATTTTTATAGGTTCCATAGTATTTCCTCCTGTTCTTTTCCATAATTTTGGCTGTAAAAATAGTCTATCACTTTTATTTTAAATAGTCAAGAAATTTATTCAAATGCGTTTGTGCACTGTTGCATAAGCGTTCCCTCCTTAATCGTGATAAACGAATTATACCACCAAACAAAAGTCTGGTGGTATAGTGGAGGGATTAAATTTTCATTTGTTTAATTTCTGTAATAATCGAGATTACTTCATAGGCATTCTTTATCGCATTTTCAAGAGAAATAATAAGCTTGTCGCAGGCAGAAATAATATCTTCGTCTTTCTCCGGTGTATTAAGAATATCCAGAATATCATTCTTGTCCATTCCGTTATCATACTTTTTAAGCATTCTTAAAATAGCCGATAAAGAATAATTTGCACACCTTAACGACCGGATAATCTTAAGGCGATTCACGTCGTTTGAATCATACACCCGATAGCCGTTCTGCTTTCGTTTTACTGTAATCAATCCATTCATTTCCCAGTTACGGATTGTATCTATCGTTAATCCCAGTTCTTTCGCCGCCTGTGCTCTCTTATAAAAGACATTATCCGCTTTGGGTTGCTGCTGATAAAGCATTGCGCAAATTTCCACAGCCTCTTTCGCATTTTCCTTTTCCTGTTCTGCTATACGGATATATTCCCGGGTCAGCTCTATTGCTTCATCAAGCCGATACTGAGCTGACAATTTCACAACATTCACAATCCGTTTTCTGAGTCCTGCCTGTAACACTTCAATCTGAAAAGCTTTTCTTGCCAGTTCAAATTGTTTTATATGTATATCGTTAAATACACGATAGCCATTCTTTTTTCGTTCGGGCTTTTGTATCAATTCCCATTCTTCATACATTCTTACTGTATTGGGGTGCAGCCCTGCTATTTCAGCTATTTCGCTTGTAGAATAAGTAAAAATAGCGTTTTCTTTATTCATAAATCACCTCGTATGTAAAGAAAAAGATGAGATGCAGTGGAAGAACAATGAGATAAATGAAAACAAATTCACTATGCCTATCAGCAAGTCACACATTCTTTGAATGTTTGACTTGTTTTCTTTTTCTGCAATAGAAATCAACTTTTCTCCGGTCAGTAATTCGTCAATTGTTACTGAGAAATATTTTGATATTTCCTTCAATAGGTATTCCCGATCTCCTGCATCACAAGTGTTACAGGTGTCATGCCTGCCAGCACAAGAAATGCCGTCAGAGCTGCAAGTGTTTTTTCATGTTATACCCTCCTGATTTTTTGCAAAAGCCGCCGGAAAAACCTCCCGACGGCTTGCTTTCATTCTATTATAGCACACTAAAATATCAGTGTCAAGAAAAAAGCGACCAAAGTAAACAGCCGAATAAATTGACGGACATGATATAATGGAAAGAAAAACATACAGAAGGAGTGCCGCTCTTTATCTGCCGTTCTTATCAAATAAAAGCGCAATGCATATTGACAAATTACAGAAAAACTGGTACAATAAAATTACATATTTTATTAAAAGTGAGGTATTGGATAAATGGAAAATAAAATCCCATATAAAATCTATCTTGATGAAAACGAGATGCCCAGACAGTGGTATAATGTAAGGGCTGATATGAAAAAGAAGCCTGCTCCTCTTCTGAACCCCGCAACTCTTGAACCTATGACTCTGGAGGAGCTCAGCAGCGTTTTCTGCATAGAGCTTGCAAAGCAGGAACTCGACAATGATACAGCTTATTTTGATATTCCGGATGAGATCTGCGATTTCTACAAGATGTATCGTCCGTCACCGCTTGTCCGTGCTTACTTCCTTGAAAAGGCTCTGGGTACGCCTGCGAAAATCTACTACAAGTTCGAGGGTAACAACACATCCGGCAGCCATAAGCTCAACAGCGCTATTGCGCAGGCTTACTACGCTAAAAAGCAGGGACTCAAAGGCGTTACGACCGAAACTGGTGCAGGTCAGTGGGGTACAGCGCTTTCCATGGCATGTTCTTATTTTGATCTTGACTGTAAGGTTTACATGGTAAAGGTTTCCTATGAACAGAAGCCTTTCAGACGTGAGGTTATGAGAACATATGGCGCGTCCGTTACTCCTTCTCCGTCGAATACAACAAATGTGGGCAGACAGATCCTTGAGCAGTTCCCGGGAACAACAGGCTCACTGGGCTGTGCGATCTCTGAGGCAGTTGAAACTGCTGTCTCCACAGAGGGATACAGATATGTGCTCGGTTCTGTTCTTTCACAGGTTCTGCTTCACCAGTCGATAATTGGTCTTGAATCCATGGCAGCATGCGACAAGTATGATATAAAGCCTGATATCATTATCGGCTGTGCAGGCGGCGGCTCCAATCTTGGAGGACTTATTTCTCCGTTCATGGGACGCAAGCTCAGAGGTGAAGCTGACTACAAGTTTATTGCGGTTGAGCCTGCTTCCTGTCCATCAATGACAAGAGGAACATACGCTTATGATTTCTGTGATACCGGTAAGGTATGTCCGCTTTCAAAAATGTATACTCTGGGCAGCGGATTTATCCCGTCAGCAAACCATGCCGGAGGACTTCGTTACCATGGCATGAGCAGCGTTGTTTCTGAGCTTTACGACGAGGGACTTATTGAAGCAAGGTCTGTTGAGCAGACTTCTGTATTTGATGCGGCAACAATGTTTGCAAGAATTGAGGGAACGCTCCCTGCACCTGAAAGCAGCCATGCTATCCGTGTTGCTATCGACGAGGCACTCAAATGCAAGGAAACAGGCGAGGACAAAACGATCCTGTTTGGTCTTACAGGTACAGGCTATTTCGATATGGTCGCATATCAGAAGTTTAACGACAAGGAAATGTCCGATTACATTCCGACAGACGAGGAGCTTGCCGCAAGCATAAGCAAACTTCCTAAAGTATAATTTTATTGATCTGATACTAATTCTCTATCAAACTACCCCAATCGTTTGATAGAGAATTTGCGTTAATGCACTCGCCATTTTATGCTGTAAAAGTTCCGTTTTGCCTGTCACCAAAGTCGACAGTTGCAAATAAAATCAAAGGCTCTGTCACAACATATGGTTGATTTTCATATAGGAACAATTCTTCTGCATAAAACAAAGCATAATAAAGCAGGAATCGCATTAAAGATATGGATATGTAGTTGTAATCACACCTGTACTTATCGCATTATCGCGAAAATATTAGTAGTAATGAGTATATTTAATAAATCCTAATTTGAACATAACTAAACAG
>CAZYWO010000111.1:0-6254 GCA_964651095.1 uncultured Oscillospiraceae bacterium | reverse complement strand
AGCCCAATCATTATCATGGAAGATCTGCATTTACAGACTTTTGTTCACACTCTCGGTGGCATTTTTATCTGCCACCCGCAATTAATCGATTTATTTTCGCTCCACCCCAACATTTGACACAGAGCCGTTTTTATAGTTCTTGTCGACATTTTTTAATTTCTCTTAACAATTTTACTTTACTACCTTATAAAGCTCATCTGCTTTAGGCGGTTCTATCGGTTTGCGTACGCCTTTTTCCATTACGAAAAGCCCCTCTTCCGCCGGCACAATCTTACCTATAACTTTAGCAGGTACACCTGATGCTTCCAGCTTCTCAATAATTTCATCTTTCTTTTCCGGCTGGGACATAATGAGCATACATCCACTGGAAATCAGACGCATATATTCGATTCCGTAGTGGCGGCAAATTTTCCTTGTAACTTCTGATACAGGCACTTCGTCACCCCAGACTTCCGCACCGACATTTCCAATCTGACACATCTCCCATATTGCGCCTAAAATTCCGCCTTCGGTAACGTCGTGCATGCCGTTGGTACCGATAGACCCGGCTACCACGCCGTCGGTCACAACGCTCACGTGCTCTAACATTTCTTTTGCAGCTTCAATTTCTTCGCGGGTAAGGAATTTTAAAAGTTCCTCTTCATAATCACCTGCAATAATTCCTGTTCCTTCAAGGCCTGCGTTCTTAGTCATTATGATAAAGTCGCCTTCTTTAATATTTCCTGCCGAAGCCGACTGCCACTTTTTACCTTTGCCGACCGCTGTAGATACGATTACAGGTTTATTCACTGCCGGCGTAACTTCCGTATGTCCGCCTATAATCTCGACCCTGCATGTCTTAGCGGCTTGTGCCGCCTGACTCATTATAGTTTCCACGTCTTCTTCTGTAGTACCAACGGGAAGCATGACTGCCAGCATAATTCCCACCGGCTCAATGCCATTGGAAGCGATATCGTTGCACGATATATGAATAGCTAATTTCCCTATCTCACTTACTGCCGCCGTTATCGGGTCGGTGGACATGACACACTCGTATTCTCCTAAATCAATTACGGCGCAATCCTCTCCTACACCTGCACGCACCAGCACTTCCGGGCGTCTGAATGTAATCTTATCTATTACCGCCTTTTTCAATAAATCGCTGTCTAATTTGCCTACATTAAGCATTTTCTTCAATCACTCCTGCTTCTAACCAATCTTTAATTGTTTCTTCATCTATTATTTTAATTCCCAGTTCCTTTGCCTTCTTATTCTTGCCTGAAGTGGAAAGAAGGTCGTTGTTTATAAGATAACTGGTCTTAGCGCTGACTGAACCGGCAACCTTTCCTCCGGCCCTCTCGATTGCCGCTTTTAAACTATCTCTGTTATCGTAGTAATTTAATGAGCCTGTTATTACGAAGGTCAGACCTTCTAAAGCGGTACCCTCGGATTCAAAGCTTTCATCAAGGCTGACTTCATTTAAAAGGTCTGCAACTATTTTTTCTTTTTCAGGATTTGCAAAAAAACTTACAAAAGCATCTGCCATAATATCGCCGATTCCATCTATGGAAACAAGTTCTTCTTTCGTTAAATTTCGCACTTTTTCCCACCGGTTTTTACAAAATTTAGCGATAAGACGAGCATTGGCGGTCCCAATATTTGGGATACCCAGACTATATAAAAACCTCTGCACAGTAGTATTACGAGCTTTTTCAACAGACTTACATAAGTTCTCAAAGGACTTTTCCCCAAAGCCTTCCATCTCGATTATTTCATCTCTGAATTTCTCTATATGAAAAAGGTCGGCAAGTTCCTTCACCAAACCCTTTGCAATGAGTTTTTCCAGAGTCATTTCCGACAAGCCTTCCATATTCATGGCATCTCTTGATACGAAATGGGTAAAGCTTTTAATCTGTTTTGCCAAACATTTAGGATTAGGGCAAAATAAGGTTTGTACCCCGTTTTCATCATGTATATAGGTTTCCGTTCCACATACCGGACATTTGTCGGGTATTTCAATATTGTCGCTCTGCGTCAGATTATCGGCAATCTGCGGTATAATCATGTTAGCTTTATAAACTGTAATCGTATCGCCTATTCCCAATTTTAAATCCCTCATAACGCTGATGTTATGCACTGAAGCCCTGCTTACAGTAGTCCCCTCCAGTTCCACCGGTTCAAAAATTGCAATTGGGTTAATAAGCCCCGTTCTCGACGCGCTCCACTCGATTTCAGAAAGGTTTGTTTCTCGGATTTCATCGCGCCACTTAAACGCAATAGAGTCTCTTGGAAATTTTGCCGTTTCTCCCAGAGCCTTGCCGTATTCTATATCGTTAAAGCTGACAACCAGCCCATCGGATGGAATTATGTTATCCTTTACTTTGTCAGCAAACCATTGAACTGTTTCGATCAGATTTTCTCCGTCAACCCTCTTATGCTCAACTACATTAAATCCCTGTCCTTTAAGCCAGTCAAACTGTTCGGTTCTTGTCTTGAATTCCAGACCTTCCGCAGATACCAGTGCAAAAGCATAAAAGCCCACGTGTCTTTTAGCAGTTATTTCATTGTTAAGCTGTCGTACCGAGCCTGAACAGAGATTTCTCGGATTCTTATATTTGGAGCTTTCATCGCTTATACTTTCATTTATTTTTTCAAAATCTTCATAAGAGATTACAGCTTCACCTCTAAGCACTAAACTGCCTTTAAAATCAATGGCGATTGGCAAATTAGAAAATACCTTGGCATTATTTGTAATAACCTCACCCACTTCTCCATTGCCGCGAGTTACCGCCTTAACAAGCTTGCCTGACTCATAAGTCAATACGATAGTCAGCCCGTCCAGTTTCCACGAAATCACACCTTCCTGATTTCCCAACCAGCTTTTAAGCTGTTCTGTGTCTTTAGTCTTATCTAATGAAAGCATTTTAGATGGATGGGCTTCTTTAGGCAGATCGGAAAGAACTTCATAACCAACTCTGACCGTAGGGCTGCCCGACAATGTAATTCCTGTTTTTTTCTCCAAATTTTCAAGGCTGTCATACAGTCTGTCATATTCATAGTTGGACATAATTTCGCGGCTTTCCTGATAGTAAGCTCTGGCTGCATCGTTGAGAACAGTTATCAGTTCCCTCATCTGTTCAATTTTTTCTTTTTTATCTTTAAGGTCAGTCACCTTTTTCCCTCCGTCTTTCAGATTTCAGATTCACTTTTATACCTTTTTAATAGGCGCAATTCCCTTAGCAAGTTTCTTAGAGCCTGCTTCGTCAAAAATAACGGTAACAGTCTTAGCATCTACTTCAACAACCATTCCGTGCCCAAACTTTCCATGAGTTACCTCATCTCCCACCTGAAATACCTCGCTGCTGCCTTTAGCGCTTTCCTTGGCAGCCTGCTTTGCATATTTTAACGGATCGTATTGATAAGGTTTGTATGGGCTTTGCGCAAAGCCGTCAAGACTTCCTGTGCTTATGCCAAGCTTATTATTAGTTCTTCCGCCAGGCTGATAAACCGTATCTCCCGCCTCGTCAAACAAAGTTTTTTCCAGTTCCTTGAGGAAAGTCGATTCTCTGGTGTAATCGCCCTGACCATAAAGAACTCTGTACGCCGCACCGGTTAAAAAAAGTTTTTCTTTTGCCCTCGTCATGCCTACATAACATAATCTGCGTTCTTCTTCAAGTCCGGTTTCACTGTCCATCGAACGATAGCTTGGGAAAAGTCCATCTTCCATGCCCGGGATGAATACCACAGGGAACTCAAGACCTTTAGCGCTGTGCATAGTCATCAGAGTAACTTTTCCTGATTCGTTATCGTATTTATCTGTATCGCTGTCGGTTGCCACTCTTTCGAGGAATTCTTCTATGGTAGCTTTTTCCTCTGTCTTTGCTTTTTCTTCTTCATAATCGTAAATAAACGATTTAAAATCCAAGAGATTTTCTATGCGGCTTTCCGCTTCCACAGTATTTTCAGCTTCCAAAGCGCCCAAATATCCGGTCTTAACCAGTAAATTATCATATATGTCGGAAACTCTCAAATTATCCTTTTCCTGTTGACACAGCAAAATAACTTCCACCATGGCTTTGACTGCTCCTGATGCCTTTGCCGGGAGACTGTAAACGACCTCCTGCTGGGTCAGAGTTTCAAACATTGATTGCCCGTTCACTCGCGCCAAAGCATCCAGTTTGCCGAGAGTGGTTGATCCTATCCCCCGTTTGGGTTCGTTGATTATTCGTTTTAACGCTAAATCGTCAGCCGGGTTTACCACAAGACGCATATAACAAATCATGTCTTTAGTTTCCTTTCTCTCATAGAAACTGAAACCTGACAAAATTTGATAAGGTATATGTCTGCGCTTCAGAGCGTCTTCAAAAAGCCTTGATTGGGCGTTGGTTCTGTACAGCACAGCGAAATCGTCGTAACTTCTGTTTGCCGAAAGCAAGTCTATTTCCTGCGCTATGTAATATGCCTCCTCTTTATCGCTGTCAGCTCGTTTATATACGATTTTATCTCCGTCCTCTTTATCAGTCCAAAGTTTTTTTGCTTTACGCCCCTTATTGTTCCTTATGACAGAATGTGCCGCCGCAAGGATATTTCCGCATGAACGATAATTCTGTTCCAGCTTTATGATCTTAGCGGCAGGAAAGTCCTTTTCAAAGTCCAATATATTTCTAATATCTGCGCCGCGCCACTGGTAGATACACTGGTCATCATCTCCCACTACGCAAAGGTTATTATGTTCCTGAGCTATCAGTCTTATAATTTCGTATTGAATGTGGTTGGTATCCTGATACTCGTCTACCATTATATACTGAAAACGTCTTTGGTATTCTTCCAAAGCCGCCTTGCTATTTTTCAACACATGAAGCGCATTGACCAGCAAATCGTCAAAGTCCATCGCGTTATTGGCTTTTAACTGGCGTTGATACTCTTTATATACGTTATATATTATCTTACTTTTAAAGTTTTCTCCTTCCAGTTCCAAAAACTTTTCAGGATTTACGTCCGCCTCTTTCTGTTTGCTGATAATCGCAGAAAGATATGCTTGCGGATACTGTTTTGTATCTATATTTTGCTCTTTTATGATGTTCTTTATTATGGTTTTCTGATCAACTGTGTCGTACACCACAAAGTTTTTTTCATAACCTGCCGCTTCGTAATGTTCTCGCAAAATTCTCAGGCTCATGGCGTGGAAAGTCATTATCCACATGCCCGGACATGCTCCGACCAGGGCTTCAACACGATCGCGCATTTCTTTTGCTGCCTTATTGGTAAAGGTTACGGCAAGGATATTAAAGGGACTTATTCCCTGCTCTATGAGGTATGCAATTCTGTGGGTCATAGTCGCCGTCTTCCCGCTTCCTGCTCCTGCAAGAATAAGCAGCGGCCCTTCTACGTGAATTGCCGCCTTTTGCTGTTCCTTATTTAAATGGTCTAAATTCATTTTTTCTCCTTTATTTGCATTAGTCTTCACCCATCAGATAGTCATAATATTCTTCTGCGGTAAAAATTCTGTTTTTTTCTTTAGTTGAATACACGCTTACATAATCTTTCTGTTTATATCTGACGCAGGTTGTCAGTTGCACCTTGGTTCTGTCATAGTCAAAACTGCTGTCCAATTTGCAAGTCAGTCTGATTTTTTCTCCCGGCTTAATAGTGAGCCTTTTGCTTCCGGAAAATTCTCCTTTTACATTGCTTTCCGGTCTCTCATAACTGATAATCTTCGCATTGTAAACTTTACCTCCCTCGTTTAAATCCTCGATGGCAAACGCTCCGTCGATATAACAGGAATCGCTCTTGGTGTTATTAGTCAAGGTTATAACTATAGTCTCCTTGCTTTTATTTATCGAGGTTGGCAAATAAACTGTAAATACAGGTTTCATATTAGTCAACGTCACTGTTTTTACAGAACTGAACTTACCCTTGACTGTAGAACTGGATGTCTTATCGTAGGCTCTGACCTTATAATAATATTTTTTACCCAAGGTAAGTTTCGTATCGCTATATTTAACTGTATTACCATTGGTAATAGTCTTAATCTTTTTATATGTGCCTGCGGCTCCCGTCTTTCTGTATACCTCATAGCCGTCAGCCCCGCTTATTTTTTTCCACGACAAAACAGCGGTAGTTTTACCGGTCTGCTTTACACTCACAGTTACTTTAGCAAGTGAAGTGGCAGCAGTTGCATGAACCGTTCCTAACAATATCAAACTTAAAATCAGCCATAATGCAATTGTCTTTTTTAATATCTGTTTCATGATTTCGCCCTCTCGGCAACGCCG
>CAZYWO010000110.1:0-6379 GCA_964651095.1 uncultured Oscillospiraceae bacterium | reverse complement strand
CTTAAGAAGTAAGCTGCGGAAAGTCCCATAGGACCGCCGCCGATGATGGCAACGCTCTTGCCTGTATCTTCTTCACATTCAGGAACAAAGGCTTCACCATCCAGATCCATATCTGCTGCGAATCTCTTTAATTGAGCAATGGAAATAGGTTCATCGATTAACCCTCTCCTACATGCCGTTTCGCATGGATGAGGACATACTCTTCCTAATGCTGCCGGAAGCGGAATTTTATGTTTAATCAGTTCGAGGGCTTCTTCATACTCTCCATTTGCTATGAGACCTACATAACCCTGACAGTCTGTCTGAGCAGGACATGCCAGTACGCAAGGCGGTCTGCAATCTCCAACGTGATTTGAAAGCAAAAGTTCAAGGTTAGTCTTTCTTGATTCAACTACTCTTTCCGTATTGGTTCTTACTACCATTCCGGGAGCAATTTCTGTAGCGCACGCTTTACAAAGTTTAGGGTTTCCTTCTACTTCGCACATGCAAAGTCCGCATGAACCGTAAATTTTAGTTCTTTCATCATAGCAAAGAGTAGGAATATAAATGTCATTCTCTTTTGCAACTTCAAGAATAGTTTGGCCGGCAACGCCTGTAACTTCTTTGCCGTTGATATTTAATCTGAATTTATTCATTTTACTTCCTCCTCCCTAGTTCTTTTCTATTGCACCAAATTTGCAGGTCTCAAGACATTTGCCGCATTTGATACATTTTGATTTATCAATAACGTGTTTTTCTTTAACGCTGCCGCTGATAGCGCCAACAGGACATTTCTTGGAACAAAGAGTACATCCTTTACATGCATCTGTAATGTCAAAGTTTATGAGAGCTTTACATGATTTAGCAGTACATTTCTTGTGATAAATATGGTCTTCATATTCATTTCTGAAATATTTTAGTGTTGTCAAAACAGGGTTTGGAGCTGTCTGTCCAAGTCCACAAAGGGAACCATCTTTAATCTTTACAGCCAGTTCTTCAAGTTTTTCAAGATCCCCGTCTTCTCCTTCACCTCTGGTGATTCTCTCAAGGATTTCTAACATTCTCTTAGTACCTATACGACAGTAATTACACTTTCCGCAGGATTCGTCACGAGTAAAGTTAAGGAAGTATCTTGCCATATCTACCATGCAAGTGTCCTCATCCATTACTATCATACCGCCTGAACCTACGATAGCGCCTGTTTTATTAATATCTTCATATGTAACAGGAGTATCGATTAGTTCCGCAGGAATACATCCGCCGGAAGGTCCGCCCATCTGAACGGCTTTAAACTTTCTGTCATGCTTAATTCCGCCGCCGATGCCAAAGATAACTTCTCTTAAAGTAAGACCCATTGGAACCTCCACAAGTCCACCTTTCTTAATCTTACCTGCAAGAGCGAATACTTTAGTACCTTTGGATTGTTCTGTACCCATAGCGCCGAATGCTGCGCCTCCATTGTATATAATCCAAGGAACATTTGCTAATGTTTCTACGTTGTTTATGTCGGTTGGTTTTTGCCAGAAGCCCTTAGCAGCCGGGAAAGGAGGTTTTAATCTAGGCATACCTCTTTCACCTTCAAGAGAAGCAATTAATGCAGTTTCTTCACCGCATACAAACGCGCCTGCGCCTGCTTTGATATATATATCGAAATCAAATCCGCTGTCGAAAATATTCTTTCCAAGGAAACCTTTTTCTCTTGCCTGTGCCATGGCAATTTCAAGTCTTTTAATTGCCAGAGGATATTCAGCACGACAATAGATAACGCCTTGGGAAGCTCCCATAGCATATCCGCCGATAATCATACCTTCTATAAGTGAATGTGGGTCGCCTTCCAAAACGGAACGATCCATGAACGCACCTGGGTCACCTTCGTCTGCGTTACAGACAAGGTATTTTTCTTTTCCTGGACTTTGTTTTGCAGCGTTCCATTTGAACCATGTAGGGAATCCTGCACCACCTCTGCCTCTTAAACCGGATATTTTAATTTCTCCAATTACTTCTTCAGGCTTCATTGAGGAAAGAACTTTTTCGATTGCCTTATATCCGTCTGCTGCAATGTATTCATCAATATTTTCAGGATTGATAACACCGCAGTTTCTTAAGACAACTCTCTGCTGTTTAGCAACGAATTGTTTATCCTCATCAGTTATGGCCTGTTCTTCACATACTTTATGATTTACCAGATGACTTTCAACGATATTTTCAACGTTTTCAGGTTTAACTTTTACATATCTGGTCATGTCGCCGTTATCTTCATAGATATCAACAATCGGTTCAAGGTAGCAAGTACCTACGCAGCCGGTAATATCGACCTTGACATCAAGATTTTTTTTGGCAATGAGTTTTTCAAATTCAGCAGCGGTTTTCTTTGCGCCTGTTGCAACTCCGCAGCTTCCTTGTCCTACTACAACTTTCATGCTTCCACCTCCTATGCTCTTTCTCTGATATCGGTAAGAATCTGTTTTACAGTATCCTTAGTCAGATTTCCGTAAGTTTCGTCGCCGCCTGCGCTTCTGATCATCATAACCGGAGCCAAGGAGCAGCAGCCAAGACATGCAACATTGTTAAGAGTAAAGAGACCGTCTTCGGTTGTCTCGCCGTCTTGAATATTTAATAATTCACATACTGCTTCCTCTATCATTTCAGAGCCGTTAACATGACATGCTGTTCCCTGACATAGCATTATTAAATATTTTCCGATTGGCTGCAATCTGAATTGTGCATAGAAAGTCGCAACACCGTAAATCTTAGCCGGTTTAATGCCTGTGGCTTCCGATATGTAATTAATGGTGTCAATAGAAAGAAAGCCGTATATATCCTGGGCTTTCTGCAGAATGGTAATCAAACTGCCCGGTACTTTTGCGTATTGTTCTAAAACCGGTTCTAAATCTTTGAATTGGGCTTTTCTGTTTTCAGCGCAATTGCAGTTACATAATTTGTCACTCATTTAAACACCTCCTATAAGTAACACCATCTATAGCAACTAACTTTCGCTATTTGCTTGTTCTTCATCATCAGTTTCATTATCGGCCGGGTCAAGAACATAAATTTTTACTCTCTCAATACGTCTTTCTCCTATTGCCATAATTTTAAACTGATAATTTTCAAACTCAACGATTCGGCCAACATCCGACTCGTCAGGGATTTCTCCCAGAATATCTATGATAAATCCGCCTATTGTTTCACTGCTTTCTGAAATCAGATTAAGACCGATTTCTTCATCTAAGTCATCAAGACTTACATCGCCGTCAACAAGGTAGATGCTATCATCAATTTTATCGATTATCTCTTCTTCTTCATCGTATTCATCGTCTATATCCCCCATTACCTGCTCGATAATATCTTCCATAGTTACGATTCCGCTAAAACCGCCGTATTCGTCGATCAGTATGGCTATCTGCTGCTTGGTTTTTTGGAGTTCAAAGAAAAGAGAATCTATATTTTTAGTTTCGGGGACAAAGTAGGCTTTTCTTAAAATAGATTTAATATCAACGGTCTCAAAACCTTCTTCGCGGGCTTTTATCAGATAATCTTTAATGTTTAAAATACCTATAATATTATCGGTTTCTCCTTCACATACCGGAATTCTGGAGTGGCGAAGTTTCATAAGGTCGTCAATGTATTCTTCAGTAGGGTCTTCTATATCGATAAGAAAAACGTCGGTTCTTGGTGTCATCACCTCGTAAGCCAATTTATCGTCGAAAGCAAAGATTGAATTTATCATTTTTTTGCCTTCTTCTTTGATAACTCCGCTTTCTCTGCCTACTTCAATCATGGACATAACATCTTCTTCGGAAAATTCTCCGTCGCTTACATCTGTTTCCTGTCTGAAAAGTTTTAGAAACATGTTGGCAATAAACATCAATAAAAGAGTAATCGGTCTTAAAATTGTTGCTGCACCGTTATCAAAGGCTTCGGTTTTTTGAGCGATTTTATCACCGTGCTGAAGTGCAAGTTTTCTTGGGAAATATTGTCCCAGAGAAACTAAGACTATCAGGTAGACTATTATTTCAATAATGCCGGTAAAAGCAAACCATCCGCCGAAAACTGCGCATACAAGTATAATAAGCTTATTTGCGCTGGCAAGTTTTTCATTGCTTTTACCCATAGCCCCAAGAGCCGTATTGATAAGCACGAATATTCCGTGTATTAAAATAAGTGATAAAACTATGCCTGTTTGCAGCGGGTCGCTGCCCAAGTCATTTGACATACTACATTCCTTTCCTTTTTCTGAGCATATAATTGGGTTTCACAGGTTTATCAAGCTTGATTTTAAGAATTTGCTGAGGATGAGGCGCTGATTGAATAGGTTCGCCTTCCTCGTTGTACATTTCTTCGAGTTTCTGAACGTAAAAGTCGGTAAAAGGCCCAAATACTTCTATTTCATCGCCTATAACCATCTTATTTCTCTGCTCCACTATAGCATAGCCTGTCTTTTCGTCATAACTTTTAACCATGCCTGTGAAAGTATAATCTCTGGTATAAGCGCTTGTCTGATAATTTTGATCTTTATTTGTAGGTTTATCAAAATAAAATCCTGTGGTAAATTCTCTGTGGCTTACTTTTTTAAGTTCATCCATCCATTCTTCTTTGAATTGATAGTTTTCAGGATCTTTATAATATGCGTCGATTGCCTTTCTGTAGGCGGAGACTACTGTAGCTACATAAAATACGCTCTTCATTCTCCCTTCAATTTTAATAGAAGAAATCCCCGAATTTATAAGCTCAGGAACATATTCTATCATACAAAGGTCTCTTGAATTTAGAATATATGTGCCTCTTTCATCTTCTTCAATAGGATAATATTGTCCAGGGCGCTGTTCCTCTACTAAAGCATATTTCCAACGGCAAGGATGTGCGCACATCCCTCTGTTGGCGTCACGTTCAATCATAAAATTACTTAGAAGACATCTGCCGGAATAAGATATGCACATAGCGCCATGAACAAATGCTTCATACTCCAGGGTTTCGGGAGTTTTTGCCCTAAGTTCAGATATTTCATTAAAAGTGAGTTCTCTTGCCAGTACAATTCTCTTGACGCCTAATTTATGCCAAAATCTGGCTGTCTGATAGTTAGTCATATTAGCCTGGGTGCTTAAATGTATTTCACCATCAGGTATGATCTCCTGAATAAGCGTCACAATTCCCGGATCGCTTACTATGAACGCATCAATATGGAAGGCTTTTACCTTATTCAGATATTCTCTCAGCGGCTCAATATCTTCGTTATGAGCAAAAATATTAATGGCAAGATAACATTTGACTCCCATCTTATGAGCAAATTCAATGCCTTCCTTCATTTCATCGAGGGTCATATTCCCTGCTCCGGCTCTTAGAGAAAATAATTCTCCTCCGAAGTAAACAGCATCTGCACCGTAAAGAACCGCTATCTTTAGCTTCTCAAGATCTCCTGCGGGAGCTAATAATTCTATTTTTTTCATTTATTCTCCTGTATAGGTCTTTCTTTTCGGTTATTATAGATTACAGTCTATTTAAGTCTGCTTATCGATAATCCATCTCCGCAGGAAATTACGGTAGTATCCATGCGCTCGTCTTTAGTGATAAACTCCACATACTCGCGCATTTTTCTTATATTGGTCTTATGTTTTCCTGTCGGATCATATATATCGGAAACTGTCCTTCCTTTGAACAGTACATTATCAGAAACTATAACAGCATTGTCTGCACAAATATCTAATGAAGCCTCTAAAAATCGTTTGTAGTGGCTTTTGGCTGCATCGATGAAAACCATATCAAAACTATCTTCACCTGATTCAATAAGCTGTTTTATACATTCCTCTCCGTCGCCCTCAACTACTTTTATCTTCCTTGAAAAACCCATCTTTTCGATATTTTCCCGTGCGCGAACCACCATATCACAATCTTTTTCTATGGTAATTACTTCTGCGCCGCAGCATTTAGAAAAGAACATAGCAGAATACCCCACTGCACATCCTATTTCCAAAATGCGCTTTGGAGCGATAATTTTAAGTAATACATCAAGAAAACTTTCTGTTTCTTTTAATATTATCGGCACTCTGTCTTGTTCCGCTTTAGCTCTCAGGGCCTCAAATTCAGAAGAAACAGGTGTATAAAAGCTGTTTATATATTCAGTTACTAAATCATTAGTAATGTTTCTTTCCATAATATACTATTATTAATTGTTATTAATATTTTTTATCCTATCAGTCTAATGTGCTGCTGTGTACGCCTTGTCATAAGCAGCTTTGTTCTTTAAGAACTCATCGTAACTTGCTGAAAAGTTTGATGTGCCGTCCAGTTTTTCACTGAGAACAAAAAACAGATAATCCGTATCTGCCGGATTCAGGGCAGCTTCAATTGACGCTATTCCCGGTGAACATATCGGTCCTGGCGGAAGTCCTTGATTAATATATGT